>JBNJEM010000239.1:0-10644 GCA_051745935.1 Planctomycetota bacterium
AGAAAGGAACCAGCGGCGCCAGGGCGTTATACGAACGAGTGAACTGGCCCTCGGGAGTGCCGGTCAGGTCGAGGTCTCCCTCGGTCTTTTCACCGCCGTGGCAGGAGACACAATGTGAGTCCAGTACCGGCTGCACGAGGATCGGGTAGCTGAAGGGCTTCGAGCCGTCCGGGCCCGGCGTGATCGCGGAGGGGTTATCGCAGGTGGTCGCAGCGGATTGGATGACCGCCGGGGCCCGCGAGCGGGGTTCATGGCACCCCACGCAGCTACTCTGCTCGCCCGGCTGCAGGTAGGTCAGGCTGCGCATTGTTTGAATCGCCATGCCTCGCTCATCCAATGCCTGGAAGGCGAGCGGAATGCCGGCCGGAGCTTCGAAGACGGCGGATCCGTCCGGCTTGACCGGCACGGTGCCCAGTACTTGTTTGCCGGGCGAGGCGTTGGCCAAGCCCACGCGGGGCGTGTTGATGTGAGGCGTGGTCTTCGGCAAAACCTGAAGGATGCGAAGTGCCTTCACGGTATCGCGAGAATCGGACAGGCGCGGCCAGCTGGCATATACGTCCTGCAACAGGAACGTACCTGTTTCCGCGCGATCTTCCGCCAGTACCGACGGCAGGACTGGCGGCCGGCGACGGGGACGCAGCGGCATGGGCCAGAGGCTGCCGATGTTGGTGTCGCGGTATAGCAGTTCCTTGTTGCCGAATCGGTCCACAAGATAAATGCCGAACATGTTCGGCCGATTGGCGGCGGGTTCACCAATCAGCGGTTCATAGCTGTAGGCGGCTAGGAACACGTCTTCGGAAAGCGGGTATGGGGTGCGGTAGCAGTGGCCGGGCCAGCGCTTCTGTTCCTCGGGAACCACTGGCGGATCCTCCACGCCAGCCGGAGCGTGCCACCGTTGCACCGGCGCCTCGCTTTCCGGAAAGAGAGCGTCGGGGGTGAGCCGCGTGATGGGAGCCAGCCGGTCGATGCCGCGGTTCACATCGAGCCGGATGATCGAACCCGCCGTCATGGCATGGTGGGCGGCCGCCGTGGCCATCACGCGATTCGATCCGGGGATCGGCCGGGCTTCCCAAACGCCGACCGGGTTCAGCGTGTTGTTGCCGTAAAAGATTCGCGCGTCGCTGCCGTCCGGACGGACCGTCCATAATTGCTGGTAGTGGACCGCGTGTCGATCGACGTAGTCCCAGCGCGTGTAAACAATTCGGCCATCGTTCAAAACGGCCGGGTCCCATTCGTGGGTTTCGTGAAAGGAGATCACCCGGATATTCGACCCGTCGCGCTCAGCCGTCGCCAGGGTATAAACCGGGCATGGCCCGCGCCCACAGCGGTGAAATCCGCCACGCCGCGTCGAAACAAACAGAAGCTTCCCGTTGGGTAGATAACGGGGCGCGAAATCATCGAACGGGCCGTCGGTCAACTGTCGCACGTTGGATCCGTCCGCCGACATCTCGTAAAGGTGATAGAACTGGTCACTGTTCGAGACCCACTCGGTCGCGTTCGCTTTGGTTTCACAGTAGGCGAAGAGGATTCGCTCGCCGTCCCAGGAGACGTCCAGATGGAGCGGACTTCCCATCGGCAGGCCGTGGTCGAGACGGCGAGCCCGCATGGATTGGCCCGGCGCGTCGAGCACGAAGATGCCGCCCCCCGGCCGCGCTCGCCGACCCCCGTATTGCGACAACTGGTGGCTGAATCCGCTCGGCACCCGTTTCACGAAAACAAGAGGCCCAACGTGCGCCAGCGGATTGGCCAAAGCGATCCGGCGGCGGAGCTTATGGGTGCGTAGCCAAAGGGTCTCCCATGCCACCTCGCCGCGGTCGTCACCGTTCGACATCCCCTCGAATTCCTCTCGCACCGCCTCCCATTCCCCGCTCAGTTTCGCCGGTATCTCACCGGTTTCCGTCAGGGGCGCGATCAGCCGATCGCCTCGTTGGATCGTTTTTTCGATGGCCGCCCGCCAGCCGCGAGGTTCCCGCTCGGTGCCGATGCCGTCCTGCATCCGCCAGTCCCACTCGATCAGTTCCTGCTCGATCGACGCTCGCATGTTCGGCAGCACGGGCGGGGGAATGGCATCGGCGACCGGAGGACGGACGAGAGGGACAGGAATTTCTTCGCTGTCCAAAACGTATCGTAGCCTACTCCAGCGGACCGCCGTTTCTTCCCGATGGCCGCGGGTGACCAGCGTCAACTCGGCGTTTTCGGCCCTGTCCACGGGCTCGGACGCAAGTGTGACACGTTCCCCGTGTTGCACGGATTGAGCCGTTTCTTTTCCGGCCAGCGAAAGTTCGACCGTGGCGGAGCCGGGTTGTGGCAAGGACACGTCAGCCAAAACACGGATGGGGGCCGAGACATGCTTCACCGGGATTGTCCAACGAACTTCCTCTCCCTCCGCGACACCAACCGTCCACCGGCATCCGGGCTCCATGACGGCGACTTGCGGGCCCTCTTCCGCCGCGATGAGCGAGAAACCGCCGGCGGCCATGCCGCGCGGCGGCGCCGGTTCATGGTCGAAAGTGACACTACTCTGTCCGAACAGCGGCGCCCGGGAATCTCGCTCCAGCCGGGCTTCGACCCAGTTGGCCATATCGCAACCGATCCCATCGCCGGCGTCGGTGGCGGTAAGCCGCAGTTCGCGAGCCCCGTTCAGCGGAATGTCGATGGACCGAGCCGGATCGCTGTCGGACATCGGCCCCGTCTCGAATTTGACCTGGCCGTCGACCGAGACGCGAAACACCACGCTGCCCTTGTTGCCGCCTTGCCACTGGACGCCGACCAGCGCGCGGAATCGGGCGTACTGGCCATGGAGTTGAACCGTGACGTGCCCGTTGGCATGATGGCCCAAACCGCGTTGATGAATGTTCTCGCCGATTTGCAGCGGTGCCCCGGCGCCGCCCGTTCGAGCGGCGGCCACGTCAAAGCCAAAGTCCCCCCAACCCTGTCGAATGTCCAATGGAATGCCGCTCTCGCGGTCGCTCAGGTACTCGACCTCGCCGGCGGCAAGCGGCGCGCTAAGACCCCATAACAAAACCATGCAGATGCCCCATAATCCAAGGGATTTTGGAAGCGAGAGTTCGGTTTTGTTACAGGCTGTAAAAAACAATCCGAGCCAGGGAATTGCCAGCCATGACCAGAGATTGACCAGCTTCAGATAACCTGATCTCGGCGGACATTGAGTTGCGACCATTTTGCATCCCGACATGAAACGTGATTCCCGCTCCCGAAACTCCCAAGGGACCATTTCCCAAGAACGTTACTTCACATGGCTGAAGTGTTACAAAAACCGTAGCCGTTCACGGGTGCCGCTACATGACCTGGACACGCAAGGCCCGCATGGATGCCACGGGCTTGTCCCGTGGTGGTTCACGTTCGCCGCTACAAACCGGCCAGACACACCACTCCTGGCCGTCGGTAGCGTGGAACGTAACGGACCACGGGACAAGCCCGTGGCATTTGCACCTCGAAAAGCCTTTCCTCAATATGTGCAACGGACGCGCGAACGTCCGCGGACATCAGTCTCCTGCCCGTGAACGGTTACCAAAGACCTTCCCCTCCCCGAATCTTCCCGTCTTCAAATTTTCCTGTCTATAAATTTTCCTGTCTATAAATTTTCCTGTCTTCAAATTTTCCTGTCTTAAAACCTTCCTGTCTTTGAATCTTCCTGTCTTTGAATCTTCCTGTCTTTGCTTACCGTGCAAAGTGTAAAAACAGGGGCTCGGTGGAAGTCCCGGAGTGGAGCTGGCGGCAATCCGTTTCTGGAAGTCCTGGACGGTTTCGGCGGTCGGTTCGACAGGAAGATTTTGGGACAGGAAAAACGTGTTTGGGAAGATGGTGCTGTTTCGGAGAATTTCCGGAAGCATGCGCGGCGGGCCTCCGGTCCAATCGAGCCTCAGCGGCCGAGGCGGGCGTTGCACGTGACACAAAAGGGCGCCTCGGGGGCGAATTCGAGACGCTGCGGCGCGATGGCCGCCCCACACTCCAGGCAAACGCCGTACGTGCCTTCCTGGACCCGTTGCAGTGCGGCTCGGATGCTTGCGAGTTGAGACTCCAGCTTCCGCCGAGCGTGCAAAGCCACCTGCTGCTGTTGATAGGCGTCGATGTATGTAAGCCGGCCGACCGCGGAGTTCATCACGGGACCGTCCGCCGCCCCTTCGGTGGCTTCCAGCCGCTCAATGGTCTCGGTCTCGAGCTCCTTGAGGATGGATTTCGCCTCGGCAAGTGAATCGCGATCAGACATGTTATTACTCCTTTCACGTAGGGGGCGAGCCGCGGCATTACGTCGCGAACCGCCTTTCCTGGTTGGGCGTCCTCGCCAGAAGGATATAATTGGTTTCCGGTTGGCGCAGACACGGGTTCTCGAAACGAACCGGGACCAGCTCCGTCGTTTCGAAGGTCGCTTCGACCTTGTCCAAAAACGCTTTACTGGGGGGCGTTGCGCACCAGAGCGCGAAAACGCCTCCCGGCGAGAGATGTTTTGGAATCGCCGCGAGCCCCGTTGATTCGTAGAACGCTGCGTGGCTACCGTGCCAAAGCCGGTCGGGAGAATCGTCAATATCGATCAGAATGGCGTCGTACCGCGATACCGGATCCCGGGCGAGAAAGGCAAAAAAATCGCCCGTCACGACCTCCAGTCTGGGGTCGAAATGGAATTCCTCGGACCAGGGCAGAATCCCCGACCGATGCCACTCCACCACGGGCGCCAGACGTTCAATCACGGTCAACTCTCGAATCCGCGGATCCGCCAAGGCGGTCTGGGTGGTGAATCCGAATCCCAATCCCCCAATCAGAACGTTTAGCTCCTGGTTGGGCAGCAGCGCCAGCGCCCGTTCGGCCAAAGCGCATTCCGATACGGCAACCGCACTGGACATCATGAGTTTCCCATCCACGGTCATCTCAAAGACGTCGCGTTCCAGCGCCATCGACCATCTCTTGCGAAGCATGACTGTTCCCATGTCAGTGTCCGAATCGTGAAGAATACGGAAACTGTCCACGAAACTCTTCGGTTGGTTACTGGCCGCCATTCCAACGTTCCCCTGTTACAGCCCCTAATAAAACCGAGCTCTTGGTTCCAAACCCCCTTGGATTACGGGACATCTGCGTGGTCTTGTCATGGGTTCTTAGATGTTCGTGCTCGCGTCCTCGGATCCAAACGGCCGGCCGCCGCCGGGGTAATTGAGATAATGACCGGTGGAATCCGTTGAAGTTCATGACATCATTTACTTCGAATCGAAAGAGTTAGCGGTGGCCAAAGCCGAAGAACTGAAAAACATCTTACGTTAGAGCGACGCGACAAGCAATGAAGGAATTGGCATTGTCGCGTCCCTGCCCGCATCCGCCGCCGGTGGATTGAGGGGGCGGTTCCGTCACCAGGAGAGACTCGATTGCCGCTGGTCATCGGCGTGCACGGAAGTGTTACGCACGGCCGAGAACCGAACGCCGGAGTTGTCCCGTTCCGCGTGTTCGGCGTCCCATTTGGACTGAAACAACATGGCTTGATGGCCCGTTTGGCCGCAGGTCGCTATAGCGGTGAGAGGCGTGGTTTTGAGGGTTCGCAAACCGACGGCCACGGTTTTGCGATGTCCCCCTTAGCTGACCTTGAGCGGCGTGGTTTCGTCCTCCCCATACGGTGGGAGCGCTACTGCAAGGAATTCCGGGACTATTGGTCTCTGGCTGAGTTGTATTCGAGGGAAACGACCAATGGCGGTTCGACAACGGCCCATGAGTCGTCTTCCCCTCCAACAATCACACGTCTGGGCGTCACCGCCACGAAGTCGGGATGGGGAACCTGCAACGCGCGGCCATCGGCCAAGCGAATCACGAATGGCTCGAATGGCTGTTTATGAAGGGCCTTCCGGATACCACCAATATCCATTCCGAACTCCTTTTTCAACACACCGAACAGCCTGACTCCCGCTTCATTGGAACTCGCTACACCGGTCGCGGATGACGTTGTCCGCCGCGAGTCCGACCAACGGGAGGACGGCTTGCGTCGGGCAGCTTTCCACCCGGAAAAATCCAACCGCCTGAAATATATTTTGAGTGTACCCCTCTCGGGTATTCTAGGCGAGTGGAAGACAAGAGGGCACCCTGACCGGGCCAAGCAAAAAGAGGGGACAAGAAGCCCTCCAGTTCGGTATCCGTTTAGCCCTGCGCAGTGCAACAATCGCCCGCAGCCACTTATGACGAGCTTGCCTGATGGGGGAACAAGGCTCGTCAGATACTGCCATGTCCAACGACCTCCGTTTCGTGCCTGGGAAAACAACGGGCCATTTCCGAAAATGGTAGGCGTTCACGGGTGCCGCTACACGGCCTGGACACTGGAGCCCGAATGGATGCCACGGGGTTGTCCCGTGGTGCTTCACGCTCGCCCTGCGAACAGCGGTTCAAGGCAACAGTGTGGCAGGCTCTTGGAAGCTGAGGACATGTGAATTCGTGAAAAGACTTGACCTGGCTCCGCGAGTATTCCATACAATGCAAAATGTGTAACCCTTTAGCCGTCTGAAGTAGAATCCTAGCTTCGTGATCACAAAGCCTTTATGACGTACCCCGCCAAACCGCAAGGCCAGAGTCCGCTCGGCCATGCGTTGGAATCAGCAGGAATCATGACAGCGGACGGCGGCCTGCGCGCTCCACAGAGTCGTTTTCCAACCCTCATTGCCTGGAAGAGCCTTACTTCAGTTCGCTAAAGAGTTACCAAAATGTTTTCATCAGGAATCGCAATAGGCTATAGACTCTCAAGGGGAGGTTCATCCGCATGCTTAAAGGACACTTTCGTACTCTGATTGTGATGACAACGGCTGCGTGGTTACTGGTTCAGGCAACCGATGCCCGGGCCGCTGAGCTGGACGACGCCACGCGAAACGCGATCCGGCGGGCCGGCAACGTGGAGGAGGACGCGGCGCGTCTGGAGATCCTGCGAGAACTCCAGGCCGACTCGGAACTCCCTCCAGAGTTCGAGGCTGACCTCGAGAAGCTGATCGGATTCGTGGAGCGGTGGGTCGACGGTGAACGACTCCACTTTTTCTCTGGTCAGATATACAAGACGCGCGACTATGACTTTGGGATTGGGCCCGAGTCGCCATTGTATCCGCTCACCGCCCTCTATCGCGGCCGGGCCGTCTTCGCGGCGACCATACAGAGCGGGAATATCTGGAGTTACCCGGACCGGCGCGCGGACTGGTTCGCGACCGCCCGAAACTTCTTCGAGGAGGCCGGCGAGGCGTTTCCCGAAAACCGCATCGTCCGGATGTATCTGGGCGAACCCATTCCCTGGAAGAAGGACTGGCCCCACGTGGAGGCGGCTCCCCAATGGGCCGTGGACCAGCGCGCGGGGCTCGAGTCGATTGCCGAGATCATCGAATGGTGGATTGACAATCGGTTGCAGGAGAACGGGGAATATGGAGGTGGCTGGGGCGACGACTGCGAGATGTGGCGCTGGTGGGTACCGGCGATGATCGCGTTCGAGGACCAGAAGATCACCGCTGCCCAGCGAAAGTTCTCCGAGTCGCTGATGAGCCAGCCGCACATGAAGGGCGGTTACATGAACCGCATGACGGATGTTGAACACTCCGCGGAGGATTCCACCGATACGATCCTGCCGATGATGCACTTGGCGCCGGACGAAGAAGTGTGGCGAGCACGCGCCCGGCGGCTTGCCGAGCTGATGCGCGCGCGG
This sequence comes from Planctomycetota bacterium, assembly GCA_051745935.1. Classification (GTDB taxonomy): domain Bacteria; phylum Planctomycetota; class Planctomycetia; order Pirellulales; family Pirellulaceae; genus JBNJEM01. The sequence continues at coordinate 7,670 of JBNJEM010000239.1, forward strand.
TGGACGGGGCGAAACGAGCGTGGCTTCCTGCAGTTCAAGAGTACGTACTTCACGGTGGACCGGGTAGACGACAACCCCCAACGGGCCTGTGACACGCCCTATCACGTGAGAGCGATCCAGCCGGCGTTGCTTTATTGGCAACGGAGCGGCGATGCGGAACTGGCCAAGCTGTTCTCGGCGTGGATGGACACGTGGGTTGACGCCACGGCCAGGAGCGAGAACGGGAAACCGGCGGGCATCATTCCGGCCGCCATTCACTGGCCGGAAGGCACCATCGGAGGACTGTCCCCGGACTGGTGGTTCCCGAAGAACCACGGTGAGCCAACGCTTTACGAATGGCCCAGCGCCATGGGAGCGCTCACCGACGCGTTGTTGTTGACGTATCACATGACGGACAACGAGAAGTATCTGCAACCGATCCGTTCCATGGCCCGCATTCGCCTGGATTACCTCGAAGATCCCAAGCAGGGTGAGCCGGGTAGCCGGGCATGGTGCGCCGCCCGCATGGGATTCTTGAACAGTACGCTGGCCAAGTACCGGCTGCTTACCGGTGACAAGACCTTTGACGACTTGCTGGCGTCGAATGGCTCGCCCTATCTTCGGTTTCGCCTTCAGGGCGAACGTTCCGGGTTGGAGGACGCGTTGAGTCGCAATGCGAAAGCCTTTGCGTACAACTTCGAGCGGTACACGAGCGAGGTGCGTTGGACGGATCGGGTGCTACGGTTTCCCGCCGTGTTTCGAGGCAGTGTGAAACTTGCCGAACCCCAGTACGAGGTGCACTCACCAAACCCCCGCCTCCTCTACTCCACGGCCACGGGAGATCCTGGCGGCCTGGGATACTTTCCACTGAATGCCGTCCGTTGGCGGACGCCGCCGCGCGGGATCGCGGCCTTGGTTACCGAGGCCGGGCCGTCTCGTTTCGGCGCTGAGTTGTTCCATTTCGGGACGGAGCCCCGCGCGATGGGCGCGGAATTCTATCTCCTCGATCCGGGATCGTACCGGCTCGTCGTCCGCGATGCCCCCCGGCAGGATGCCGAGCCCGTCCAGGAGGAGCGATTCGACGCGCAAGGATCACGCACGCGGGTGGACTTCACGCTCCCGGCCCGCACGCCCTGTACGGTCGAGGTGCTCCAAGACAACGAAGCGGCCGAATGAGTCCCGCGACAGACCACGTGGAACAAACGGCCCAGCGAGATTCGCCTGAAGTATTAGCCATTCACCTCCAAAAAACTCGACACCGGATAAGAGCCCGAAATCAGGAGGTCCGAGGCTCGGGGCCGAAGCCGCATGTCGCTGGCGAAACAGTCAGCGCGAAAAGTCGTAACACATCAACGTATCATGGGCTCGAAGGTACAGCTTGCCGTCATGCACCACGGGGTGGGCCCAGGCGGGGCCGTCATCGACGGCCGCCGTGAAGACGCCGCGGACGCGAAATTCATCCGGATTGGCCTCAATCAACGCGACGAGAGCTCGTTTCTGGTAGCGGAACAGGATGTTTCCGTCGGCATAGAGAATGGCCGCGGAGCCGCTGGCCCGGGCCTCGCGCTTCCAATCCTCCGCCTTCCACTTGATCTCGCCCGTCAGAAAATCCAGGCAGACCGGTGTTCCGTTGTTCTGGCCGTCGCCTCCGTAAATGTGGTCGCCCACCAGCACCACGCCACCGTGGTGGTTTTCGAACTCGCGTGGTCCCAGGAAGTAGACTTCCTCAACGTCGAACGTATCCCCGGCCTTGGTCAGCTTCAACAGCGCGCTGCCGGTTTTATAACTCGTGGTGACGAACACATGGTTGCCTCGCACCACCGGTGAAGGAATATTCGCCACGTTATTCGCAATCCGATTATATCCCCACAGGAAGTCCCCGGTTTCAGCCGCGACGCCAATGGCTCCCCGGCCTACGATCGTGAGGTACTGCCGGACTCCATCAATGGTCGCGACCACCACGGACGCGTACCCAGCGCCATCCTTGCCCCGGGACCCGATGTCGGGCAAAGCGCTTTTCCAAATCAGGTCCCCAGTGTGTTTGTCAAGGGCGACCAGCACAGCGTCCGTCGCGCCCGGCGTGCAAATCAACCGATCGCCATCAACCAAAGGAGACTCGCTCCACTTCCAACCCGACATCATGCGGCCGCCAAAATCCTGCTCCAGGTTCTTCTTCCATTTGAGTTCGCCGGTTGCCGTTTCCAAGCAGACCAGATCACCAGCGGTTCCCAGGGCGTAGAGATGATCACCGTCCACCGTCGGCGTGCAGCGTGATCCGTCCTTGTGAGGCGGACCGACTTTGGTCGCCCACAGTTCCTCTTGTGTATCCAGGTCAAACGCGATGACGAACTGGGATTTCTCGCCGCCGTCCGGGCGATCGCCCATGGTGAGTATGCGCCCGTCGACAATGGCCACGCTCGAATATCCAGTCCCACACCCCTCCATCCGCCACAGCAACGGCGGCCCCTCTTCGGGAACCTCCTGCATCAAACCTGTTTCGGGGCAGATCCCCGTGCATTCAGGCCCGCGAAAGCGGGGCCAATCGGACTGCGCGCCGGCAACGGCCGTCAGGCACAAAAAAACACCGAGCAAAGTCGAATACAGCAAACCTTTTACCATTGTCATCGATCCCGTTTGTTGTCACTAAAAGTTTCGTTCTGGACATACCGCTCTCGCGGAGTCAATTCCGAGCGTGTTCCACATCGCTGTACCATTGACCGAACATGGATGGAAACACGAAATCTCAAGCAATCAGCGCGATCCCGAATGAAAGAGCCAATCAGCGGCGCCGCTCACCAGCCGGCCTACGTTCAAACCCCATAACAAAACCATTCAGGTGTCCTGTCATCCAAGACGTTTAGGAAGCCAGATTCCACCACAGGATGTATAGTAGTCTGGTCCGCTGTCCCGGTCAAGGTAGCCGTTCACGGCTGCCGCTGCACGGCTTCGACACAGGAGGCCGCATGGACGCCAGAGGCTTGTCCCGTGGTGGTTCA
>JBNJEM010000240.1:0-10624 GCA_051745935.1 Planctomycetota bacterium
GTTTAGCCAAGCATTTTGTTTAGCCACGGCCACCGGCCCCATGCTGGCCTGCCAGCTGATTGGACGTTCGACCCGCGTCGTTTGCGAGGGAGAAATTCGACAGAAGGGGAAACGGGGCGATTTCTCGTTGACCGAAAACGAGTATCTGGAGATCCTGGATGCAAAAACGGCTGAATTGTACGCGTGTAGTTGTCGGCTAGGAGCCCAGTTCGTCGATGCGGCGGGTGCCGAAGACATTGAGTCCCTGGCCCAGTACGGCCGCTGCCTGGGAATCGCGTTTCAAATCTCCGATGATTTGCTGGACATCGCGGGGAGTGAAACGGAAACTGGCAAATCACTGGGAACCGATCTCACCCAGGAAAAGCCAACGCTGCCGGTCATTCGAGCGCTCGAGTTGGCTAATCCGACCCAGCGCGAACGGCTATTGGATCTACTGCGTGGGCAGGCGGATGGGGAGGCGAAGTGGTTGAGACGTTTTCTGGAACAGTGTGGAGCACTGAACTACGCCAAACAGAAGGCCTGTGAATTCGCCCAGCAAGCCATCCAGCAATTGGCATCCATCCCGCCCAGTCCCGCCGCCGCTTCGCTGCGAAAACTGGGCGAGTTCGTGGTGGCTCGCTCGCACTAGCCGAAGCATGATTCACCGGTGGAGGTGGTGGAAGGTTTATCCTGGCAGCTGTAGCCGTTCACGGGTGCCGCTACACGGCCTGGACGCCGGAGCCCGCATGGATGCCACGGTCTTGTACCGTGGTGGTTCACGCTCGCCGCTACAAACCGGTCAGAAACATCCATTTCTGGCCGTCGCTAGCCAGGAACGTAACGAACCACGGTACAAGACCGTGGCATTTGCACCTTGAAAAGTCGTCCTTTAAGTCGTGTGCAACGGGCGTGCGAACGTCCGCGGATATCAGTCTCTGGCCCGTGAACGGTTACTGGCAACTCTTGTGTTGTTTGGTTATGGGACGCCTCCGGCTCACCCATCCACTTTAACGCTAATTCGGCCTTCACGGTTGCAGCGGACGACGATGGGAGCCTCGTCGTAACGGGTTTGCAACACAACGGGGTTTTTCCAGATCATCCATATGTGCCTGAGCACGTGTCCCGCATCGCCAAGTTGGACATCGTCGGTCAATTCACCTCGCTCGCGAAGGATGGCACGGACGTCGCGAAGCGGCATCTCCGGTTCGAAGATTTTCAGATCACGGCCGTCGTGCACGTGTTCCAGGACCAGCGTGCGGTCCTGATAATAGTTGGCGTCGACGACCCGGAGCATGGGAAAGACATTATGGCCGACCTGCATGGTCGCTGCTAGCCGAATCCGTTCGTACCCTTCTGAATCGGGCACGTCAACCACTTCGTAGATTGCCTCGTCGCCGCGATCTCTCGCCCACTGGTATCGAAACAGCTTGAGTTCGGCAATCAGCTGGTCGGTAAGGTAGTTGGCGATAAAGGAGGCGTCGAGTTCCGTGTCGCGAACTTCGAATAGTTTTTCCGCTCCCTGGCCGCCGGGCCGGTCCCACGTGTCCATCTCTTCCACGCCGGGCTGCTCCCAGCGCCTGTAGATGTCTTGCCAGATCTTCCAGCCGAAATGATAGGGGTTTAACTGGTGTGTTCCGGGCACAACCACGCTGGCCATGCGCCGGGCGTACTCCACATCGAACTCCGGCGGTCGATCGGGGAGCGCATGGAAGATTCGATCGTGCCAGTAGGTGGCCCAACCTTCGTTCATCACCTTAGTGAGGATGATCGGCATGAGGTAATCGCTTTCCGCGGCCACGATTCGCAGCACGCGTTTCTCCCACTCTTGAAGAGGCGCGTATTCCGCGAGGAAGCGAAGCAAGTCATCGTCTGGTTCCAGCGGGATGCGGTCCAGCTCCAACGGCGGCCGTCGTCGTTCCTCGCGTGTCTTCAGGTGGTCCCATGGGCCGGGCTCGCCTTGCTGGGCCGCGATCAACCGCGATTTTTGCTGTTCGTATGTTTCGCGTCTTCTTGTCGCCATCCTTGGACGGTGGAACATGAGGGCGTGCCCCGCGTCGAGCAGCTTCTCCAGGCGTTCGGACGGGATTGAGGGATCCTCGTGGTACGCTTCGATTTGCTCGGCGTGGGTTCGAAACATCTCCATGGCGCCGCTCGCGTCGGTCAGTGAACGGAACCAGATATTGTTGGCGAAGAAATCGCTGTGGGCATGCACGTGGGCCATCACGAGCACATGCAGGGGGAGCGAGTTGTCGCGCCAGCAGAAGGCCTGCGCGGGGTTCGTGTTGATGACCATTTCATAAGCCAGGCTGGTCAGTTCGAAGCGTTTGAGGGTGCGTTGGACATCGTATGCCTTTCCGAAGCTCCAGTGCCCATAGCGAAAGGGCATATGGTACGCATGTATGTCGAGCATCTGCTCGAAGTTGTAATGGCGGAACTCGACCGGATAGGGGGCGAGTCCAAACGAATCGACCACCTCACGAATCCGCGCATCCCAGACTTCCAAGTCGACGATCTTCCAATCATGCAGTGCCATGCGACACGTCTCCCTTGGACTTCTCTCGAGTCATCAGCTCCCGAAACTGAGGGTAGATGTCGTCCCGTTTCTCAATCTTGACGAACCCGAGGTTGGAGAACTCATCCGCAAGTGGCTCGAGCACCTCGAACACAGTGCTCCACCGCATCGAGGACCCGACGGGGAAATAGAAGCTTTCAGTGGGGTTGACCTGGCCATAACCGAAGAGGTTGCAGCACTCGAGCAGACGCCGAGCGGTCGCGAGCACCGCGGTGTTGTCATCTTGCCAGTTGTCCCCGTCGGACACGTGAAACGCGTAGATGTTCCACGCGTCGGGGGGAAATCGCTCCTTGATAACGTTCAGAGCCAGCTCATACGCACTCGAGACGACCGTCCCCCCGCTTTCTCTCGTATGAAAGAACTCGTTCTCGTCTACTTCCCGGGCCGTGGCATGGTGGGTGATGAACACCAGTTCCGCGTGTTCGTACTTCGACTGGACGAAGCGATACAAGAGCCAGAAGAACACCCGGGCGAGGAACTTTTTCGAGTCGTCCATTGATCCACTCACATCCATCATGCACACCAGCACCGCGTTGGAGACCATCCGCAGCCGTTCAGAAAGCTGGCGAAACCGCAAGTCCTCTTCGATGAAGGCGTGATCGGAAACCTGGCCTTCGCGGGCTTCGGCTTCCTCGCGGCGGATGCGAGAGCGCATCGTTTCCCGACGATGGAGACGAGCCATTGGGCCGTAGCGGGTGATGCCCGCCATGCCCGCTGGTTCCACCACCGGGGTCCGGCGAAGTTGCTTGGCGAGGAATTCGGGGAGTTCCAGATCGTTGAACAGAAACTCGTCGATGTCTTCCAGCGTCACCTCGACCTCGTAAACATCTTCCCCGGGTTCGCGGCCCCCAGGGCCAGTGGCTCCCGGTTGGGGCCGGCCCTGGGCGGTGCCGAAGGTGTCCCCCCGTCCACGGTCGCCGCCGGCGCCGATTCCATCCGTCTTGCGGCCGAAGATAAATCGATATTCCGGAAACGCTCGGATTCTCAGCGAGGCCTTCTTTCCCTTGCGGTCGGCGCCGATGATGTCCTGATTCGCAACCAGCCTGGCCAAGCCCTTTCGGATCGCGTCGCGACACTTTTCTCGATGCCGTTTTCGGTCGCGTCCCGCCCGCTGGCCGCCTGATGCGTGTGAGTAATCTCGAATGCTCATCGTATTCCCTTATTCGTTACGAGCCGTCACGGACACACCACGCGATTCCCGACCCTCCCAAGGACGTCCCCCGCGCGCTCCAAACCGTGCTACTGCTGGAACAGATTGTGATTGTGGGCAAACCGCAGCACCACGTCAACACAAATCGGACAGTAGCCATGATCTTCAATCATGGTTTCCACCATCCGGGCATATCTCCCTTCATCGTCCGCCGTCTTGATGGCTCCCCGCGAGATCACTCGCGTGTAGTCGGACACCGAGCTGAACAGCCGCCGCTTAACGGCTTCCCGAATCCGCTCATGTTCCTTGAAGCTGATCGTCTGGTTGTACTGGCGGCGCCGCGCGAGAAAGGCGGCAATCTGCGAACGGAACTCGTCCGCCTGTGCCTGACTGCTGATCCCGATCGGCTGCTCCATGGCCGCCATCAGGTCTTCGCTCGGTTCCTCCAGCTCATGTGTCTTCGGGTCCCGGACCTGCTCCCGCATGTTGTACGCCAGCACGTGCTCGAGGTACTCCTGCCACATCTGTTCCGCCGAGTCCTCATAGGCGTGTATGAAGCCCATGGCGATGTGCTCGCGAAGGACTTCCTTGAGATACCAGCGACGAACAATCCCTTTGAGAACGGTGTCGTCCAGGTACTCTCGCTCCTCGGGTGGTAGGTCCGAGTCGTGAATGAACTCGCTAAGCACTTCCATGACCTGGACCGGAGTGACGCATCTGCAATCTGGAGCCCGTGCCAGAGCCGCCCCCATTGCTTTCGTTGCAAAGCGAGTAGAAAAGCCTTCCAGACCTTCGCGGGGACCGACTTCCTCGTATAACTCGTGGATGTCCACCGGCTTCTCCCGCGCCGATTGCTCGGTTACGTCCTGCCCGTCATACAACTTGACCTTGGTCAGCGGGTCCACCTTGTTCGACTCTCCAAGCACGGTCAGCTCGGTGAACAAGGCACAGACTTCCAGCGTTCCAGGCGCAATGTGCGCGGGTTTCCCTTCGGTGGAGCGGAAGCTGGCTTCGCGCACAATCACCTTATCCAGAATCTTTCGCTGGTTGCTGACCTGGAGTGGGTAGCGAAACTTGATCGGCACCATGCGGTCGACGAGTGCTTCGTTCCGTCTGTCCGCCTTGAATCGCTCGAACTCCGTCTCATTGCTGTGGGCGACGAGCACACCGTCAAAAGAAAGCATCGGATGCTGGCCCGGGGCCCGGTATCGCTTCTCTTGCGTTGCCGAAAGAAGTGGTAGTAACAGCGGGACCGGATTCTTATTCAACTCGTAAAGGTCAACAATGCCACGGTTCCCGCGATTCAGAGCCCCGTCTAATTCCAGTACCCGAGGATCGTTCTCGCCGTACTTACCGATCAATCCCAGGTTCTCGCGGCCTATGAGCAGACTGACGTCCATGCTGTTTTCGTCCGACGGCGGCAGCACCCCAATGCCCACGCCATCTTCCCCGGAGTAGCGGCGAGTCACCACCGGGAAGTCGCCGAACTCGCCATGGAACTCCTCCTGGAGCCGCTGCTTGCACACCGGACAAAGGTGACCTTGCAGGTTTTCAAGGGGCACCCCAAGCATCTCGGACCACCGCGGTCTTAGCTCCTTCGGGATCAGGTGCAACGGCTCCTCGTTGATGGGACATCCTTGCAGAGCATAAAACGGATCAGACAATTCCAGCGCCCGCTTCATGTGATCCAGCATGGAGGTCTTCCCCGACCCCACCGGGCCGATGAAATAGAGCACCTGCCGAGATTCTTCGCCACCGCTGGCCGCGGCCTTGAGAAACTCCATGATCCGCATGATCACCAGGTCAAGGCCGAAGAATTGGTTCTCGAAATATTTGTAACGGAGAATCTTTCGGGCACGCCCGCCATGGATGCGATACAAGCGCTTGTCGCTGGAGGTGTCGATTTCCTCCACGCCATGCCGAACGATCGCACCATAGAGACGTTGGTGAGCGTTCTGGACGATGGACGGATCCTGCTTGACCCGGTCGTAATACTCGCGAAACGTCCCGCGCCACAGGGCCTGCGCAGCAAGTTTCCCCGTCGCGGTGACTAATTCTTCGAAATTGGCGTCCATGGAAATAACCTCCAATGAATCCTCGCATCATGTCGAGCAAAGTACGAAGGAATGAGTTCACTTGATTGGCGATGCTGTGCGCACAAGGCGGGCCGAACACCTGCTCGGGGAACGGTGACCGGCAACTCGATCAGCGTCAGTTGTTGGCGACGCGCAGTCGCGGCGGCGAAACGAGACAGCTCAAAACGTAGAGAACTCTCGCCCCGCACCCCCGCGTCCCCATAACCGGAACGAACACGCCTCTTTCTTTATTCTACCCGCGGTTTCCAGAGGGAAGCAGTAACTCGCTCCACGCAACCCCCCCGTCCCAAAGTTCAATGGCTGCCCCCCAACAACGAGCTTCGTTACCCCATGTCAGCCGTGGCTTCACTTACCGCATCTCAATTGGAGGAAGGCGAGCGGAGTTCGGGGTGTTTCAAGGAAGCCATAAGTGCTGAAATAACTTGAGGTTGTGAGTCAGGGGCGTGCGCTCGTCCCGTCTCGTTGCCGCAGGGCCTTTGACTATGCCCCCCGGAACAAAACGAAGCCAACAAAACGAACACACACGGAATTCTCCAAGCCAAGGAGGGCCCGTTTGGGGGCCACAAACAAAACGAAGACACACGGAAACGAAACGAAGACACACAGGATTCCGCAAACTCGCCGGAAGGACGGATTGGGGGCGAGTCGGGATCGGGGAGCGAGGCGTGAGAGGTGGATTGGCTCGGTGGGGGGCGGTGGATGATCGCATGAAACGACCAACGGGACGCCGGTCGGCCGCACAACGAGCAGGGACGCTCTTGGACCGTTCAACAGCCATCGGACCGGCGCGAATCCTCACGACCCCCGCTGTCCCCCCTGGCTTTTTAGAATCGGGCGCAGTTCGTGGACGAAGTCGTTCACGTCCTTGAATTCGCGGTAAACACTGGCAAAACGCACGAATGCCACCTGGTCGAGGTCCCGCAAACGCTCCATGACCAAATCGCCCAGAATTCGCGACTCCAACTCCGATTCGAAATGAGCATACACGTCGCTTTCAATATCGGACACCAGCTTGTCGATCTGCTCATTGCTGATCGGTCGTTTCCAGCACGCGCGAGCCAACCCCCGCTTGATCTTCTCGCGCCGAAACGGTTCACGGCACCCATCCTTTTTCACGACCTTGATCGCGATCTCCTCCGGCCGTTCATAGGTCGTATAACGCCGCCCGCAGCGCAAGCAGTGCCGGCGACGACGAATGGAGAATCCTTCCTCGACCATGCGCGAGTCCGCCACGCGATCATTGTCTTCACGGCAGAAAGGGCATCGCATGTTTGTTCGACTTCAGCTATAGAATACACTTCAGGCTGGATTTTTCCGGGTGGAACGCTGCCCGACGCAAGCCGTCCTCCCGTTGGTCGGACTCGCGGCGCAGAAAGTCATCCGCGACCCGTATAACTTGGAGTGCCAGCGTTTCCGGAAAGCCAGCGGCAGCATTGGCCCCGATAGACCTTCGATGATCGCTGACACGAATCCAAGCCTGTTTTTCACCACGGCCCGGAAGGTTCAAGCGTCCAAACCCCGCGTCGAAACGGCCCCTCTGCCGAATACCGGGAAGCGCGAAATGATCCGCGCCGGCGCCAATGCCGTGACGGCGCCCCTTGGCAAAAGGCCGACCACCCTCACGTTTACGACCTTGACTATAACATTCACGAGGGGGCCAAGGGAATAGCAGGCACGCTCAACGTGTCTGAATGACTGCTAATCGCCAACCGGTTACTTCAAATTGTCGGCATCGGAAATGAGAAACGCGATCCGCGAGACATCAGCGAACTGTTGAAACAGCGGCGGGCTGCCGACGTTCCCCCCCCGCGAGAACCCAAGACCGGCGTGTTAAAGCGGCACCGCGAACACGCCGTTTCTTCCATGGTAGCCGTTCACGGATGCCGCTACACGGCCTGGACACGCAAGGCCCGCATGGATGCCACGGGCTGGTCCCGTGGTGGTTCACGCTCGTCGCTACACACCGCCCAGACACACCACTGCTGCCTGTCGTAGCGGGGAACGTAACGGACCACGGGACCAGCCCGTGGCATTTGCACCTCGAAAAGCCCGTCCTCAATATGTGCAACGGACGTGGGAACGCCTGCGGACATCAGTCTTTTGCCCGTGAACGGTTACCTTCCATGAAAGGAACCTATCAACCATAATATCAATCGGCCCGGGTCAATAGGACGCCGGTGTAACACGAGCTCGCCGTGCCACGGCACCGCAATCTGGAAGAGGGAGTCCAAGCATGAAACCGCGCGCGAAATGCTGCATGAGTCCAAGCGAACCGAAAAAGACCAGCCGACGTTGGCTTCTCTCCGCCGCCGGCGCGGGCCTGGGCGTGGCGCTGAGTCCGTCCCTTGATGCGGCCGGCCAGAAACCGAGAACCGAAACGCCCCGGATCCTCAAGCGGGGTGATAGGGTCGACGTGGGGGGAAAGGGTCCCGAAATCATCCAAAACGCTTACGACCTGGGCCACGACTACGAAAAACATCACGGCGGATGTGCCCGATGTACCCTGGCCGCTCTGCAAGATGCCATTCCATTCGTGATGGTTGACGAAAGCCTTTTCCGCGGTTCCACCTGCCTGGACGGCGGCGCGACCCCCACGGGAACGCAGAATTGCGGTGGTTTCACGGGGGCTGGAATGATCATCGGGTACGTATGCGGTAGTACCCGTCATGAAGAATTTGAAGGCAGCGCCGCGCTCGCCCACGAACTCCTTCATCGCGTATACCGTCGCTTCAAGGCGGAATATGGAACCGTGTTGTGCAAGGACGTGCGGCAGGAAGCCAAGCACGATTGCCCCAACGTGGTCGGCACGGCGGCCAAATGGGTCGCGGAAATTCTACTCGATGAATTCAGCGACGACTCAGGCAGTGATTCCGCGTCCTAGAGCGACGCGTCCGCCGCCGGGCTTTTCCAGCTAGTCACCGGGTAAAGTTCTCAGTTTGAGTTGTGTAGTCCAATACGTTCGGTCCGTCATCCGTCCGCTACCGCCCTCGCGCCGGGACCCGCCCATCCTGCGCCCTTCATGAATCGTCTTGGAAAGCGGTTTCTCCACATACACGTCTTTGCCCGCCGCGCAAGCGTCGATCGTCATGATGGCGTGCCAATGGTCGGGCGTCGCGATAACGACGGCATCGAGGTCATCTCGCTTCAGTAGCCGACGGAAATCACCGTAGGTATCCACGTCCCCGCCGACCTGCTTCCGCGCGGCTTCGAGGGTCGGTTGGTGAACGTCACATACCGCGACCGGCTGAACGTCATCGTGTTTCATGAAGGACCGGATCAGCTGCCCCCCACGGTTGGCCACCCCGATGAAGCCGAGCCGAATACGCTGGTTCGCCCCCTTTACTCGGCTCGCGCTCAATGCCGTCCACCCCATCGAAACGGCCGCTCCCGCTTTGGCAAACGTTCGTCGACTGATTTTATCGCTCATGAATGACCTCAAAATCCACAACAGGGAATACAAGAATTCACGCTCTAGAATCCGCGTAGATCGGTGCTCTGCCGTCGTGGCAAACCTTCCTTGGGCGTCCTCTCGAGCACCCGGTACTCAATTCCGTTGGCCTCGCAGTACGCTCGTTTCTCCGGGCGAGCACCGTCCTCATTGACTGCATAGATGTCCGGCCGAATCCACTCGATCTCCGGCTCGGCGTCCAACCAACCGTTCCCGGTCGAAATCAGCGCCCGGTGGACATGTTTGACGGCCCCAACGACGTAACGCCGTTCTTGCTCCGGAAACATCGGATGCCCTTTGCCCTTGAGGAGCCGAATATTCGCATCATGGCCCACGATCACATAGAGCCGCCCGAGTTGCGAGACTTCCTCGAAAAACCGAACGTGCCCCGAATGAAACCAATCGTAACACCCCGTCACGATGACCTTTTTCACTCCCGATGACCCGCTGTCGACCGGGGGGATTGACTCCGGAATGGTGCGTAATGCCTCATCCGGGACGACATGATAGCCGAGCCCATGGTCTTGGCACCAGGCCAACTGGTCCGGGTGGTCCGACGCCTCGTCGACCACCCAGGTCGCCCCAGGCACCTCACAGTTGGCCGGCATGCCGGTTCCGCGATCCAGACGATCACAAAGCGTAACTCGTTCGACATAGCGGATCGCATCCAGCACGTATAACCGCTCCGCTTCGGGAAACCGGGGTGGTCGACCCGTGAGTCGAGCCGTCAGGGCATCCGACCACAACCGCGCGTGAACCGGCCCCATCGAAGCCGCTTCATGCACAAAACGGACTTCTCGTGACAACATCCTGTCAAACATACCCGCAACGAACACGGGTGGAGTTGATTCGTTTTTCATCGTCACTTTTAGTTGTGCTTGGTGCTTGGTGGTTGGTGCTCGGTGCTTGGTGCTTGGTGCTTGGTGCTTGGTGCTTGGTGCTCGGTGCTCGGTGGTTGGTGGTTGGTGCCCTTTCCTTCCAGGGACGACCGTTTCCAAAATCACACCGGGCGATGTAGTGGCCATTGGGTCTCGTGCCCGCTGGCCATTTCAGCGCGCGGTGGCCCGCACGGTGGGATGAAATCCCCCTGGCACCGGCTCATCCGAAACCACGTAGAGATACCCGCCACCGCAGCCGGAGTACATCGCGCCAGCGTACCGGCTCTGATAGTAACGCAGGATACCCAACAGGTCCATGTGTATGGTGGGGTGAGCGACCGTGTGCGGCAAAATCGCCTCCCAGCACCGCATGCACTCGTTCATCGATGTCCCCAAAGCCCGTGAATCACGGGACAGGATGGCCTCGTGGCACTGCGTCCCCGTCCGGCCCAGTCGTTGAATCCAGCCGGGGTCCAAGTGCTTAATGCCGAGCGGGTTGTA
>JBNJEM010000241.1:0-10622 GCA_051745935.1 Planctomycetota bacterium
TCAACCACACATTAAGGCGTATCACAAAAAACGGGACATGATCGTGGAAGGGTTGTCGGATTTGTATGAGATTGCCAATCCGAACGGCGCGTTCTACGTATTTCCCAAGGCACCCTGGGGAACCGGCACGGAATTCGTCAAGAAGGCGATAGAGCACAACCTGCTGATCATTCCAGGCAACGTATTCAGCCGGGACGATACGCACTTTCGCATCTCCTACGCCGCTTCGGACGAAGTCATCGCGCAGGGCATCCGGGTATTGCGAGATCTAGCGCGGGGGTAGCCCTGGGGTGATGACAAAGCCGGAAATTTCACAAAACAGAATAACTAGGTTGCCCCGTGTTTGTAGCGAGTCCTGGATGCAAGCGTTGAAGATCCACCCGCGGGCACCATCGTGATCCCGCTGCGTCAGATCTTGTACAGCCCCCGGACCCTCTCCCGCGCCCATCGCTTTCCGGGACCCCCACGAGCTTGCTCGTGGGTGAATCAGATGGTCAGCTACCCCCCCCTGCGCCAATCCCTCCTAGACCCCCACGAGCTTGCGAAGCGGTGACGCGCCAAGGCCCGGACATCCGAGCGGCGAATCCGCTGGGCGCGACAAAAAAGCCCGGTGAACGCGTACACGCTCACCGGGCTTGATTTCGAGTGCGCGGAAACGTTGTTGTTCCTTCGCGGCCCCTCTAGAGTCTTAGGGCGTAACATGCGAGCACGGCGCGCGCATCCTTGACGTGAGCGACCAACGGGAGCGCCGCATCCCTGTGCGGCGCCCTATTTGGTTGGCGGCCCTGCCGCCTTAGGCGCTCTTGGTTCGAGGTTCGAGCATTCTGAAGAGCTTTTCGCGACCGCCAACAATGTCATCGTTGATTTCGTACGCCGTTCCCGGCTCCTGTTCAGGCAAATCGTACATGATATCGAGCATCACGTTCTCGATGATGCTTCGCAGGCCGCGGGCCCCCGTTTCCTTCGCCAAGGCGCGTTTGGCGATGCCGCGCAGGGCCTCCTCGGTAAACGTCAGTTCACAATTCTCCAGTTCAAATAGCGCCTGATATTGTCGGATCAGCGAGTTGCGCGGCTCGGTCAACACCTGGACCAAACCCTCTTCGTCCAAGGGGGTAAGGGCACTGACGACCGGCAATCGACCCACCAGCTCTGGAATGAGCCCATAGAGCAACACATCATCGGTCGTCACGTGAGGCAGCAACGAGGAGGCATCCATCTTTTGCTCTGTCCCGGCCCGTTGCGCGAACCCCATGGTTCGCTGCCCCATCCGTTTCCCAATGAGGTCCTCGATTCCGATGAACGTCCCCCCGCATATGAAGAGGATATTGGTCGTGTCCATCTGAATGTATTGTTGCTCCGGATGTTTCCGACCACCTTGTGGAGGCACGTTGGCCACGGTCCCTTCCAACATCTTAAGCAGCGCCTGCTGGACCCCCTCGCCCGAGACATCCCGCGTGATCGACACGTTCTGGCTGGTTTTTCCGATCTTGTCGATCTCGTCGATATACAATACCCCGCGCTGAGCGGCTTCCAGATCAAAGTCCGCCGCATGCAGCAGCTTGAGCAGGAGATTCTCCACATCCTCCCCCACGTAACCCGCTTCGGTCAGCGTGGTCGCGTCGCCAATGGCAAAAGGAACATTGAGGACCCGGGCGAGTGTACGGGCCAGCAACGTCTTACCACAACCGGTGGGCCCAATTAAGAGGATGTTGGACTTTTCGATGTCCACTTCGGAGCTCTCCCAACCCAGCATCAGCCGCTTGTAATGGTTGTGGACGGCGACGGCCAGCACTTTTTTGGCCGCCGTTTGGCCGATCACATATTCATCCAAACGCGACACGATTTCACGGGGGGTGGGAATTTCCTCGAAGGGTTGCTTCGTTGATCCCCGACGTCGCTGCTCTTGTTCCAGTATTGATTGGCAAAGATCGATGCATTCACCACAGATGTAGACGTCCCCCGGTCCTTCCACGAGGGGCCCCACGTCGCGATAACTCTTGCGGCAAAACGAACAAAAAGCGTTCTTTTTCGTCGTGCCGCTGCGTCGACCTCCACCCGAATCTTTTCCTGCGGGCATATTCACTCCTTTCGGATCGTCGATCCCGCCGTCAGACCCCAACGGTCTGCTTTGCCGAAATCCGTTCTGCCTCCAAAGCTGTCGCTCGATCCTGGCCGAAAGGGGCGCGTTCGTCCACACTCCCTGCCCAGGCCTAAAGGGGCTTCCCTGTCCGCAATGCTTCGAGCTGCAAAATCCACGGTTGTTGCTGTGCGCCGGCCTCCCAGGCCACAGGCTAGTCGGAAGGCTGCCCTCCCAAGCCGACCGAATCGAAATGACGCAGTCGCCCGTCAGATGCCCATCGCCGGACTTACTGGTCCTCAGAGTCAGCCTTCTTCGTCCCTTCTTGGAGCTGTTGCCCCAGCACAGTCTTTATTGTTCGGAATTCCACCTCACTGATGTCACCTTCGTGGTGGATTTCTCGGAAATTTGTCAGCAGCTCACTTGCTGTTTGCTGGTCGTCGTCGATGCGATCGCGAAACCTTCGCGCCACATGGTAGCCGACTGCCAGCATGACCAGCAGAACGGCTACCCATAGTACGAGTCTTGCAGTCGGTGTTGTAAGAAATTCCTGCATGCCCGAACGCGCCAACCCCCCCAAGAGCCACATGGAACCCTGCCGGTTTCCTTGCCGTTATCGAACTATTGGAAAATGTTGTTCGTTCCCATTTTCAGCAAATCATATACCCTCGTGGCTCAAAAGAAAATGATTCGTAACCTTTTAGCGAGCTGAAGTCAGGCTTTTAAGCCGGCTCCAGTATAGGCGCATGACACAACCCACGTCCAGCGTTTCTCATCAATCTCATGAAATCCGCCCGGAAACCCACCCCCCGATTGGCCGCTCCACCGAAATCACAACGCTTGCCTCCTGCTTCTGGATGGCCAGAAGACCTGCATGCGGGGGGAGGCGTTTTGTTGCAGTTTGTAATTGTGTTGCACTTTGTAATCCCGACCAGGGCTCAAGCGGGGCTCGAAAGGCACAAGGGCACCATCCGGGCCCAAGCGGACGGCGCCTCAGTTACGCTGGGCGGCCTGGCTCGGTTCGACGAAATCGTGGTTCGTCTCATACGCCAACAAGGCCGCTGGAGGGCGAATTCAAGTTGCCGAACCGCTACGACCGATACCAGCTTCGAGGGTGAGAGATTAATTCGACAGCGCCACTTGAGCCCTCGTCCGTGGGCCGAATCGCTTTGCTGGTCAAGATATACGGCGAAATGGACCCCATCCAGCTTGCCTGGATGGTGAATCAGACAACGAACGCCACGCCTTTTTTTTGGCTGGTTGGTCCCCGCTTTATTTTAGCATTGGACGCTCCCGGGCTTCGCCAGGGTGCTTTTGCACGCTCGGCGGAGGCCCACTGAGGGAGCCTGGGCCTCCGACTCTTGCGGTAACGACACACGACGGGCCGCTTATACCCGGAAATACGCAACGCCATGACGCCGCCCAAAGTCCCCGTGATTTCGACTCTTCTGCTGGCCTGGTGCCTGACCGCGCCATGGGGCCATGGCCAGACGACAGGGGGTGCCCCCCGTCCGAACGGGGTCTCCTCGACCAGTGGGGCGCGCCTGCCCTTGCACGCGACCCAAAAGCGGGAGTTCGCGATTCCGTTTTCCGTGGACGACCGTGTCGCACAAGCGGTCGAGGTCCATCTGTACGTGTCGGTTGATGAGGGCAAGAACTGGCAACTTCACTCGCGTCAGCCTCCCAACGCGCGTCACTTTGTTTTTCGCGCCTCGCGTGACGGCGAGTATTGGTTCGCCTCCCGCACCCTCGATGGGGCTCGGCGATCGCAGCCCTCCACGAGCCTGACCCCTGAACTGCGAGTGATCGTGGACACTGCGGCTCCCCAGGTTGAACTGAATGCCCGAGCTGGCAAAGCAGGCCACGTTTTGACGTCCTGGCGGGTATTCGACCCAAACCTACTGGCCTCCTCGTTGAAGCTGGAATATCAGGAGGATGCGGGGGAGCCGTGGAAGCCAGTGGCCGTTCAGTCGCCCCAGGACGAGGGGGGGCGAACGACCTATCAAGGCGAGCTGGAGTGGAAACCGGAAATCCAATCGTCCACCCTCAACGTGCGGGCTGAAGTGAAAGATCGGGCGGGGAACTTAGGGGTGGCAAATCGTCGCCTCCTGTTGCCGGCCCAGACGCCTCCCTCCACCTTTGGCGACACCAGCCAGAACGGTCTCCCGTCCGATCCCTTTTCGCGTCATGGGCAGCCCAGCGAGGGGGCCGTGCCATGGCCCAGCGAGTATCAGGCCGGTCGGATTGCGTCGGGCCATCGTGGATTCCAAACGCCGGACTCCGACCAGATGGGGGCTCCTGGCACGCGCCCGTCCGCTGGAGGGCGGAACGCGCCAGCGGCTGGTAACCCGGCGAGCCACGCCACCTCGACTCGCGAAAGCGTGAGCCGTGGTACTGCAAGCGGTTCGGCTCAAACTCCGAGCCCCCCTCAGGCGGAGGGTTATTCCGATGGGGCTTTCGCACCGGAGCGAAACGTTCCCATGCAACAGGCGGCCACGCGGTTCGCAACGCCTCCGGGGCCGGCAACCTCGGAATCCCCGGGTTCGGCGTCCAAACCGGCCGGGGAATCCGAGCAGAACGACGTTCGGTCCGAGGACGCGGGCGCGCAACCGCAGCGAGACTCGGCCGCTCACGGCGGAGCAGCGCGGGGTGTAACCCCGGGAGAGAACCCGTCGAATGCCCCCGAGGACGTGGCCCCGGAGGACGTGGCCCCGGAGGACGTGGCCCCGGAGAACGTGGCCCCGGAGAACGTGGCCGATCGATTGCCGGCCGGCGAGCGGCCACAAATGACCAATTCCCGCCGTTTCCAATTGGAATACGACGTGGCCGCCACTGGGTCCTCGGGTGTGGCGGAGGTACAACTTTGGGCCACGGCGGATGCGGGTCGCACCTGGCGGCTGTGGGGAACGGACGAGGATCGGGAAAGCCCGTTCGACGTCGCGGTTGAAAAAGACGGGATCTTCGGATTTCACGTGGTTGTGGTTGGGAACAATGGCATGTCCGGACGTCGTCCACGAGCGGGGGACCCCGCCGATATCTGGATTGGGGTTGATACCACGCCTCCCACCGGGGAGCTGACCGGAGCCACGTATGGCGAAGGCCCTCGTGCTGGCAAGCTCTTGATCCAGTGGCGCGCCTCCGATTCGTTTCTGGCTTCCCAGCCCATCACGCTGTACTACAGTGAAGCGGCGGACGGACCGTGGACAACCATCGTTTCGTCGCTACCCAATACGGGAGAGTTCGCTTGGTCCGCCGGACCGAAACTTCCCGGCGAGGTTTACCTGAAACTCGAGGTTCGCGATCAAGCCGGCAATACATGCAGTGCCCGCACCGACCAGCCGGTTTCCATCGCTGAACTCGCGCCAAAAGCGCGCATTCGCGGAATTCAGCGAGTGCAGGACATGGACCGGGAGGCGTTCCGAATTCCACGTCGCAGATAGACGGGGATGGGTTTCTTCGTCCGGAAATTGCTGTCACAATGCACGGGGTTGAATCGAATCTCACGGCAGGCGGCAACACAATGGCGGAAACCGTACACGCGTTTGACTATCTGCATCGCCCCTCGAAACCAGCGGGCATCCTGGTCGCATTTGGCGACGAACCGTTTCTCAAACAGTTAGTGCGGGAACGGGTCCGGGAGTTGGTGTGCTCTGACAATGACACGCCGGCGGCCGTGTTCGACGGCACATCGGCTCAATGGCGCGACGTTCATGATGAACTTTATACCGCCTCCCTATTCAATCCCTCCGGGCCCCGGGTGGCGATCGTGCAGGATGCCGATCCGTTTGTGTCGGCGAATCGTCCGCATCTGGAAGACTACGTGGAGCGGTTGCGGGAGCAAAGGTTGTTGATGCTGGAAGTGACCAAATGGGCCGCCAACACAAAACTCTTCCAGCTGGTCGGTAAACGCGGTCTCCAGGTCGAATGCCGTTTGCCTCAAACGGGACGCGGGAAACAGAAGGTGGTCGATGAACAGCGGGTGGCCCAGTGGCTCGTGCAGTGGGGCCGAACTCGCCACGACGTGGAGCTGGGAAAGAATGCGGCAGTCCTATTATTGGAATTCATTGGTCCGGAATTCGGGGTGCTGGACCAGGAACTCGCCAAGTTGGCCTTGTACGCCGGAAACAGTGGGAAAGTCACCGAGGAACTCGTGCGGGAAATGGGGGGGAATTGGCGAGCGAAAACGGCCTGGGAATTGATTGATGCCGCCTTGTGGGGCAACGGTGCCGAGGCGATTGCTCAGCTGGATCGCCTATTGCAAAGTGGTGAACATCCGAATGCCTTGTTCGGGCCCATCAGTTGGTCGCTCCGCCGGTTCGCCGCCGCGACGCGTGTCTATCAACGGGCTTTGCGAGAGGGGCGTCGCATGAGACTGCCCGAAGCCTTGGAACAAGGTGGTTTCTTTAAATGGCAGAGGAATGTCATACACGACGCGGAAAAGCAGTTGAAACAGCTGGGGCAAGAGCGAGCCGGACAGCTTTACCAATGGTTGTTGGAAACCGATCTCGCGCTAAAAGGTTCTCATTCGTCCCCCGCCAGGGCCCGTTTCGCCATGGAAAAACTGATTTTCCGTATTGATAAACATCTGGCGCCAAGACGCGAAGCGCCACAACGCCCTGCATCGTGACACCATCGCGTTCGGCCCCCCCGATCTCAGGTTTTTGGACGTGGTCTACCCTGCAGTTGCATAACGATTGAAGTAGGACGGGTCTCCAGGCCCGTCTGTTGGCGTGCGAAACCGACTTTGATTCACTGTCTGCAAAGTTCACGAAACGTGAAGTCTGCAAACATCCGCAAGATGACCATTTTCCACTGTGATAGACGGGCCTGGAGACCCGTCCTACGCATTCCTTTTTGCAACGTTGGGGTCTTCTATATGGCCCATCCGCGTTCTGCAAACGCCAAGGGCCTATCGTGGCACCAGGAGCACCGCTGGTAATTGTCACGGCGCGGGTGGGAAGGTCTTCGGCTTCCGGAGCGAGGACGCGCAACAAACGCTGAAAACCTCGCAACTCCAGTTTGCCCAGTTTTCGGGTTTTCACCAGCTCACCCTCCACCTGCCCCCACCGGGGTGCCAATAAGTAGGAAGGGGCGCCCGGACCCCAAGGTAAAGGGGGTCAAGCACAAAAAAGGAAAGATCACGTGTCTGGCGTTTTGCTTGGAACCCCAAACGCCCCTTTGCTGCTTGTTTTCTTCATCCGTGAGACAATTCCGCCATCCGCGGGGGTCTATTCTTGCCTCGCGGGCCCGGTTGCGCCGGCGCACGGCCCGGGTCGCGAAATCTAGAGTCCGGGCCGGCTACACGGGGATCGTTTTGGTTTCGTCTTGCCAAGTCTGTTCGGTTCGCCTAACATTCGTCACCCTTCGCGGCGTGTGTTGTTCCGGGCCGTCTGCCGTTATGCGTCCACACCAGTTCAAACAATGAACGTGATCCCTCGAACTACAGCTTGGTTGATGCCCGGCATTTTGATTTTCATGGGCTGTGCCGTGCCGGCCCTGGTCAAGCCAACGGCGTCCAAGGAGCAAACGGCAACGGGCGAGCGTGGGGGGGAAACGGCGGAGGCGACGGGGCGGAAATCGCCAGAGGAATTATCGCCAGAGGAATTATCGCCAATGGTGAGGGATGAAGCGGCTTTGATTCGTCAGACAGCCGTAAAGGCCGGGTATTCGCAGGCCGAGGCGCGTCAAATGCAGCAGAGTGTCATCAATGCTCGACCCGAAGATCGGGGCTTCCTTACACGACTGATTCATGCCCACCTACATCGACACCAGGACACGGGCGCCAAGACGGATGCCCTCGCCTCTTCGGATTCCGCCGTTTCCGCCGCTGTTTCTCCTGAATCCTCCGGCCCGTCGCCCAAGAACGCTCATAGGGTTGTGCAATCCACCTCGCGCCCGCCGGGCTCGGAAACCTCGCGGCGGGGAACGCATCCAAATCAGTCCGAGGCGGATTCGTCCGAAGCGGATCGGACCGCTACATCTGGGACCAGCCCCCCCTCCTCTTCCCCGAAGAAAGCCGCACAATTGCCGCGAACGACCGGTTCCACGAAATCAGCGGAATCAGCGGAATCAGCCGAGTCAGCGGACTCCGGGCAAGCGGCCTCTGCAGCCGGCGAGTCGTCGACGAAGCGGCGCCAGCATGGTGAGGAGCCACCACGAACATCCAACATGGAAACCGAAGACAAGGATAAAACGAGTGTGAGGGTCGCATCCGCCGGCGGCGGTGGCACGATGAAGTCGGGGGAGGCGGATGATTCACGGAGCAATGGGTTGAGTGATTCGCCGGAGAGCGGTGAGCCCATCTCATGGCAGGAGCCGTTGGATCGAACGATTGCACACCTTCGGCGCGAGCTGGCCGAGGGCGAGCCACTTGAGGCCTTGGATGAAACGCGTTTGCGAGCTTCTCTCGGGTTGCTGCATTTGGTGGCGGAAAACCCTGAGAAGGCAATGGTGACGCTGGAGGGGCTGGACGAGCAAGAGTTGGAGTTCTGGCGGCAGACGATGATGGGCTTGGACGTCCTCATGGATGCTGACGGATGGCCCAAGATGCGTTATCGCGTCGAGGCGGCATCGGATCATCTACAACGAGGGCTTTGTGCTTTGAAGACTCTCGGACCTTTGCAGGTCAACAACCTTGCATTCGTGAGTGACGTTCGCAGTTTTGGCGTTTATGACGAGATTGGAGCTCGCGGATTCGACCCCGGCGAACACGTTATTCTGTACGTGGAGATTGGAAACTTCACGGTGGAGGAAACAACACGCGAAGAGGCCGACCCGACGTCATCCTCGCAGGACTGGGAAGAATCCTCGCAGGACTGGGAAGACGATCCTCGGGTCCCCATGTACGAGGCGGCGTTGGTGGGGCGGTACGACATTTTGGATCAGGATCAGCGGATTGTCATGTCTCGCACGCTGCCCGTCATCCGTGATCGTTGCCGGCACCATCGAAGAGATTTTTTTGTCGCTTACGAGTTCCACATGCCCCGCGAAATCGACTCCGGCTACTACAGACTGGAGCTAACCATCGAGGATCGCAAAGGGAGCAAATTCGGGAGCGGCGCCATTGAATTCCGCATTCGTTGACAGAGGCGCGGGGGTAAACCACGTAATTCCGCCGCGTGAAGCGGTGGGGGGCGACGGCGGTAATGCGAAGGGGGGAAACAGGGATTCCGCGTTGGCGGAAAAGTGACAGCCTTCGGCGTTCGCGGAGAATCGGCGCCCCGATTGCGATTGAATGCCAGCTTGTTTTTCCGGGATGGGGCCGATTCGAAAAGTCGGTTACACGTAGGAACCGTCCATGCCCAGATCAACTTTCAGTTCTTCGAAGAGTTTGCTGTAGCGTTCAGTTGAGGAATGCACGTGTTCCGCTTCGGTGATGAACTTCATTTCGCGGTCTTGTGCGACGTTTCGCGACGTGAGGATGGATTCGAAATTCTCTAGCGGTTTTCCATACACGATGAGCATTTTGTGTTCGTCGAACTGGACTTCTTGCGGGAGACTTGGGTCGATGATCGCGATCCCGCTACACCCGTCATTCAACAGCATTTCTTCATATTCCCACAAGATGCTTTTGAGTACGGGCATGTCGATGTGTTCGCGATACAGATCTTGATGCCCACCGTTACCGTGGTCATGACTGGTTTCCAAAACCACATCGACTTCGCCGCCCAACGGTTCCAGCAAATCCATGAACAATTCGAAAAGCATTTCTCGGGACGCCGCGGCCATCAGTACCGGGACCTCGGCGTGACTCTCTTCATCCCGGTAGACATCTCGGCGAAACCCCTGTTGGGGAATGACTTGTAAGTCGTATGACGGGCGCACTGCATCGGTCAGCCAGAAACGTCCATAGCGCTGCACGCCAAGGTGAGTTTCCAGTTCTTCTTCCGTCAAGTGTTCAAAACTGCTCGTGCGAGAGGTTCGTGTTTCCTCGTGGAGCACGTTTCGAAAAAATCGCTTCAAGAAGCCCATCTTTGACCTCTGTCTTTTCCTGCCTCTAGGGTCATTCCAGTTGTCGCTTGAGCAGCGTCGCGCGGGAACGCTTTCTCCACACAACTCTAGGTCACGGCGTCCGAAGCCTCGTGAACATAACACCGCTCGGCCATGCAAACGGCGAGATAACCGCCGATACGATTGGAATAATCTGATCGACGAGGATTCGAGGCCGCGGTTTGCCTCTCCCGGAATGCGGCAGTGCCTGATTCCTCGGCTTCGAGGGCAATTCGGCCGCATCTACTGAAACTCTAGCACTCGACTTTGGCGCAGTTCGAAATCCGTGGGAAAGGGACTCGTAAACCGAAACGAGCTTGCTGCCAGAAAGGGTGTTTCTGAGGGTTTGGCGGTTTGTAACTTTTTAGCCAACTGAACCCTAACGTTGCAAACAGTATATGTAGGACGGGTCTCCAGGCCCGTCTTTTATATGTAGGACGGGTCTCCAGGCCCGTCTTTTATATGTAGGACGGGTCTCCAGGCCCGTCTTTTCAAGTACGAAATCGTACTTGATCTGGTGTCCGCGGATCTCACGAAATGTGAGATCTTCAAACAA
>JBNJEM010000242.1:0-10613 GCA_051745935.1 Planctomycetota bacterium
GCCGTTACTCAATCACCCGGTCAACAAGTTCAAGCCGATGATGCAGCGGATCGAGGAATCCTCGCTTGAGGCACTGCTCGAGGCAGCCAAGCAGGATGCCGCCGACGAGGCGAAGACCAAGGCCGGTGACAACGCAGCGAAGCAAAAGGTCGAGACGCCCGAGATCGCGCCGCTCGCCGAGACCATCGACATTAATAAGTTCATGGCCGTCGACCTGCGTATCGCAAAAATCCTCGAGGCCGAACACGTCGAGGGGGCCGACAAACTGCTGCGCCTGTCCCTTGATATCGGCGAGGGCAAGCCCCGCCAAGTGTTCGCTGGTATCAAAGCGGCCTACGATCCCGCCTCCCTGATCGGGCGGCATACCGTAATGGTCGCCAACCTGGCCCCGCGCAAGATGAAATTCGGCATCTCCGAAGGCATGGTGCTGGCCGCCGGCTCAGGCGGCTCGGACCTTCGCATCCTGTCGCCCGACGAAGGGGCCGTCCAGGGCACCCGAGTGAAGTGAGGCGCACGCCCTGTAGCGATTTGGTGACGTCGGCACAAATTTCTCGGACGCCCCTCTCACCATGAACAAGTCCGGCACCTCGTCGGTCTGATAACCCGAAGCTCGAAGGTTCAAAGCCTGCTCTTTCCGAGCAGACCCGGGCACTCGTCTCCGAACCATTCCGTTGGGCAGACGAGTCCACCCCCCGCAAGCACGGCTTCACTGGACTACGCCTGAGACTGAGCGAAGGTCTGGCGTGCCTGCTGCGCAGCCAGCTCCAGCTCGAGTCCCAATCCAGTGTGGTCAGCACATTCCATAACGACCTGACACTGCTACCGGAAGATGACCAAACCGAAGGCGCGGCTCGCCCCAGGGACTCCTGCGCCCTCTCCGCGCGCGGGATGCTTTGTGGTGGACGGCATCAATAGCAATCGACTTATCCCGGACCGCACCGCAGCGGCCCGGTGGCATGTGGACTGAGCGGTAACCGTCTGGTCGTCGCCGACGACCACGAGGGTCTCAAGAAGGCCATTGCCACGGCGCTTATCGGTGCCGGCTGGCAACACTGGCAGGTGCACTTCATGCGAATGCTCGCCCAAGTGCCC
Organism: Planctomycetota bacterium; assembly: GCA_051745935.1. Lineage (GTDB taxonomy): Bacteria > Planctomycetota > Planctomycetia > Pirellulales > Pirellulaceae > JBNJEM01. Next base: position 1,093 of record JBNJEM010000242.1, read on the forward strand.
AATGTCCACCAGCCGGCTGTTTCGGCGGCCGTCCGAACGGCCCTGAGCCAGCCGGACCAGGGGGAGCCTCTCGGCAATGGCGCGAAGCGGCCGACACTCTCTGAGCGCGCGTACCCAAGGCGGCTGCCTGTTTGGACAACGCAAAGGAGAACGTGCTGGCTTTCACGGCCTCCCCCACGGCGCACTGGCGGAAGCATTCCTCGACGAATGGCTTGGAGCGGGTGACCAAGGCGATCAAGCGTCGGAGCGACGTTGTCGGGATCTTTCCGAAAAACCCATCGATCACCCGACGGGTTGGCGCCATGTAGCTCGAGCAGAGCGACGAATGGCAGGAAAGCCGGTGGTACATGAGCTTCTAGAGTCTGGCTTCGATGCTAACGGCGAGGCAGAAAAACTCGTTTTTAATAATGGGGCATAAAACGGTGACGAGGACGCTCCGGTGACTATCTTGCCGTTACACCACGTGACGAGACGCCACCTTGATCTATGCGGTTTTGCACTTTTTTGACTGTTCCTACCATGTAACTTTCCTACATTATCTCCGCGCTCACTACGAACTCGACTTGCGCGGCATTCAGACCGACAGTGGCTCCCTCGCCATTCCTTCCGCGGTCGGAGACGCAAGGGGCCTTTGAATCTCGCAGGGTCCGGTTCGGTCATGCATCAACCAAGTGAACGAAGACAGCGCAGCTTCCTAGGAGACATGCCCGTGTACGACGAGGTGATCGACACCACCATGCTCGAGGGCCTAGAAGAGGCACTCGGTGACGAGATCGTCGAGATCGTCGAATTCTTCCTGAGTGACTTGGACGGACAACTGGAGGAACTCAAAGACGCGCTGGCGTCAGAAGATATGGAGCAGATCCGCAGGCGAGCCCATGCCCTGAAGGGCAGCGCGAGCAATCTCGGGGCCCTAGGGCTCTCGGATCTCGCCCGCCAGATCGGGCAGAGCGCCCATGAAGGTGAACCGGCACCGTGCGAGATCGTGGCCCAGCTTGACCCGATGGCCGAGAGGACCAAGACACTCCTGGAGCAACGGTACGCTTTCAGTCCATCTTGACGACCTCCCATCAGCAACCCCAGCCCGGCAGGCGATTCCGGCCGGAAAATCGATTCAAACATCCGGGTTCCCTTGCTCTACCCAGGCCCTTCCGCACGAAGCCAGAGAGGGTGTCGCGCAGGATGGCGCTAATACGGGTTTGCGCAGGAAAGCCGGCATCGCGCACCGCGCAGCGGGCCGGAATCCCGGAAGCAGGTTAATACATGGCCCCAACCGACCAGCAGCCGATCAAAGTCCTCGTTGTGGAGGACGACATCCCCACCCGGATGCTCATCAGGGGCATCCTACGCAAGAACGGATATGCATTTCTTGAGGCGGATAATGGTCGCGAGGGTGTGGAGGCTTTTACCCGGCATGTGCCCGACCTAGTCCTGATGGACGTGATGATGCCTGAGATGAATGGCTTTGAGGCCTGTCAGGCCATCCGCAAGCTCGAGTCCGTTCCCGGTACACCAATCATCATGCTCACGTCGGCCGATGCCACCAGTGATATCACCGAAGCCTTCGATTCCGGAGCCACCGACTTCATTACCAAGCCCATCAACTTGCCCCTGCTCACAGCTCGTCTTCGCTATGCTTGGCGTGCCCGCTGCGACAGCGCCGCCTTACAGCGAGCACGCCTGCAACAAATCAACGCCCAGAAAATTGCCCGACTGGGTTTCTGGGACTGGCGGGTCGACTCTGGCCATATCGAGTGGTCCGAGTCACTGGAAGCGCTCACCGGAATCGCCGCGGAACACATGGACACCCCCGAAAAGCTCTGCAGCCGGACCCGCGGGGAGGACACCCGTCGCTTGCGAGATGCCTTTCAAGTAGCCGAAAACAACGGCACCCGCTTCGACATCGAGATCCGGCTGGCGATCCAGGGCGACAACCCGCTGGTCCTGCATCTGGTCGCCGAACCGGATTCCGACCCATCGGGCGCGCTCGTGTATCAAGGCGCGTTCATGGATCTGACCGCCATTCGGCAGACTGAAACCTTGGTGCAGCACGTAAGGCTGCACGATCAACTCACTAGCTTGCCGAACCGCAAGATGCTGCTACACCAGCTCTATGCGGAAATAGATCGGGGTGCGCGCGGAGTGGGTTTGGTGGTGCTAGACATCAACCGTTTCGGCCGACTCAACGATGCGCTGGGTATCCAGGCCGGCGACCAAATACTCAAGATCGTTGCTGGCCGCATGAAGCAGGTTCTGCCAAGAGAAGTGGAAATCGCCCGGCTCGACGGTGACCAGTTCGCGCTCACCTTCCCCCATAACGACTTGAAACGCATCCGGGGTTCCACGGAAGTATTTCTGGCCGAGATTAGCCGGCCATCAAATGTGGCCGACCAGACGGTGTTTCTCTCCATGACCGGGGGCATCGCGCTGGCCCCCCAGCATGCCGGCAATGCCGAAGGGTTGGTACAGGCGGCCCAAGAGGCACAGCAGAGCGCCCGACGAACCGGAGAGCCACTGGCCGTGGCAGAGTCAACCCCGGACGATCAGGCCACACGCATCCTCAAGCTGGAGTTTGCCCTTCGCGAGGCCGTGCAGGCCGGTTTCGCGCAGTTCCACCTTGTCTACCAGCCCCAGATGCTACTGGCCGACAACGCCGTCATCGGCGTCGAGGCACTGATCCGCTGGGAGCACCCGGATCTGGGGCTGATTCCACCGCCTCAATTCATCCCGATGCTTGAGGAAATGGGGCTAATAAGCGAGTTGGGGGATTGGATCCTGCGCGAAGCCTGCCAGCAGCAGCGAGCATGGCGCGAACAAGAAATCCGGGTACTGATGGGGGTCAATCTCTCGCCGCGGCAATTCCAAGATGCCCGTTTGCCGGAGATTCTCGACTCCGCCATTTCAGCAGCCGGTATCTCCCCAGAACACCTCAAACTGGAAATCACCGAAAGCACCGCAATGCAGGATCCCAAAGGCACAATCGCCCAGTTGCATCAATGGCGTGAACAGGGCTTCAAGATAGCCATCGACGATTTCGGCATCGGCTACTCGTCGCTGGAATATCTGCTGCGGTTTCCTTTGGACACAGTCAAGATTGACCGGGCCTTTGTAAAGAAGATCGTTCACGAACCAAGTGACCGCGCCATCGTACGTGCCATTACCGTGATGGCCCAGAGCATGGGTCTGGAAACCATTGCCGAGGGCGTCGAAACCCAACGCCAGCAAGATTATCTGGATGCCATTGGCGTTGACCAGATCCAGGGATACCTGCTCGGTCGGCCCATGAAGCACGAAGAATTCGCACGGTTTTACCGGCAGCATGATCCCCGAACCATTGGAGCGAGCGATCCGGCATGAGTATCTTCCAGTTCACCAGTTCCCCCTCCCTGCCCGCCTTGGTAGACGCCATTGAAAAAGCGAGCAGCGCCCCAGGCGTGCGCAGCCTGATGATTCTTGCTGCGGATGGAAACAACTACGACGGTGAGGCGCTAGATGCGGTGCTTTCGAGGGTCGAACTACCACTGATCGGCGGGATCTTCCCCCAAATCGTGGCCGATTCGAATGCTCACGAGCAGGGCGCCGTGGTCGTTGGTCTGCCCCAAGCCCTCGACACCCGCGTCATAAATGGACTCAGCGACGGAGATGCCGACTTCGAGGAGCGAATCGACGAAGCCTGCGCTGATCTCGAAGGCAGCGCCACGATGATCTTGCTGGTAGACGGACTGGCCCGGCGCATCGCTGCTTTGGTCGACGCGGTCTACGCAGTTTTCGGGGCCACCACCAACTTTCTTGGCGGGGGCGCCGGGTCACTTAGCTTCCAGCAAAAACCCTGCCTGCTGACAAATGCTGGCCGAGTGATGGATGCCGCCATTATCGGCATGCTCGATGGCGCCAGCGCACTAGCTGTCGGCCATGGTTGGCAGACTATCGATCCGGATCACCGCATCACGCTCGTTTCGGGCAATGTGATCCGCGAAATCGACGATCGCAACGCCTTCGCGGTCTACCGTGAAATCGTCGACCAGCATTCCGCCATGGCCATCGACGCTGACAACTTCTTCGAAATTGCCCAGGCGTTCCCTTTCGGTATCAACAAGCTAGGCGGTGAAATGGTGGTCCGCGATCCGATCGCCGTCACCGAAGACGGGGCTCTGGTCTGCGTGGGCGAGCTATCTGAGGGCGACTTCGTGAACATTCTGACCGCCGATGCGAACCAGCTGGTATGGGCAGCCGGAGAAACCGCGGCTCGCGCCGTGCAGTTGACGAAAAACACACAGCCTGAAGTGGCGTTGCTGTTCGACTGCATCTCCCGCGCACTGTTTATGAAGACACATTTCCACGCTGAAGTCGACGCCATCGAGGCCGTGGTCGGAGCGGACGTACCCGTCTGCGGGGCGCTGGTGCTTGGCGAAATCGCGAACTCCGGGACGGGCTATCTGGAGTTCTACAACAAGACGACCGTGGTGTCATTGCTGTGACGGAGAGACGCCCAGACAAACGGGCACAGGGACAGGTGTCCCCAACACAAGCCGTCGGAGAACACCTGCAGGACGAGATACGTATCCGGATTCTCTACGAGTTGTCCATGGCGATCGGCAATTCGCTGGACCGGCGCAAGCTGCTTTCCGAATCGCTCAAGGTCATTCTGCGCAAGCTCGATGGCCTTACTGCTGGTGTGTTCGGCTACGGCGATCCGGACCCTCTATTCCTGACGCCCCGGCGTGGACTGGACGAGGCGGTGCGCTCCTGCCTATCTCATGTACTGAGTACCGGGCGCAGCCTGGTCGACACGCCTGCCGAACTGTACGACAGCCATAGTCTGGATGACGGAAGGCGACATTGCTATGTGTTTCACCTGCCTGACAGCGGCTGGCTTGTCCTTACGCGCCACATGCCGCTGGACGATCAGACCCTGCGTGCGCTGGCGCCGATCTGCGAGAAGCTAGCGACCTCGCTGCGTTCTTGCGCCGCGAACCAGGAACTGATCGAAAAGGAGCGCAACCTCGCCCAGACCCTGACTGCCCTGTGCGAGGCACAAAGCGCCCGAGACCAATTCCTCGCCAACATGTCGCACGAAATTCGCACTCCCCTAAATGGCATCATGGGCTTTCTGGACCTGTTCGAGCAGACCCGACTGACCGCAGAACAGCGTGACTATCTGGGAACCATCCGGCACAGCTCCAGCTCGCTGCTCGGCATTATCAACGACATTCTGGACTTCTCTAAGAATGATGCCGGGATGCTGCAACTAGAACAGGCGCCGCTGACGCTACACGACACGCTTTCCGCCGTCGTGCGGCTGTTTGCGAGACAGGCGGAAGCGCAGGGTACCCGCCTGTATCTGACTATCGACCCACGGCTACCCAGACGTGTCTTGGGCGATGCGCTGCGACTCAAGCAGATTGTCAGCAACCTGATTAGCAATGCAGTTAAGTTTACCGAAAACGGGACGGTCGAAGTGCGTCTCGACCTACTGGATCAACAGAGCGACCGTTGTGCGCTGGAAATCTCGGTCCGCGACACCGGCATCGGCATGACGCAGGAAATGATCGACCGGATCGGCCAACCTTTTGCCCAGGCAGACAGCTCGACCACCCGCCGCTATGGTGGCTCCGGCTTGGGCCTGGCCATCTGCAAGCAGCTTGTGAGCATGATGGGGGGGGAGCTTGAGATCGACAGCCAGCCGGGAAGAGGCACGACGATGGGCTTTCGATGGCAAACACGAATTGCGGAGGAAACGGTGGCCGTCGATTCATCCCATGGCAGCCCGACGGCACCGAAGCCCCTGCCGTCCGGCATCCGGCACGTGCTGGTGGTCGAAGACAACCCGGTCAATCAGAAGCTGATGAAGGCGGTACTTTCCAAGATGGGCCTTGAGCAGACTCTTGCGGCCAATGGCGCCGAGGCAGTGGCAGCATTCGAAAATCAGGATTACAGAGCGCCCTTCGACGTGATCCTCATGGATATAAGCATGCCGGTGATGGACGGCCTGGAGGCCACGCGCCGAATCCGGATGCTCGAATTGGAATCCTCCGGCCGGGCGAGAACGCCCGTGATCGCCCTGACTGCCAACGCTCTCAATGGAGACCGGGAGCGCTTTCTGGCCGAAGGAATGGACGAAATGTTGACCAAGCCGCTAGACCTCAGGGCACTCAACGACACCATATCCCGAATCGTCCCCAACCAAGCGAATGACCCAACCGAGGAGTAACCATTTTTTCAAAAAAATAATACGTCACGGAAGCACTTCGAAGGCTTTTTTATAGTCACTCCGCCAATTTTCCGAGCCGGCCTCGCCCCGGCAAGTTTGCGTTCGAGAGTCGGGGGAAGTGAGATCGGAACTGGAAAAAGCGGAAGCAGAAAGAGGAAAACCTATGCACGTCACCATCGTTCACGTACGCGTCAAACCCGATTGCGTCAAAGACTTCATTGCCGCCTGCCGGCCAAACCATGAGGCCTCCTTGCAGGAGACCGGCAATCGGAGGTTCGATATCTTGCAAAGCGCGGACGATCCAACCGCCTTCGTACTTTACGAGGCATACGAAACTGTCGAACAGGCCGCCACACACAAACAGACCGCCCACTACCTGACCTGGCGCGAAGAGGTTGCCGAGATGATGGCCGAACCTCGTCGGGGTGAGCCATACCGGGGCCTCATGCCATAGGCACTATCCGCACAGAAAAGGCTTTCGTTACATTGGGACGGGAGGCCCTGAGGACTGACAGGCCCAGCGCGCATTAGGTTTCAACGAGGTTCTCTGTGGTGCGCAGCATCGCGCACAACCTTGTCATAAACGGTTTTACGAGGTCCTCTTCGACCTGCCAGAGGCCGCACGCCCACCATCCAGCGGGAAAGAGCCATGACCGACGAGATCCCGAACACAGCCGCCCTGCTGCCGGGGCGCTTCGAATTCGCGCAGATGCCGGCGATTCGCTTCGGCTGGGACATCACCCGGCAATCCCTGGACGACACGCTCTGTAGTCTGGTGAAAGACCGGCTGATGCTGGTGGCCGGAGGGCATGCTGATGCCGAACTGGCACCCGAACGATTGCCGTGCACCCTGACCGAGCGTCAGGTCCATCGCGTCGTGGTACGGCAGGAACCAACGCCGGAACTGATCGACCAGATCGTGGCCGATGCACCCGAGGGCATCGAATGGGTCGTCGGATTCGGCGGCGGTAGCGTGCTGGATGCGGCCAAGGCAATCGCCGGTCTATTGCGCGAGCGTCATTCGATTATCGACTACCTTGAAGGCGTCGGCTGCGGAAGGAAGATCGAAGCCGAACCGGTTCCGTTTCTGGCTGTGCCCACCACGGCCGGCACCGGCAGCGAAGCCACTAAAAACGCCGTGATTTCAAGGCGGGGCCAGTTCAAAAAATCATTCCGGGATGCGCGTCTGCTTGCACACCAAGCTTGGCTCGATCCGGCGCTGCTCGAAAGCTGCCCGCACCGTGTGCGCAATGCCACGGCCATGGATGCTTTCTCGCAGCTGCTCGAATCCTACACCACCCACCGGGCCACCCCGATGACGGACGCGCTCGCCCTACAGGGACTCTCGCTGTTCCAAGGCGCACTTGAGGCGGCCGATGACGCGCAAGAAATGAACCGTCGTGACGGGCTAGGGCGCCTTATGCTCTCCGCCAGCTTCTCGGGCATGACCCTTGCCAATGCAGGTCTTGGGGCCATCCACGGACTTGCCAGCCCGATCGGCGCCCATTTCCCGGCACCGCACGGTGAAGTCTGCGCTCGCCTAGTCGCACCCGTAACTGCCGAGAACATTGCCGCCCTCTCCCAACGGCCCTACGACCAACAGGCCAAAAGGACTCTGGATCGCTATCGTCTCGTCGCCCGGTTGATGGTTGGCCGGGACGATCTCGACACACTTATCAACGTCTTGCAGGACATGACCGACCGATACGTACCTGATGGCCTCGTGCGCCACGGACTGAATGCTGACAACCTTCAACCGGTGCTGGACAACTGCCGGGCCGGCAGCATGCTCGGCAACCCTGTCGAACTCTCCGACGAGGCCCTGTATCGCGCGATTATCGCGGCCCTATGATATAGCCCCGGAATTCTGATTGAGAGCGTTAGCCGCGGACATTGCTATCGCCGCCGTCGCCTTGCGGCAGACATGCCGTTACGGGGCATTGGCATATTAAGGCGAGCCGACTGCAGGCAAACGTGCAACGATGTGTAGCAGGCTGGAAACCCCCTCCTCTGAAGCATGACGGGGTACGGCGCCTAAACAGTCGCCCGAAGAAAACGTTCCAACAACGCAGAACGGCGAAAACAGGCACCAGCTCGGCGTGAATCTGGTCTGCACGAAGGCCCCGGCCGCAAGGTTAGTTAGTAGGAAAGGCCGGGTGCGTATTTCTCGATCAAGACTCGAAGCACTGAAACACGTCCAAAACGAGGCCGGTTACCTTTAAGCGACCCGATACCCCTCCAACCTATCTGTGTTTTACAATCGGGGAGCCGGTCATCAATCGCCCCGAGATTCCCGAATAAAATAACCGCCTAATACCAACCAGTCCGTGGACCGTGATCCGGCGTGCTGCGCTGTAACGCGCAGTAATGGGGATGGAAAACAACACCGGGGCAAAGTCGATCAACCTTCGGTGCGGAACTTTTACCAAGGCAGGCGAACCTAGGTTCGAAAATGAACTTTCACAAGCCTGCGGCACTCCGGACGGATCCCCAGCACGGCTCCGAAAACAGGTCTTGACAAGCCCAGAAGCCGCTTTAGAATGGCCATCCATCAGACGCGGGATGGAGCAGTTCGGTAGCTCGTCGGGCTCATAACCCGAAGGTCGCAGGTTCGAATCCTGCTCCCGCAACCAGATTCGAAAGAGCCTCGAGGTATTGGCCTCGGGGCTTTTTTCATGTTCAGTGCAATCCATCAGATGCGAGTCGATCTTCCCTTGACAGCATGGCGGGTCTGCGTACAATGCGCCTCATACCAGACGCGGGATGGAGCAGTCCGGTAGCTCGTCGGGCTCATAACCCGAAGGTCGCAGGTTCGAATCCTGCTCCCGCAACCAGACAAGAAAAGCCCCGACGCATCGCCTTCGGGGCTTTTTGTTTTTGTCGGAATTGCCGGTCGTGCCTAATCAGGTGGCCCGTGCACGCCGCCGTTGGGAAATACCGAGCACGCTCGCCGTCAGTGCGGGCAAAAAGGTCAGTGTCACGATCGTCGCACCCAGCAACCCGAACATCACTATCGCCCCAACCCCGCGATAGAGCTCGGTCCCCTCCCCTGGGATCAGCACCAGCGGCGAGAGGCCGCTGATAGTGGTCAGGGTCGTCATCACAATCGGGCGCAGCCGCACGGCAACGGCATCCATCACAGCCTGGACCGCATCACGTCCATCGGCAAAATTGCGGCGAGCCTGCTCGACCAGCAGGATCGGATTGTTGACCACCGTGCCCATCAGGATGAGAAAGCCAAGCATGGAGATCATGTCGAACGGCTGGCTGATGGCCTTCACCCCGATCAAGGGCAGCAGACCGCCCACCA
>JBNJEM010000243.1:0-10564 GCA_051745935.1 Planctomycetota bacterium
AAGTAATCGGCGTGCGATGGGTGAGCAACGGAACAACACTGCTCCGTTTCGCGAATTCCGAAATCGCCCCAAACTGACTGCTTTTTAGCAGCCCAGGAGCCTCCCGGCGCTGACTCCCCGGTCATCGGTTAAACGTAACCGTTCACGAGCAAAAGACTAATGTCCGCGGACGTTCGCACGTCCGTTGCACATATTGAGGAAAGGCTTTTCGAGGTGCAAATGCCACGGGCTTGTCCCGTGGTCCGTTACGTTCCACGCTACCGACGACGGGCAGGCGTGATGTGTCTGGCCGGTTTGTAGCGGCGAGCGTGAACCACCACGGGACAAGCCCGTGGCATCCATGGGGGCCTTGCGTGTCCAGGTCATGTAGCGGCACCCGTGAACGGCTACGGTTAAACGTTCGGGAGTTCGTAACCCTGGCGGCGGGGCCGATCGAGGAAGCGATTGGCATCGGGGTCGTCCGGAAACGTCTCCGATTCGGGATCCCATCGCAATCGACGCCCGGTCCAGCGGGCGATATTGCCCAAGTGGCAAAGGATGGCGGAACGATGGCCGATCTCCACATCCGCGATGGGGCGAGTCCGTTCCCTGATGGCCTCGAACCAATTCTCGATGTGGTTCTCGACGCGAGGCAAACGGGTCTTCAGCTGCGGCGGCGGCGTGTCGGCCAGTTCTGGCGGATTGCTGCGAACGTTGTTGTTTCCGATCCGGATCTTGCCGGCGTCTCCGATGAATTCGCCTCCAGCCGCCGGGCCATTATCTTCCAAACGGATTTCGATGCCGTTCTCATACCGCATCCGAACCCGCCGTCCTTGGCTCGTGGCCCGATTCCCCCGTTCACGGCTTTCAGGCTTCTTGTAGACGGGCGGATCCAGTTCGTCCCCTTCGCACCAGATCTCGACCGGTCCGGTATGATCCATTTCCAGCGCCCACTGGATCTGGTCAAACCCATGGGCGCCCGTGCCGGCCATTTCGCCCCCGGAGTAGGGTTGCAGCGAGATCCAGCCTGGCCGCGAACGCTGGATGAAGATGTCAGGGTGGTAACCCACCGGTTCGGTCATTCCACACCAAGAGTTCCAGTCAAGCGATGAGGGAACTTCCTTGGCTTCGAAGTCCGCGTGCCAAGGGCTCGGGTAGTTCAGAATAATGACCGTGTGAATCTTCCCGGCCACCCCGTTTCGGACCAATTCGCAGCCGCGTCGATGACCGGACATCGAACGACGTTGGCTTCCCGTCTGTAACACTCGGCCGTGTTTGCGAACCGCGTCGACCAGCACTCGGCCTTCCCGGATTGTCAGCGACAAGGGCTTTTCCAGGTAAATGTCTTTTTCCGCCTGACACGCATGCAAAGCAGGGCGGACGTGCCAGTGGTCGGGCGTGGCAATAAACACCGCGTCGACATCCTCCGCGTCCAGCAGATCGCGGTAATCCTGATAGGCCCGGCATGCCTGCTTGGCAGCCACCGCTTCAGCTCTGCCGAGATCAAAATCAGCGGCGGCGACAATCCGGCCCGCGGGCGGAAGATTCATCAGCTGGTTCGCCCGGCGACCGGCGCCGATGTAACCGATGCCGATCCGATCGTTGGCGCCCATCCGACCTGCTCGCGCCAACACATGAGCAGGAATGCTCGTGAAGGTAACCACGCCGGCGCCGGCCGCCCGAAGACCGCGAGAAAGAAAACCCCGTCGATTGTATTGCCGCGACTTGTTCATGACCCTCGAGCCTCATTTCAAAACAGGTATAGTTCAGGCGGTTGGATCCTTCCGGGTGGAAAGCTGCTCGACGCAAGCCGTCCTGCCGTTGGTCGGACTCGCGGCGCAGAAAGTGATCCGGAACCGGTATAATTCCGTGACCGGCTGATCATTCCCCCACATCCGAATCAATGCGCCCGGACTTGGTCAACTCAACACCGGTGCCGTTCACCGCCGGATAGACGCACCGACCGTGTTCCAAACGAACACCGGTGGCGATATCTTCAGCCAACAGCACCGCTCCATCCATGTCAACATAGTCCAGCAAGGGCAACAGTTGCGCGATGGCGGAGATGCCGACGGTCGACTCAGTCATGCAACCGACCATCACCTCGAGGCCCAACTGCCGAGCTTGCTGGATCATGCGCCGCGCCGGGGTCAAGCCTCCACATTTGCTCAGCTTGATATTGATGCCATGGAAGTGCCCGTCGCACCGCCGCACATCGGATTCGACAATACAGCTCTCATCAGCGATCACGGGCAACGCCGACTCTTGACAAACACGTTTCATCTCCTCCCACCGATCCGCCGCCATCGGTTGTTCAATGAACTCCACGTTCAGACGCTTTAATTCTCGGGAATTTCGAATCGTCTCGTCAACCGTCCAGGCGCAATTCGCGTCCACGCGGAACACGGCATTCGTATACCGCCGTAGTTCACGCACGATATCCAGATCATGCCGGGTGCCTAACTTGATCTTGTAGATTGGCCAATCGGGAAACTCCCGCATTTTGTCCACCATGACATCGATTTTGTCGATGCCGATCGTGTAGTCCGATACGGGTACGGCGTCGATGTCCAACCCCCACAGTCGATAGAGGGGCTCTCCCCGTAGCTTGCCCCACAGATCGTGAGCGGCTTGATCCAACGCGCACTGTGCGAACGGGTTTGTTTCCAAGCGGCCATCCAGCCGGCGCCACAGTTGCGTTGGATCGACCTCCGCCTCCTTTTCGATGTCCGCCCGCACCGCCTCCAGCGCGGCGGCCATGTTGTCGAGCGTATACCCGTAATAGTCGTTGGTGGTTGCTTCCCCAAACCCGTGAAATCCACGCTCAACCAGTTCCACGATAAGCGTGGGCTGCACCCGCGTCGACTCACGGGAAATCGTGAAAACGTGTCGCAACGGCAATTCGAAGGCGTGCAGTTGAAGTTTCATGTGACCATTCCGTCGCGGCGTTATGGCGTAATTGAGCAAGCGACCGGGGACCGTGTGGTAACAGTGAGCCTCAAAAGGAAGCCAGTGAAAAAGTCACACTCTTTAGCCATCTGAAGCAGAACACCAAACGGGCTGCCGCCGAGCCCCTCATAATACCCCCTGTGCCCCCGAAAAGCCAGAGTCCGCTCCGCCACGTGTTGGAATCGGCATGCGATTGTCCAGCGGACGGCGCCCCGCGCGTTGCACGGAACCCTTTTCAAACCGTTGTCGCCCTCAACCGCTCCACTTCAGACGGTTAAAAACTCAAACTGTAAGCTTCGCGTCTCGACTAGCTGGTAAAGCCCGGCTTTCGGCGCCTTTTCGGCCATGACTGCACCCGTCACGGGTTCAAATTCGATCCACCTGGACACGACCTGAAACCAGGGCTTTTCCAGCGTCTGGGTCGTTCGAAGGGCGCGAAACGCTTACACTTTGAGTTAAAATGTTACTGATCACGAAGCTGGGATTCTACTTCAGACGGCTAAAGTGTTACAAGTTTTTTGCCAAGGAGAACCAATATGTATCCTCGACAGCTGCTCGTTCTGGTCGGCTTCTTTGCGTGGTGTGCCACTGTGGCCGCGCCAAGCGCCGGCAATAATGGGGATCCAACCGCCGATGTGGGAAACACTTCCGTGGAAATCGACGGGGAGGTGTACGGCGCGAAGAGTGATCAGCGGGGTCCGATCGGCGGTGGCGATGGTTACGCCCGGCCCATTACCGGCGGGAACTATACCGCCACGACCCTGGAAGAACTGATCGAATCACTCGAGAAAGCAGAGGCCGGACAAATTGTATTCATGCCGGGCGAGACGGAGATCGATCTGACCACGTTCATCTACATCGACCAGTTTGTTCTTCAAATTCCCGAGGGCGTGACATTGGCGGGAGAACGGGGCCACGAAGGGTCGAAAGGGGCCCAGTTGACAAGCGACGCGCTCGATACGCCGATGATGATCCAGGCGATGGGAGCGAACGTGCGGATCACCGGTTTGCGAATTCGCGGTCCCAATACGAAGCGATATTTGGAGCATCATCGGCGGGCGTTCGGCAAAGAGGGAAAAGGGCATTCGTACTACTATAAGTTCCCCACGCAGAATGGCATTCGAACGCGGCACGACGGTTTGGAAGTGGACAACTGCGACATTTCCGGTTTCGGGCATGCCGGAATCTTCTTGCGGGACGGCGAGGAGCACAAGGTCCATCACAACTATATTCACCACTGCCAATACAACGGCCTGGGGTACGGGGTGTCACACAACACCGCGTCCTCCGTGATTGAATTCAACCTGTTCGACAAGAATCGTCATTCCATCGCGGGGACGGGGCGTCCCGGTTGTTCTTATGTAGCCCGACATAACGTGGAACTCGGTACGTCGCTCAGCCACTGTTTCGACATGCACGGCGGCCGCGACCGGAAGGACGATACCAATATCGCCGGTACCTCGATTGAAATCCACAACAACACGTTTCGCGCTCCCAAAACCCCCGTGGTCATTCGCGGCGTGCCCCAGGAAACGTGTGAAGTACACCACAATTGGTTTCCCAAGCACGCCGAACCCGCCAAGGCGGTCCGGGCAATGGAGCGAACCAGCGTGTTTCATAATGCCTACGGGTTGGACCCACCACGAATCGTGAAAGAAAAGAGTGGATCCGAGGGTTAGGTGACGGATGGCCCGTCGTCACTCATGATTCCTTGCTCGATATTCAATTCCCTTGCCAGCCAGGGAAGCTGACGGTCGTCGCCGAGTTTGGTCAGGGCGAGGATGCCGCAGGTGCAGGAACGTGTAGGGGCTGTATCCCATGTGCTCGCCCACGCGAAAATCGGGCACGCCGGGCCATTTTTGGTAGCCGTTCACAGGTGCCGTTACACGGCCTGGACACGCAAGGCCCGCATGGATGCCACGGGCTTGTCCCGTGGTGGTTCACGCTCGCCGCTACAAATCTCTGGTTATTCCCCGGATTCAATCTCTCCCGTGCGGCGAACGTCCAAGGTAATCAGGCGACGGACCACCGGGAACGGCCCCGAATCAGCGAAAACCTCTCCAACCGTATAGTCGTCAAATCGCCCAAAAAGGTAGCCGCTCCCGTTCGCCGAGTTGTTCGCCACTGATCGTTACGGCAGCGGCGTGATATTCACGTTTCCACCTGAACGAACCCGAAGCGACAGCTCGCGGCTTTCACCCCGTCCCACTCGAACTTTACTGGCATGTGTCGCGCCCCAAGGGCCAACTACGTCACAGCTCTCGCCGACGCCGCGGTGTGTGGGGCACGAAGCGGACAACGCCCGTTGGTCTCGACACAAATCCAGGGTACAATTGGGATAGTTTCATGGCAAGGAAAGGAGCGCGGATATGGTATCGGCCGAGACGAAATCGGTTATTGATCGTGCCAAGCAGATTTACGTCAATCAACTGCAGAGGGACCTTGAAGCCAAGCACGTGGATCGGTTCGTTGCCATCGAGCCACAATCCGGCGAGTATTTCGTGGGCGATACGTTCGATGAGGCGGTGAAAGCCGCCAGGACGAAGTATCCGTCTCGTCTGTCGCACACCATCAGGATCGGGCATCGGGCAGCGCTGCACATGGGAGGCTCGCAGCTGTGAAGGGGGTCGTTGACGACAAGTTGCGAGCATTGCTTCGCGTTCCGGTGTGCGCATCACGCGATGCCGAGCGCAGCGACATACTCGTGTGGATCGACACGACGTTCAACGGAGGGTTGGTGATACCACGAAAGCAGATCGACGACTTGGGATTAGTGAAGGAGTCGTCCGTCAGGGATTTTATCAATTACTGAATTCCTCACGTCTTTAATTTCATAATCTTTGAAATGTGGAACAGGGCCAAGAATACCATAAATGCCCGAACTCCAGTCGGTATCATGCGTGAAATCGTTCAAATCGAATGACAAAGGAACGATATCCCCATCATCACTTAGATACCCAACACGGTGAGAATATATTTCAGGCGGTTGGATTTTTCCGAATGGAGCGTTGCCCGACGCAAGCCGTCCTCCCGTTGGTCGGACTCGCGGCGGAGAAAGTCATCCGCGACCGGTATAGTTCACAGGATGTCCGTCGACCAGTATGTCTCCCTTTGCGACAGTTATCTCATGACCGCTCTTGTCATGAAACACAAGGAGAGCGACAATCAGCCATTGCACGCCGAGAATGCAAACGAATCGCCATGAAACCACGATGGTTGGTTAACAACCGCAGGCGTCACGACTGCCCCGAATCACCGCTTTCCTTGTGAGCGGCCACCGAATCGCCCCTCAGGAAATTTCGGATAGCCTCCAAAGAAGCTCTCAGGATCGCTTCACCGAGCGGAACCATTCGGATATCAACGTAAGATCCCGCGTCCGGGACTCGTCCGTGCATCTTTTTGATTTCTTCGCGGAATTGGAGAACTAGGTCTTCTTCGTGTTCCTCTAGAAACATTGCCAAGTCACGTTTGACCAGGGCAAAAAACTTTTTGCGCAGGAATTGTCTGATCATGCTTTCTCCGGTCCCATTTCTTGAAGTGCCAGCCGATTACCCTATATGAAACCTCCCAGCGCATCGATCTGGCTGAAGTAGGTGAACAACTGGTTCTTGGCGAGCGTGTAATGGATGCGCACCTGATTCAGCTCATACGCGTACCGGTATTTCCGTCGTTGGACGAGTTCCCTTTCTTCTTTTTTCCGGAGATCAAAATCCCCCACCGATGCAGCAATGCGAGCGGCCAGTCGCGCCGTGTTATCCCACCCGGCGGTATGTAAGTCCGCCTCTTGCAGGATTCTCTTTGCTCGTTCAGTTTGTCGCGCTATCTCTTTTCTCGAATATGCGTCTCGGCACGCGGCCTCCGCCACTTGGTCATTCTCGGCGTCCGGCGTTTGCTCCAACCAGCCGGCCGCGAATTCAGGGTCGAACCTCAACCTGCATCCCATGGCTCGTTCATAATCCTTCCCAAACAAGAGATAAACATGGTTGCGGGCCTCTGTCCTGTCGGCGGAAAACACACTCCGTATCAGCTCCGCTCTTTCCCGCTGCAACGTCTCGCGCGCTTCCTTTCCATACTTGCGTTCTACAACTTCATCCAAGTCCTGATTATGCCACAAGAAGTGTTGGGCATCGAACAAGGCATCGCCCCGGGAATTTGAAAATTGAGCATTGAACGCCGTGATCAGCTTCCCGGTTTGTATCGATATCTTGTTCATGGTCAAATCGAACAGCAACGACGTCGTGCTGCAACCAATAATGCCTGCGAGCTTTTCAGAAAAACTTCGACCGACGCGCTCTCCGACGTGGTTGAGTGTCACGTCCGCCAGGTACTGTTCGCATACTTTACAGTCATTGGCATCAAACAATGCTCCATCAAAGTAGTCTTCGATCAGCTGCAAATTAATACCGGCAATGGCATCCTCGACGTCCTGCGGGAGGGGCTTTTCCAGCACGAAGCTCGCCGCCCGGTGGAACCCATCTTCTTCCGTGCAGCTGCTGACCAGCTTTTCTAAATCAGCGTACGAGACGGACAGCTTCTCCAGAGTCTCCGGACTCAAGGCCCGCGCGACCTCGAGACGCTTCGCCACGTCCCCCTCGGGCCGATGCTCCACGTCATATTGGACCACTCCGTCCCACAGGTCTTGAATGAGCGACGGTTTCTCGAGCTTCTTGGCGTCCTCGGTGAGATTCCCAAGGTTGGCGGCCGCCACGAGGCTCTTTTTCCCCGCGAACAGATAAGAGATGGCCGTGAAGAAATTCCCTAAACCAAAGGCCGAAATTGCTCCAGCCGCGGTTATGGCAAGAGATCCCTCACGGGGGATCGGAAATTCAACGCCAAAAACAGACGCGGTAATATCCGCCAGGTACGCGCCACCTCCCGCAAAGAGTGCGGCCAGCGATGTGTAGCGGGCCGCTTTCCCCTTGAGCATTTTGCCCAAGTGGCCCGAGGCTCCCGCAACACTGTACACTCTTCGCGGTGGTACGGCCATGATTACACAGTCATTCAACCCAAGTGGTGGTAGTAATGAAGTTGCCGTCCCTTATCCCGAGGTTCCGCGTGTGTCAATTTCGATACCGTTACGCCATCGCCGTATATTTCCCGTTCGCGCAGTGAACCCCGGGCTTGTGAGACAACCTGTTCGTCAGAGTCGAGTCCGCACACCAGCAGAGACTCCCGCCCCCCCAGCGCCACGGCTAACGATAGGTCGTCGCAGCCGATCACGACGACTAAGCCTCCCTGGACGCCGGAGCATTCAATGATCTCTTCAGGCTCGACACCGTTGCCACGCCGCGGCGGCAATAGGCGGTAACTGACAAGACTGGCCGCTCTGTCTGCTGGCCGCTAACGACCAGGATCAAGCGGCGGGGACGGGAAGACGCAACCAGTATCAACCAACTTTGCCCCCGCTCGCCCGCATCCGTTAGTTCGGGCCCCCGTTGCTGGCGGCAAACGGCTTTCGTGGAGATGCCGCCGATTTCCGCACCAGGGCACGGAAGTCCGGATTTGTTTCGATCAAGTCACTGATCAAAGTGTCATCTTCGTCCTCGGGATCGAGCGGCTGAATGGCCACAAGCCGATGGTCCGGCAATTCTACCACAACCGGTTGCCCCGAATCACAGCATCTAGTCAGCAGACCCGGTGTGTCCGTCTGTAGTTGTCTCAGGGGAATCACTTCGATGTCCATGAGAATCCTTGCCTCCCACAATCAGTTTGTTCCCGACTTTCCGTCCGACGATCAGCAAAACCACTTCGGACTTGTCCCGCTCCACATTATACAGAACACAAAGATCCCGAACACGGAGTTCAAACTCGGCCAGAGGGTTGGGCCGAAGCCGGCGAATCGCCTTCGTAGGCCTATCCGGTTGATCACGTAAACGCGCCTCGATCGCCGCCTCAAGGATTCACTGCTCGCGAACCGGCAAGGCTCCCAGTTGTGCGTCCGCATCGTCAGTGATCGTAATGTCAAACGCCATTCGACGCCCAACCGCGCGAGACATGACACAAGACAACCGATGATCGACAGATTACCCTGTCCCCAGAGACCAGGCAACCGGCCAACCAGTTCCACCAAAAAACGTATTGCAGGCATGCCATCCCCGTTCAGCCGCAATAGAACCGGACGTTTGGGGAGAATGCTTGTCGAGTACCCTGGTTACGACGATTCCGTGATCGATAAACCTAGATCGCCACGCAAGCCAGGGACGCGGTGTGCGCACCCAGGCTGGGTCGGATACCCGGCGTGAATCGATGTACCTCGGCCTCGTGTTTGGCCTCCGCTGTCCGAACTTTTAATTCTACCGCCGATACGACCGCCGGGGTCTTGGGCTGGCGGGTATATTGGCGGCATAGAACGCTTGAACTTTCCACGATTGTATCCCACGCAAACTCGAATTTGCAAACACTTCCTGACGATTTCCCTCGCTGTTTCCGCAATTGCCAATGGCTTTTCACCTCGTTTTACGTATCGACCACCATCACCGGGCGGCGGGAGTTGACATTGATTTTGAAATCCGCTGGCCACCGCCGCTCCGGTGCATGGCTTGAGTACGCCTGGCATGGTGTACAACTTGTGGGGTGTAAGTCCCCTGTACGAGAACGAACGCCTTCAGAAAGGCAGTATACCCACTGTGATCTTCGGAAGCAAAGTACGAGGTGAGGGCAACCGCGGCTCGGGTGACCGGCCGTGGGAAGGAAGCCCGCGAGTGCGCTCGTTAAGCCGGCACCCCCTCCGTCGTCGGCCGCATTCTCCCAAAAACCGCGCTCACGACGAACAGAAACTGGATACAAGGCCCGATCGGCCAGGCGAGTGGGCCGACCACCACGAAGCCGTTTTCGTTCAGCCGGTTTGGTCAATCAAGAGCTTGCGCGGCGACGGTTGTACCCCTTATCCAGGGAGGGCTGGAGTCCAAGTCCGGGAGTCGGGGGATCGGAAATTCAACGCCAAAAACAGACGCGGTAATATCCGCCAGGTACGCGCCACCTCCCGCAAAGAGTGCGGCCAGCGATGTGTAGCGGGCCGCTTTCCCCTTGAGCATTTTGCCCAAGTGGCCCGAGGCTCCCGCAACACTGTACACTCTTCGCGGTGGTACGGCCATGATTACACAGTCATTCAACCCAAGTGGTGGTAGTAATGAAGTTGCCGTCCCTTATCCCGAGGTTCCGCCTAAGCAAACCAGGTTTCCATCCACTGTGCAGACACACACGCCGGAGTCGGTGACAATCATCCCGTCCAGGACCGGGGCCGTCGAGAGGGCGCATTCCGTGTGTTTCGCTCCCTGTCTTCGTGCCACGATGCGGAGAGTGCCAGGACCGGAATCGCCGTCGGCGTCTGGTAGATTGGCGCCGCCCGCCACGAGCAAGCTGTCGCGGCACAGCACCAAGGCCCGCGCGATAAACGGCAGGTGCCGCGACCACTGAAGCTTCCGCCGTCCTCCGCGATTTCTCCGATTCGTCTGCTGGCCCTTCTTTGCAGCTTCTGGCTCCGGCAAGCGGTCCACGATCCCCAAGGACCTCGCCGCGATCTTGGATCACATGAACATCGAGCAAGAGGCTTGGTTGGACACGGTGCGAGGGTACGACGAGCTGTTTTGTCACGTCGTGGGCTCGTGTGCCTCGATGGGCGAGGCCGCGACGCGGA
>JBNJEM010000244.1:0-10542 GCA_051745935.1 Planctomycetota bacterium
TCAGGCGGTTGGATTTTTCCGGGTGGAAAGCGGCCCGACGCAAGCCGTCCTCCCGTTGGTCGGACTCGCGGCGGAGAAAGTCATCCGCGACCGGTATATGTTAATGTCTGGCAAAGTGCGACCGAAATATCAAGCCGCGAGCATGGGACCCAACACGGGCCAGCCATTCGTGCCGGAAAGGCTGGACCCCGCGATTGCGGCCACGTAGGGTGGATTTCCAATCCGTCTCTGGAACGTCCTGTACGAACACGAAACAAATGGCATCTGGTGGCGCTCACGATTCGGGACGTCTAGCCGCGAGGCCTAGCCCGGTTTCTGACGCCGTGAGGAACGGATAAGATAGTGCGTTCGCGGAAGAATTGGATGCAACGTGAAGCTTGAGAACGTAATGAGAAAGGATGGAAGCATGGTGAGCATAAGACGATTGACCCTTTTCTGGTGCCTTCTGGTTTGGGCGGCGGCCTGTTCAGTCGGATCGATCCCGGCTGCCGAACCGCTTGATTTGCGCCAAGGCGTGCCGGACGATGTGTTTCTGGTCGTCCAAAAGAAGCATAATCCGGAGCGGGATTTTCAGAAGCCTTACTACGAAGGGGTTTGGGACACGGCCCTGGAGACGGGGGTTGCCGAACGGGCGCTGAAAATTGCCACGGCTCAAATGGGGGAAGACGGCCAAGCTCGGGTCAATCAGGTCATCGAGGAGTTCCGCAAGGCGGCTGAGCCGATTGATGTCCGCGCGTTGTTCAATTGCGAGGAACTGATCTACGCTCAGCGCATGCTGCTATGGCAGCCGGAGGAGATGGGGCCGTCACTGCCGACTTCCCAACATTTGGCGTTGGTTCGGACCACGCCGGACGTGGCGAGTTCGACGGCTGAAGGGATGAAAAACCTGTTTGCCCTGGCCGAGAAGTACAGCGAGGGCGAGGTTCACGTAGAGGAGTCGGTGGAAGGTAACGCGTCGCTGGCGACGTTGGTGCTGCCACCGCAGTCCCCCATCCAGCCGACGATTGCCCATACCGGCGGCGTGCTAATGCTCTGCAGCTCGAAAGACTTGTTGCTGCGAAGTCTTGGTATGATGACTGGTGGGGAAGGGGCGTCCAAATTCGACGATCCGCGACTAAAAGCCGCGCTCGGTAATCTACCCGAGGTGGAAGACGGTCTGGTCTTCTACGATGGACGCTTGCAGTTTGACACGCTGAAGAAAATCGGGCCGGCCGTGGCCCGGATCGGACGCGGCGATCCGAATGTGGAGCGATTCGTGAAACTCTTCGGCATGGCCATGGAGGAAATCGCGGTATTCGACCACGAAGTCACCGTGGAATATACCGAAGGCAACTTGAACCGCAGCGCCACTTACGGCCAATGGATTCCGGGGACCGAGGACGCCACGCTGCGGCAAATGCTTTCCAAGGGCGAGCCGTTCGAGAAATGGCAGAGCTGGGTGCCCGCTGGAGCGTTGTCCTATTCGCTGGGAACCGGTGTCAACCTACACGTGTTATACCAGCGCGTGATGGAAGTCTTGGAACGGGATATTCCCGAGACCGCCGATGCCTTGGCCAAATTCGAGCAGATGCAAGAAGAACTGGACGTGTATCTTGATCGTGATATTCTGCAGGCGTTCAGCGGTGAGTATGCCACGGTGGCGGTTGTGACCGAGAAGGAGAACCGTGAGTCCGTCACGGCATTGCGGTGCCACAAACCCGAGCGGATTAGAGAGTTGGTCCACCGCGGCGTCGAAGCCGCGCGGGGGACGAAGTGGCTGAAGCCGCAGCAGTTAAGGCTCGTGGAATCTCAAGATCTGGAGGGATTCGAGGAGGTTTCCGCCGCCATGCTCAACTTTTTTGGTCTCAGGCCCGTCATCGGGTTCCACGATGGGTGGATGTACTTGGGGCAGAGTACCGCGGCGGTGAAACAAGTCCTGGAAGCGAGAGCCGGCGACGCCGAGACGATCGATACCACCGAGGCATTCAAACGCTTGGCGTTGCCCGTCGAAGGGCCAGTGGATTCAATGAAATACGCCAATACGGCCGAGAACCTGCGGGCCACGGCCGACGCACTGCGCAAAGGCGGCTTCGTGTTTCACATGGCGGTCACCATGGCCGGGATGGATACCACCGACCAGTCGCTCGAACCCGTCAAGAAAGTCCTGGCTCTCCTGCCAGACGTCGCCAGAATCATCGAGCAATTTGATTTCCTGGAAGCCAAGCTCACCGTCACCAAGAACGGCCCGGGCGCGGACAGCTATACCAAGGAATCCGTTACGGTGGTGCGCCCCGCTGAAGAAACCCCCTAGTCGCGGCTTGCGGGACGGATTTCCAGTCCGTCGCTGAAATGCCGTGGCAGCCCATGTATATTTCAGGCGGTCGAATGTGTCGGGGTGGAAAGCTGCCCGACGCATGCCGTCCTCCCGTTGGTCGGACTCGCGGCGGACAAACTCATCCGCGATCGGTATATTTCAGGCGGTCGAATGTGTCCGGGTGGAAAGCTGCCCGACGCAAGCCGTCCTCCCGTTGGTCGGACTCGCGGCGGACAAACTCATCCGCGACCGGTACAGTGCTTTGTCAAAGCTCGTTTTCAGGGTTGGATACGAGTTCGGCGGCGCCACGTTGGCTGGGCCGATGAACGCAACGCGTGGCGATAGAGCGTGCCGGTCCCACCGGCCCCGTGCGCCGGTGGGGAAATACCGCCGCGGTGCTTTACAACCACGGACCTCGCTATTGCAGTCTTACAGCGTAGGGTGATGAAGACTGCCACGGTCAGTGGCACTCTCATGTTTCCTCGTGGCAACGCACGATCTGTCGATCGGATCATGCCGCGTCGCCACGGCGGCGGGAGGTTTCGCGGGATTGGGCGGGCATTTCTTTTGCCGGCGGCGAGGTGGAGGGGGCGAGTTTTTCATACTTCACCAACCCACAGGCTCTGGCAAACGGATCGGCCAACCGCCAGATTTGCATGACATTGCAGAGATAGAACCAGAACATCACCGTTCGCAAAGCGATGGGGTACCGCCAGCCCACCGAGGCAAGGAACTTGAGTGCCGCGCCAGCCTGCCGAAACGAACGGATCGAACCCTTTTCGAAATCGAAGAACCGGTAAGCGATCAAGCTGCGAACAAGGCATTTCATCTTACGGGGCTCGAGTCCTTTTTTCGCGCCCCATTCCACGAGTAGCTGTTTTTGCTGTCGCTGGTAATCGAGGTGCATGTCTTGATAACGGTAAATCCGGTTTTCGCCATGCACTCTTCGTATCGCCACGGCTTGGTCAAGCCTGCCGGGATAGAGTCGCCCGACCGCGGCCATCTTCAGCCACATCGCGGAGTCTTGACACATGCGTAATTCGACATCGAACAGGCCGGTCTTTTGGAACAACGTTTTACGAACCGTGATACCATTTGTGTGAATGTGTCCTTTTCGCTGGCACGTGATCCCACGAAGTAGCTGATCCGGGGGGAGCTTGGCGCTGATGGTCGTCAGCGATTGATCCTCCCGGTTTTCCCGCCACCATTGTTCCATTTCAAGGGTTTCATGAACGGTGCCCACGGCTTCGTAAACTCCCTCGGCATCGGGCTGTTCAGCCAAGACTTGCATCGCGGTGGAAAACCGTCCGGGAACGTAATAATCGTCCGCGTCGAGGAAGGCAATCAGCTCGTACCGGGCGGCTCGAATGCCCAAGTTCCTGGACGCCGCCGCCCCTTGATTTGCCCCACCGGGATGCCGCAGCAAACGAACCGTTTCATATCGATCTTCCAGTTGCCGGCAAACCTCCAGCGAATTGTCCGGTGACGCATCCTCGACGAGAATCACCTCGCCCGTTTCCGGCTGCGCAAACGCCGACTTCACGGCTTCGGCCACGAAATCAGCGGCGTTGTAAACGGGAATAATGACGCTGACATGATTCACGCCACTGTCGGGTGGAATCCTCCGGCTGGAAACGTGTCCCGCGCGGTCCGGCCTTCCGTTGGTCGGACTCGCGGCGGAGTATTCGTTTGGCGATAAGTTTCGTGCTGGCATGACGAGGATTCAGTTACGTTGAACGAAAGTTGTTTCAAATGATCTACTGTCAACCCAGGGCGGGTGGATCATACGGTCAGCGAACAAGTCTCTGTTTCAAAGCGGCCAGTTTATGGGTTTGAACTTGGTGCCACGAGGCACGGTTTTCAAACAGGATCAGATTGCGATTGGCGGGAACCGTGCACGTGCATTTGTGGGAAAGGCAGGGTCGCGCTCCGCCATAAAGCCGAAAGGTCCCGGTGAGTACGTTGCCAAGGCAATTGTATTGGCCGGGTTGCGTGAAGCAGCGGTAAGCATGTCCGTCCGGCTTGATAATAAAGAAGTCGTGCCCGGTGAGACACATCGTTCCATAGGAATCAAAATCGCGCAGCTTGTCGACGTTGTTTAAACCGTTGTGGGCAAGCGTTTCTTCAATCTTGGGGGAATACCCAACATACGAACCATCAATTTTGAGTCGTGCGAGTTCCATCGGAACGTCGGCGGCTGAGCACGTGTCCCAGGCTTCGGACAGGAGCTTGAAATTATCTTCCGTGACGACCGACGTTACCGTGATCTTATCGTGAGCCGCGGGATGGCGGTTCACGGCGATGACCTTCTTGATGAACCGGCCGACATCCACCTGTTCAAGGTGCAAACTAGCCGTGATGTATGAGAGACGCTCGCCGGTTGCATCGAGCAGTCTTTCCCATCTTTCGAGGGGGAACGAGAAATTGGTGGTGATCGCCACATCGTGGCCCATATCGGCGACTCGTTTCCAAACACGTTCGAACCGTGGATGGACCGTTTCCTCTCCGCCTGCAAATTTGACCAACCATGTAGACTCCTGCTGCTCCAAAAGCTCGAGCACGGCATCGATCACCGCGTCACTGGCGTGTCCCAAGCGATGTTTTCCTCTCTTTCCTTGGCTCTCGCAGCAGTACGAACACCGGTAGTTGCATCGGTCGGTCAGATGCCACTCGCAGCCGGGAATGGGGGCGGCGGGTGTATTCTTCGATTCCGAAAGTGAACGATCCCTCAGTTGCTGCATGATACTACCTCCCCAAGAACGGCGTGAACTCCTGTTGTCTGTTTGCCGCTCCAGTCTTGTCGACGGCGTGGCCAGCGCTGAGAGCCGGTCATTTTCGCCGTGTGCTTCAACCAGCTTTCCTGAGTCCACGGAGATCGATGAGCGGCACGCGCCCGAGTGAAGCCTTCCGTATGACGTCGGTCAATTTCGAAATACTGACGTCCAAGGAATACTGGTCGACTGCTCGTGTCCGCGCCTTGGCCCCCAGACGAGCCGCGAGTTCCGGTGATTCGGCGATTCGGACCATTTGCCGCGCCATTGCCGGCCCATCTCCTTCCTCCACGAGCAGGCCTGTTTCTTCTTCCACCACGACGTCCTTGATGCCCGCGTGGCGGGTCGCGATCACGGGCAAGCCGCTCGCTTGCGCCTCCAGAATCGTGTTTGGCATTCCTTCGGAGTCGCCGTCCGCCGCTCGCTGGGAGTGCTGCACGAACGCCCGGGCCTGTTGCAGACTCTTTGAAATCCTCTCTGGCGGCCATACACCTGGAAAGTCAACTTTATCGGCGATCTCCAAGGCCCGCGCGATTTGACGGCAGGGGGCCAGCAGCGGTCCATCGCCGATCATGATTAAACGCGCCGCGGGCACTTCCTGGACGACTTTCGCGAACGCCACAAGGGTCAGGTAGGGCGCCTTTTTCTCCACGAATCGTCCCACGGCGACGAACACGGGGGGACTCTCGGCAACGGCAGCGGGCGTGAATGTCGCCGTGTCGACGCCGTACGGGATGTACTCGACCTTCTCCTTCGGGGCGCCCAGCGCGATCAATTGTCGACGCATGTCGCGAGAAACAGCGACAATCGCCGCGGCGGAATCGAACATGCGCCGGTAGGCCGCGCGGTGAGCATCCAACAGTGTTTGGCGATACGCATCTTGCCCGTGAAAGTGCACGACCAACGGAATTCCAACCCGGTCGGTGGCTTGAACCAAGCTCGCCCCTGTATGCCCGTATTCCGCGAGCACCGCGCCGACCCGCCGTTTGCGCAAATAGCTTTCGACGCACCGCGAGTGGTACGTCTGGAAAAACCGATCACTTCGAGCCGCGGGCCAGTGCCGCCACATCCGCATCAAGTGGGGCCAGCCGTATCGCGGAGACGTCAATCGGCGCCCCTGGTCATCCACGCGGGGGTGTGACCGTTCGTACAGACAAACGATTGGCATCGGAATATGCTTGATATGGTTCTCGATGAACGTCTCCGAATAGCGTTTCTCCAGGTGGGGACCGGCAATGCAAAGTGGAAAGGTCACGCTGTTTGACTTCGCGGCAAGACGCTGATTGGACATGATATTGGTATTACCTATTGCTTGCTTTCCTGGGCCGAGCGACGACCATGTAGACGCAGGCATCTCGATTCCGTGACTCTTCGGAGCATTTTTCATCTGCACGTTGGATCCGCCACTGCATCCATCGGATAAACCATGGGCGCGGCAAGCGCGGAAGTGTTGGTAGAACGGCGTCCTGCCACAGTTGTAAGGCCGTTGCCGCCGGCCCCATGACGCCTTCAACTTGGAGGATACGAAACCCGTTTTCCGTGATTGTTTTTTGCAGACCGGCGGAGGTCCAACGCCAGTAATCGGCCGGGTCGGGGTGGTATTTCCACGCGCCGTGAGTCGACAAGACGAGTAATCCCGCCGGGTTCAGGACCCGGTGACACTCCGCAAGATAGGCCGGGGGATCGGCCACGTGTTCAAGCACCTGAGAGGACAAGACAATATCCGCCTGGCCATCCTCAACGGTCAGTCCGTCGCGATCCGAAATCTGGATCGCCGCTAGTTTGTTACCAGGAAGGTCACAACCGATATACTCCGCCACATGCGGTTCAAACAACGGCCGATAAGGCATGTTCCCGCAGCCGAAATCGAGCAGTGTCTGATAGCTTTTCCCTTCTACGTACTTGGCGATGACTGCTTCCAAAACTCGGCGGATGCAGGTCAAATGCCAGTACAGCCGGGTGTCGCGTCGAGGATAGAGCCGTTGGCCGCGCGGTTCGCGTTGGCTTTCCACCACAGGCCGCTCTATTCTGTTTGCCCCACGCCGAGGTGAGTCAATTCTTGGAAGAATCGTTGGGGCTTCGCGAGTCCCGTCCTAAACGAGCAGGCGGGGGGCCCCGGATTCGACTCGGGATGCCAAACTGGTCTTCCCGCGATGGCTTCCGCGACCTCGGGCCGGAGGTCGCGGGTGACGGCGCGTCCCAAGTCCACGGCCGCCAGTGCCCGTTGTGTTTCGGATCCGTGGTAGGCGGAGAGCACGAACTGGTTTGTTACGGCACGAATAATGGACATGTGAACCCCCTGCCACATCGCGCCGCGCCGCCAAAGTGCGTCAAAGAAGTTTCGGCTTCTGACACGCCTTCCGGCAGGATGCAGATATCCAAGTTTTCGCAAAAGTTTTTGTGCGTTTCGCAACGGTCTATCAACAAACCGACCGCTCTTTTCGCTGTCGTGAACCGCGTAGCGTCCCCAAATAAGGCGTCAGAAAAGTATCCGCTAGTTGTCCTTTCCAGAAAATCACTCCGTGTCGACATCCGCGGCCGATTTCATGAAGCATTGCCGTCCAGCGACAATCCGAGAGGTCCATCTGGCAGCAGTTTGCAAGGATTTCCGCACGAAGCACGTATTCTTCCGGTTCATCCCGAAGCTCCGCGACCTCAATATCAAGCCCGTTCTCAATCACGAACTCGCGGACCAGTTGGTAATTGGGCGCGGCGCTATATGCAACTGTTGGATTCTTCCAGGGAAGTAACAGCAGATTCAGGCTATCCTTTCCCCCGCAAAGTACGACGTTGGTTTTTTGGGGAAAAGCCTTTTCAACAGCCGCGACGTCAGACTTCAATCCGTCCGCGATGGCGCGGACGTATTGAGTTGGATCGCTGATGCGGGGTACATTTCGCGGCGGACCACCAATCCGCACGATTTCAGCATCGATCGTATCCGAACCAGAAAGGTACTTGAACCCTGGTTGTGAAGCCGCTTTTCGTGCCTGAGCGTTAATTCGGATGTTCTTTTTGAGTGCGATAAGGAAGATGGGATTGTAAGAATAGAACGTACGGTACCGATAGACCGGATAAAAGACGGGTTGCCCGACGAAATGTCGGGCCCGCCAGACATCCGTGTCGTTTGTATTCCAAATCTTTTGCTGATCCAAATACTCGGCTTCCCGCAGGCGCCCGCGCACCTCTCGTAGCCTCATTTCCAGAGTCACGACACCACTTCGAATAAATGAGCGAATGCTGTTCTTGTTTTTTGAAAACCCATGCGAATCAACTGTTGGTATTTTGCCGTGTACCGCCGATCATCACGTGCCGTATCTTCGTGGACCGGGGGAAGTTCAATTTTCTTGGGCAGCTCCAGACATTTTCGGCTCTGCTTTCGCGATGTGAGCTGCTCGCAGAAGCGTTCCCATTTCTTCGCGGCCGCCTCCAGGGAAAAACCGTGGACAATTCGTTGTCTGGCAAGATGGCTGATCGCCTCCCAGCGACGCGGATCCGCGATGAGAGCATCGATGGCATCGCCGACAGCGGAATCATCATGGACGAAGATGCCAGTTTGTCTATCATTAATCAGTTCCTGCAAACCGCCTGGAATATGGCGACAGATCGGCACCAGGCCGCAAGCCATCCCATCCATGATGGCTCCCGGCGTCCCTTCGTAATCGGAGAGCAGGAGAATGGCACTTGCTCCGTGCAGTTGGGAGTGGAGTTTTTCGTTGGGTATCGGCCCCGCAAACCACACGCGGTCTTCAACACCGTACTCTTCGAGCAATGCTTGGACGGATTCAGCTTCCCGGCCATCCCCGATAATTATTCCCTCGGTTCCTCCTCTCTTTGCGACAATCTCGCAGATACATCGAACCACATCGCGAATCCTTTTCTGCTTCTGCCGAAGGCGTCCGACATAAGCAATGCGGAACGGTGAATGACTCGCGATTGGCCGCGCTGGTATGGGAACTCCCGAGGGGATTGTGCACAATTCTGTGTGAGCCGGAGAGCGGCCGCGCACTTTCTTTTCAATATCTTTTGCCACACAGACAAGCCCCGAAACGGCCCATTGTCCCGGTCCGGTAACAAATTGTTCCACCATCCCCCAATGGAAGGGATCGTCGCTGCGGTGGGCGGCAATGGTGGCTATGCCGGCTTGACGTATCCATCGTCCGGCAAAGTGTGCGGGAATGGACTCATTGGAGACAAAAACATCCGGTTCCAAGTCCCCGACCTGCGACACGCACCAGCGGACGAGTTCTTCGGTGGATTCGGGACGCGGTTCCGATCGACACTGGACTCCATGTCTCTCCAGATACTGAGCGGCAGGCGAGTGGCTTCCCCGAAACGGGATCAAGGCAACCACCTCATGCCCTCGCCGCTGCAACTCCGGCAGCAGCCTCCGCGCATTAACCGCCGGTCCTCCGAACCAATCAGGCCTGTCGTAGAATACGAATGCGATTCGCAAAGACTGGCTCCAGATGGTCCGACCAAGCGAACCACGTTCCGCGCAATGTTTTCACTATAATTTCAGGCCGTTGGATTTTTCCGGGTGGAAAGCTGCCCGACGGAAGCCGTCCTCCCGTTGGTCTGACTCGCGGGCGGAGAAAGTCATCCGCGACCGGTATACAATCGGAAAACAGTTTTAGTGAAACGTTTCGATCGGTAGCTCACTCTCACCACCAGCGCCCCCGGTCTCCTCCCTAAGAATGAAACCATTCACAACTACGGATTTCAGCTGCAAACCGTATGACGTCTTCGTGCTATGATGTGTACTACTTTGAAGTTTAACTGTATCGACGACCAGAGGCGGCGTGCACAGGACTTCCATCTCGGAAGTCGCTTATTCGCCGGAGTCCCCATAGGACAATGTCCAGTAACAGCGTCGAAATCAAGTCCATTTTTCGAAAACACGGGTCTAAGCTGCGCAAGCGTTCGGTAGAAGGTCCGCTTTCGGCTGTAGTGCGCATACTTTTGGGCTCTCTCGCGGACATTACCCTGATTGTCGGGCCAATGCGGTCTGGGTTCAATTCCGGATACCACGCACAGGCGAATGGCAAGGTCGCGCACTGAGTTCTTGGGCAACCAATGTACCATGGGCATAAAAAGGTGAGGCTCGAAAACACGCCATTTTGCAGGGAAAACATGGATGCCGAAACCACCGCAAGCGGTCAGCCGTCCCATTTCCGCGATTGTCTCTTGAATAGGCTCCACATGCTCCAGTACCTGCTCGGACAAGATCACATGGAAGAATCCGTCCACAAAAGGTACCTTTTGTCCAGGAGCAACATGGAGCAAGCGTTCATCCGGATCATAACCATGCTGCTCGAACCATTGGCGGCCATTTGACAGGGGCAACGGGTCAATATCGAGGCCATATGCCGAGTATCCCTCATTCAGCAGTTTCGCCACTGTTCTGCCACGACCACATCCCCAGTCCAATATTCGGAGGTCTGAGCGATCAAGGTGCAATTCAGCACATGCGTGCTCCAG
>JBNJEM010000245.1:0-10534 GCA_051745935.1 Planctomycetota bacterium
CCGGGACCAGCCCGGAGCCTCTCATGCAGCGCGGGCGATCACCGCGATGGAACGAGGACCCCGAGTTTCTCCCTGGCGCGAGCTGGGAACATCACTCGAACTCCTTGAATCGAACCGTTGTTTCTTTACCGATCGCAACACAACCATGTGGATGTGGTGCTACCAAAGGCGTTTCGGGCGCGGACACCAGGGCTTGTTGCCGGCTGTTAAGATGGCATTGTACACGATCAGCGGCTCGCCTGCCGGGACGCGGGGATTTGAAATCTGTGTGTTCGCGTGCTACTCTGACCCGCGTTCGCGTTGACTGTTTTCGGGGTTGGTGTGCCCAAATCCGAGCTGAAGCACGCCCCTGGACCTCGACATCCTGGAGCTCGACATCCGCACCCCGAACGACGAAGAAAGGAGCGTTCGATGCATGGAGAAATGCCGCGTGGTCGCGCCAAAATCGGTCTGGTTTTTTTGGGACGTAAGCGGCCTGGTTTCGACATGGATTGGGGTCGAGTGATGGAACGTCGTGCCCGCGATATGGTTCGCCAAACAGGGTTTGATGTTTTTGAGCCGGAGGAGAAGGCAGTCGACGAAGCGTCGCTGCGGAGCGTTCTGGCAACGTGTGGCCGGGAGGGAGTCGAGGTTCTCGTTTTGCTGCAAACCACCATGGCCGACGGGCGGCTCGCGCCCACCGTGGCCCAGCTCTGGCCGGATCCTCCCGTGTTCTGGGCGACGCCCGAGAATCCGGATGGTGACATGATCAGTTCCTGTTCGCTGGTCGGAGCCCACGTTTGGGCCTCCACATTGCGGCACATGGGACACCCGTTCGAAATCGTGCGCGGCGATCCAGAGGAGGCAGAGCTGCGGGGTAAGCTGAGTGAAGCGGTACGCCTTTGTGCCACGATTCGGCGTCTGCGCGAGGCGCGAGTGGGGATCATTGGGGGGCAAGCGCCAGGGTTTTTCGCCATGGGCGCCGATCCCTTTTCGATCCATCGCGGCCTGGGCGTTCAGCTCCAGACGTTTAGCCTGCTGGGATTTGCCAACACCGTCAGTGAACTCGACGAGGAAGAGGTCAAAAAGGACGTAGCCGAAGTCGAGAGGATGGGATTCGAGCATAAGGATACCAGCCAGACGGACTTACCCATGGCATCCCGGCTCTATCTGGCCATGCGCCATTATCTGGACAACGAAAACCTGGACGCCCTTTCACTCCGTTGCTGGCCGGAAATACCCACGACACTGGGCCAATGGCCCTATCTGGGCATGGCGCGCCTGGCGGATGAGGGGCGGGCGATAGCCTGCGAGGGGGACGCCTACGGGGCCTTGTGCGCCTGGATCGGAGAAAATCTAGGAATGGGCCGCTGCTATCTTTCCGACTGGCTGGAACATAACCACGAACGGGTCACCTTGTGGCATGGCGGTGCCGCTCCCATGTCCCTGTCACCGGCGCCGGGGCACCCCGGCGCTCCACGCTTCGCGCGTCACTTCAATAACCAGAAGCCGATGGTGTGCGAAGCAACCATCGCGCCGGACATGCCGATTACGGTTTTTCGACTTTGGCGTTACAACGGCACCGACCACCTGACAGCCTGCCACGGCCGAACCATCCAACCCGAACGAGCCTTGATGGGCACTAACGCGCGAGCGTTCCTGGTGGATCGAGACCCCGACGAGTGGTTCGTGGACATGTGCCACGCGGGCATGCCGCATCACGTCGCCGTCTTCCGCGGCCACCACCGCGAACTGCTGCGCCGGTTCGCACGGGCCATGGACGTCCAATGGGTCGCTTGACTTAGGGACTGCTGCAGCCCCTTAGACGCACGCCGTTAAACCGCCGTCCACGAAAATGACTTGGCCCGAAATGAAACTGGACGCGTTGGAGGCCAGAAAAACGGCGGCTCCGATCAGCTCGTCCGGTTTCCCCCATCTGCGCGCGGGCGTGCGGCTTCGCAGCCATTCATCGAATTCAGGGTTATCCGCCAGTTTCCGAGTCATCTCGGTGATAAAGTATCCCGGCCCGATTCCGTTGACTTGAATGTCGTGGCACGCCCATTCGGTGGCCATTGCCTTTGTCAACATTTCCAGCCCGCCTTTGGCCGCCGCGTAAGCGCCGGTTGTCGGGCGTGCCAGCCGGGTCATCAACGAACAGATATTGATAATCTTGCCCGCTTTGCGATCCATCATCCCTTTCGCCACTTCGCGGGCCACCAGAAACGGGGCCGTGAGATTCGTGCCCATCACCGCATCCCAATCCGCGACGTCAAGTTCCACGAGCGGCCCGCGGCGCATGATCCCCGCGTTGTTGACCAGCACGTCTATCCGGCCCGCCCGCTCCGCGATCTTTCCCACACCGGCGCGAACCTGCTCCGCGTCCGATACGTCGAATGCACAATCCCAAGCCGATAACCCCTCGCCGATCAGCGACTGAGTGGCCCGTGAAAGCTTCTGTTGATTCCGGCCGTTGAGTACGACGCTGGCACCGGCTTCCGCCAAGCCGCGAGCCATCGTCAATCCGAGTCCACCACTTGATCCGGTTACCAATACCGTCCGTCCACGCAAATCGAATAGCTGTCTCACTTGTCCATCCAGTCATGTTTTCGGATAACGTACCGCCGTACCTGGCGTGATCCGGCCACCGTCATTTCTATACCGGTCTCGGGTGACTTTGTCCGCCGCGAGTCCGACCAACGGGAGGACGGCTTGCGTCGGGCAGCTTTCCACCCGGAAAAATCCAACCGCCTGAAATATATTTCCGTATCCATCGTCCGTGGGCCGGTCAAAACGGACGGCGAGCAATCGGCCACACTGGCTATTCAACACCGCCGAGGTCCCGCAAATCGGCAGGCGCCGAAGCGGCTTTTCCATGGCTAGAATTCGTCCATCCGCCACGAGCGACGACGATTTCGCGACATGGTGATTGCATCGAGCGCCAGCACCGGAGACAATAAAAGGGACAAGGGCTCATCCCTTGGGGCGCGGGAAGGCCCAGGTTAATCCCCGCCGATATACCGGTCGCGGATGACTTTCTCCGTCGCGAGTCCGACCAACGGGAGGACGGCTTGCGTCGGGCAGCTTTCCACCCGGAAAAATCCAACCGCCTGAAATATAACTTGCGCCCGGCGTTCATCGGACGTGGCCGCTTGTCATTCATATCCGCAATGGAAGGAGTTTGCAATGGCTCTTTGGTTTACAAGACGGCATACCGTCAGTTTTTTGCAGCGGGCGTGGCAAACGTCTTTCTTCCACACTGAGGGAACCAAACAATGAAGAACCGGATCAAATGCAGTATATCGGTCGCGGATGACTTTCTCCGCCGCGAGTCCGACCAACGGGAGGACGGCTTGCGTCGGGCAGCTTTCCACCCGGAAAAATCCAACCGCCTGAAATATAACACGCGGGCGGGAAATTGGACTAGACGCCGCTTCCTGACCGTCGCGTTTGGAGCCGCCGCGGCGCCGGGCATCATCCCCGCTTCGGCGTTGGGCCGCGGCAGCCAGTTGCCGCCCAGTGAACGTATCACGATCGGCATGTTCGGGGTTGGAAATCGAGGGAACAGTTCATTGCGGGCCATGCGCCCCCTGCCCGATCATCAAGTGGTTGCGATTGCCGACTGCCGTCGTGCCCGTGCTCAGCTGGCTCAACAGCAGGTTAACGACTTTTATGCGCAACGATTGGGCAAGCAGTCGTTTCACGGCTGTGAAATTCATAACGAGTTTGAAGAGGTGTTGGCACGCGATGACATCGACGTGATTTGGGGATGCGTTCCGGATCACTGGCACGGCGTGATCTATAGCCGCGTGATTGAATCGGGCAAGGATTTGTATGGCGAGAAACCGCTGACACGGTGGATTGCCGACGGGCTGCACGTGCGCGACGCGGTTCGCCGCTATGGATGTGTATTTCAAACTGGCACGCAGCAGCGCAGCGATCCCAAATTCCGGCATGCGTGCGAATTGGCGCGTAACGGCTACCTGGGGAAAGTGCACACCATCCATGTTGGTGCTCCGGGCGGGCGGTCGTATCCGGCGGAAACGCCCTGCGACCCGCCCTCGGGGTTCGACTATGACAGGTGGACGGGACCAGCGCCGTATATTCCCTTCGATAAAAAGCGATGCGAATGGCTGGCCATGTACATGATCTCGCATTATTGCGCTGGCTTCATCACGAATTGGGGCGTGCATCATCTCGACATTGCCGGCTGGGGGTGTCCGGAGGTTTTCGAAAAACCGTTCGAAATCGAGGGAACGGGCGTACTGCCGAGTGAGGGGATGACGGATACATGGATCTCCTGGCAAATGCAGCTCCGCTGGCCAAGCGGGCTGGAGATGAGCTACACCAATACCGGCAATCCCAATAAACAAGGATGCAAATTCGAGGGGGACGAGGGCTGGGTCCACGTGAATCGCGGCGGCATCTCCGCCGAACCGGAATCGCTTCTCGATGTTGAACTTGGCGCCGATGACACGCCGCTGCACGCCAGTCCCCGGCACGACAACCCGTACACGGCTCACACCGCCGACCTTTTCCGCAGCATCCACACGCGTCAGGATCCAGTTTCGCCCATCGAGGCCGGTCATGCCGCCAGCACGCTCGGCAACGTGGCTGATATCACGTTGCGTCTGGGACGGAAACTGAAATGGGATCCGGCCAAGGACCAATTCGTCGGGGACGATGCCGCCAACGCCATGCTGGCCCGCGCCGCCCGTAGCCCCTGGACAATATATACCGGTCGCGGATGACTTTCTCCGCCGCGAGTCCGACCAACGGGAGGACGGCTTGCGTCGGGCAGCTTTCCACCCGGAACATCCAACCGCCTGAAATATAATGCCCCTTGTATCTCGCGAGAAACTTTCAAGGACAAAGCTTATGTTCACGTACACGCATCTGGCAGACCGGTGTCAGTTGAAATCTTCCAATTGGACAGGGGGAAGGCGCAAGCCGTTCTCCCATGGGCCGGACCGGCGGTGGAGACTTCCGCTGGCGGCACGTGCATTGACCTGGATCGTACTGGCGGCCATCGTCGTTCCGCACGCTCAGGCCACGCCTCAAGAGATTTCCGCGGAAGACGCCTGGAACGCGCTTCCTCGG
Organism: Planctomycetota bacterium; assembly: GCA_051745935.1. Classification (GTDB taxonomy): domain Bacteria; phylum Planctomycetota; class Planctomycetia; order Pirellulales; family Pirellulaceae; genus JBNJEM01. The sequence continues at coordinate 5,077 of JBNJEM010000245.1, forward strand.
TACGAATACGGTCAAGACATGGCCCCGCTGTTGACGATTGACCGGGTGGTGATCAAGGCCATGGCCACCCCGGAATCGCGCCAAACATGCGCCGCTCGGCTGGCCCGTCTGTTAACGGCGGAGGACACGACCTTGGCGGCCCGGCAGTATATCTGTTTGAAATTGCGGCAGATCGGTACACCAGCCCAAGTACCCACCTTGAGTCAATTGCTGACCGATCCGGAAACCTCGGAGATGGCTCGCCAAGCACTGCAGGTGATCCCGGGGCCCGACGCAAGCGATGCCCTACGATCCGCGCTTAGTCAGCTTCACGGCACCTTGTTGGTTGGTGTTATTAGTTCGGTGGCTGCTCGCCGAGACGCGAACGCCATCCCCGAACTGAAGGGCTTGGCCGATTCGGAGGACAAGAAAGTAGCCGCGGCCGCCCTCTGGGCATTGGGCAACATGGGCGATGAGAAAGCGAATGCGTTTTTGGTCGCGCGAGCCTCGCAGGCCGGAACGCCCACGCCTCGCGGCCTCGCTGTTCCGCTGTTGCGATCGGCGCGCCGTTGCACGCATCGTGGCGAAAAGGACTCCGCCAAAGCAATCTTCGATCAGCTGGCCCAGGAGGATCAGGCGGCGGGGATACGGAGAGCGGCGTTGGAAGGCCTATTCCATCTGCGGGAGGAGGATTCAGCCGCGACGGTTCTGGATTGGTTGACCAGCAGTGACAAGGAGCGACGACAGGTAGCACTCGGGCACCTTCGGAGCCTATCGCCGGATCAACTTGACACATTGCTTACCCGCTTGCCGGACTTGACGTATTCCAGTCAGATGGCCGTGATTGAATTGGCTGCTTCACGGCGTGGCAAGAACGTGTTGCCTGTGGTCATGTCATTGGTCGAGAAGGACAATGTCGAACTGAAAGTGGCCGGTATTGGCTGTTTGGGGATGATTGGTGATACCGCCGCCATCCCGACGTTATTGGAATCGCTCGCCGAACCCGATCCCGTTTCCGCCGCGGCTCAAGACGCCCTGCTCGCTCTGCCGCGCGAGGCGGTGACTTCCGCGTTACTCGATGCTCTTCGGAATCGCTCGGAGATCCGGGAACCGGTGATCGCCGCGTTGGTGAAACTCAAGTGCTATGACGCCATTGATCCGCTCATCGACATTGCATCCCAGCCCGATCCTTCCATCCATGAGCCCGCGCTGAAGGGGCTGCGTGTAATCGCGGATCCCGACCAGCACGATATTCCTCGCTTGGTTAATCTGCTCTTGAAAACCCAACCCGGACGGCACCAAGACGAGGTGGAAAAGACCATCTTGCTCGTCACTGATAAACTTCCCTCCGGTGCCGATCATTCAGAACTGGTACGCCAGGCACTGGAATCCGTACCGCGGTCAAAAGCACCGAAGTACTTGCCGCTGCTAGGAAGACTTGGCGGCGAGCCAGCGTTAAAAACCATTCAATCCGCGCTGGAGAGTTCCGATTCCAAGACGCGGGCAGCCGCCATTCGCGCGCTGTGCAACTGGCCGAACGCTGACGTAGCGGACCAACTCTTGGACATCGCCAAGAACAGTCAAGACAAAACATTCCACCGCTGGGCTTTGAGAGCGTACGTGCGCGTGGTCACGCTCGAAAGCGATAGGCCCCCGGCGGAAACGCTGTCAATGCTGAAAAACGCCATGGAACTCGCGCAAGTCCTCGACGACAAACGTTTGGTGCTGGAACGGGCTGCCACCATTCGGACCATGGATACCGTGAATTGGATCGCTGAGTTCCTCGACGATGCCGAGCTTTGTCAAACGGCATGCCGATCAATCGTCGAGCTGGCTCATCACCGGTTCCTCCGCCATCCAAATATGAACGTGTTTGATCCCCTTCTGAAAAAGGTCAGCCGGGTTTGCAAGGACGCGTCCGTGGTGGAGCGTGCCAAGCGATATCGGCTTGGTCTGTGATCACGGCGCGCGGGGCGGCTCGAGGGTGAATTGGGAACATCGCATCGGTTTTCGCAATCACTCCGGTGCTGCCTGCGTTGACTCGTCCTCCGTTTCTCGTTCTCGAGCGCCGGGGTGTACCACTTCGACCCAATGTTTTGCGTCCACGTCCAGGCAATCTCGCAACTGGTGGCGGCAACTGATCCCGCAAGCAACAATGGTTTTCCCCTCCCGCACCCCCTCGCGGACCGCCGGGAACAATCGCTGTTCGCCGACTTCGCGCGAGAGATCGTAGTGTTCATAGCCGAAGGAACCCGCCATCCCACAACAACCCGAATCCACTTCGTCACACGTCACGTCGGTCATTCTTGTAAAATGTCCGTGGATCGCGGCGGTGCCGAATTCAGCCTTCTGGTGACAATGGCCATGGAGCAAGAATCGGCGAGCCGACGCCTCCAGCGGTGGGATCCTGCCCGCCGTGACTTCCTCGTCGAGGAACTGATCAATCATCATGATGCGTTTGGAAACCCGACGCCCTAACGCTTCGTCGTCGATCAAATCGGGCAGATCATCCGCCAGAGCGGAGGCACACGAGGGCTCGAGGCACAAGATCGGCAATCCCTCGCGGGCGAACACGTCCAAATTCCGCATGGTCTTCGTGCCGTCCCGTTTCGCGGCCCGGACAAGACCTTTGGAAAGCCGCGGACGCTGGCAGCAGCCAGCCTTGGCCAACACCACGTCATAACCGCAACCTTCCAACAATTCCACGGCCGACAGCCCCACATTGGGTTCCATGTAGTTGGCGTACGTGTCATCGAACAGCACCACTTTGCCCACGTGTCCCTTTCCACTCGCCGACGGGGATCCTTGAGCCGCCTTCACGCCGTTACGTTCCCGCTCCCGGAGTTGTTTGGCGAGGGGCCGAGTGGCGAATGGAGGCAATGGGCGGCGCCGATCCACGCCACCGATTTTTTCAAGGAGCCAAGCGTACCCGGGCACTTTCGCGACAAGATTGACCACGCGCGCCAACGGCCCCGCTACCAGGCGGGCGGTCCGGGGCATGTTGCCAACCAGGTGGTACCCCAGCGGCGCTGCGTGACGATCATGGTGCATTTGCAGCACGTCGCTTTTCAACCGCGCCATATCCACCGCGTTCGGACACTCGCTTTTGCACGACTTGCACGCCAAGCACAACTCGAGCACCTCTTTCAAGCGATCGCTGCTGAGCGCGTCCGAAGTCAATTGCCCCGACATGGCCAGCCGCAGTGCGTTTGCTCGACCGCGCGTCGAGGCTTCTTCATCCCGCGTCACCATGTAACTCGGGCACATCGTGCCCTCTTCCTGTTTGCGGCACGCGCCCACGCCGTTACACTGTTCCACGGCCAGCTGGAACCCGCCCTGTTCGCGGTAATGAAACAACGCTGGCACGTCTTCCGGACGGTACTGATCCCCGTACCGCAGATGGCTGATCATCGACGGCGTGTCGACGAGCTTACCAGGGTTCATTAGGCCGCGAGGATCGAAAAGCCCCTTGACCTGCTTGAACGCGGTATATAACCGTTCGCCGTAAAACCGCGGAATAAACTCGCCGCGGACGACCCCATCCCCGTGCTCTCCAGCCAATATCCCACCGTACTCGCACACCATGTCAAAGGCTTGGCGGGTGATCGCGGCCATTTTTCGTCGAGCTTCCGGTTTGTGCAGATCGAACATCGGCCGGAAATGGATCACGCCGACGCTGGCGTGAGCGTACAAACTCGTTGGCACGCCGGCGTCCTCGCAGAGCTTCAACAAGCGTTCAATGTATTCGCTAAGCACTTCCACCGGCACGCAAGCATCCTCGATGCAAGCCTGTCCTTTGACTGGCCCTTTGACGTTGGTGATGAGTCCGAGCCCCAACTTCCGCACACTCCAGACATCAGCCTGCGCCTTCTTGTCGGTTCGCAAAGGCCACGCATAGCCAATACCTTTCGCGCGCAGGTCAGCGACCAGCGCCGCGATCCGCCGCGCCGCGTCCGCTTCGTCTTCGCCAAATACCTCCACCAACAGTACGGCTTTCGGTTTTCCTTCGATGAAGGTGGCCATGTCTCGCGTGGCCGCGTTAACCATGGCCTCGTTGATCACGGACTCGTCCAACAACTCAACGGCGCTCGGTTCATGCCGCAGGATGTCCGGGACACGGCGAAGCGACTCGATGACATCGTCGAAATGGACTATGGCCAATGCCGTGGCGGGCGGCAGGGGCACCAGACGAACTTTCGCTTCCAGCAATATGCCCAGCGTGCCTTCACTCCCCACGAACAGGTTCGACAGATTCCACACGCGGTGCCCCGACGGATTCCGCCCGCCGATCGGCCCCGTATACCCGGCCCCGTCGACGAACTCATCCAGATTGTATCCGGAGACGCGGCGCATAACCTTCGGGTATCTGGCCAAGATCTCGTCCCGGTTCCGCTCGATGATCTCCTTCATCCCGCGATAGATCACGGCCTCTCGGGAGTCGCCCTCCGAGCGCCGCCGCCACTGTTCGTCGTCCACCGCCTCCAGCTCCATGACCGTGCCGTCCTGCAAAACCACCTTGCAGGAGATGACGTGATCGATCGTCTTGCCATGGACAATGGATCGGGTCCCCGAGGCGTTGTTTCCGATCATTCCGCCCACCGTTGCCCGGTTCCCCGTGGCGGGGTCGGGCGCGAACTGCAAGCCCTGGTCGGCAAGCCGGGCGTTCAACCGATCCCGGACCACGCCAGGCTGGACGCGAGCCCAATGTTGCTCGGCGTTTACCTCCAGCACCTGGTCCATGTACTTCGACACATCCAGCACCATCCCCGGGCCGAATGTTTGCCCCGACAGCGAGGTCGCGCCACCGCGCGGGATAACGGATATACCAAAGCGATTCGCGATCTTGACCGCCTGAATCACCTCCTCCTCGTCCCGCGGAACGACCACGCACGCGGGCATCATCTGGTAGTGGCTGGCATCGGTCGCGTGCAAACCGCGGCTCACCAGGTCGAAATAAACGTCGCCGCGCAACTCGCTCCGCAGTTCAAGTTCCAATCCCGTCATGTCGATGGTTGATATTCGTTCGTCACTCATGTTTGACCGCTGACGGTTAAGGCCCCATAACAAAACGATGCAGATGTGCCGTAATCCAGGGGGTTTGGAAGCGAGAGCTCGGTTTTGTTACGGGCTGCACAACCCAACAGCCCGTGACAAAACGTGGTTCCCGCTCCCAAAAAGTCCCTGGGGGACGGGTAATCTGAGTGGTTTTGTCATGGCTTCTGAGGGTTTGGATGGTCCCACTAAAACAGAAACAATACGGTGCCGCCGATGCGTTGGGGTGAAGAAGCGGCTGGAGCCTTTCCGCGACTCCTCTCCGTTTTCAGTATGCAGCCTTCACATTCCCGTCCCCGCTACGAGCCTCGAAAAGGAAATTGGCGTGTTATACGGGTCGCGGATGACTTTCTCCGCCGCGAGTCCGACCAACGGGAGGACGGCCTGCGTCGGGCAGCGTCCCATCCGGAAAAATTCAACCGCCTGA
>JBNJEM010000246.1:0-10531 GCA_051745935.1 Planctomycetota bacterium
TGCCAAAACACACGGCGGTTTGATGTGCGGCGACTCCAGCTATCGACTGGGAAATGGGAGAAGGAACAAGATGCGGAAGTATGTTTGTGACGTCTGTGACTGGGTGTATGATCCGTCCGCGGGGTTTCCGGAAGAAGGGATTGAACCGGGGACGCCGTTCGAGGACCTTCCTGAGGATTTTCTCTGCCCCGAATGCGGCGTGGGCAAGGATGAGTTTTCGCCGGTGGAGGAGTAGAAAACGGCGGGGCGCGGACCAGAGAGGTGAGTGGGGATGTCATGTCGAAAGGGGAAATCAGAGCATAAGTCCAAACCGGGGCGATATCGCTGCAAAAAATGCGAGGCCGTTTCCAAGAAAAAGGGCCGTGTTTGCAAACCCAAGAAAATCAAACAGGTTCGTGGGGGTTGAAGAGCGTGTTCCAGAATCGCGGAATGGCGGTTTTATACCGGTCGCGGATGACTTTCTCCGCCGCGAGTCCGACCAGCGGGAGGGCGGCTTGCGCCGGGTAGCTTTCCACCCGGACAAATCAAACCGCCTGAAATAGAGCTCAAAGTGTACGCGTTTCGCGCCCTTGATTTCGCCACGCTTGGAATGCTTTGGGGGCCGACCGCCGTGATGACGCTTGACGTGGCAGCCGGGTGAAGAGGACGGGGACAACTTTAACAGCCGGTAACAAAACCGATGTCTCGCTTCCAAAACCCCTTGGATTACGGGACATCCGCAGGGTTTTGTTATGGGGTCCAAGTTCAAAGCTCTCGGAACGAGTTGGAGGGAGACCATGGTTCGCCTGGATGTTTTTACTAGCTCGAGGAGTTCTTTACGATGAGATTGAGAAGATTGTTTGGGCCCATTGGCCTGGGTGTGTTGATGGTCCTGATGGGAGGGATGCAATTCGGGTGCCAGCCCGCCGATACACCCACGGATGCTCCAACCCTGCCCGAGGAAGGTGCGTCTGGATCGGCGCTGCCCGGATCAGGCGACCCGGCCGGCGATGTGGCCGGTGACGAACACGGCGAGGGTTCGGGAACGAAAAGCGAGTCCGAGAGCGCCGCGGGGAATGGTGCGACAGGCGGGGCGAAAACGGCGGAGGGAGCCGAGGTGGCCAGTGGGCCGGAAACCGAGACGGAGGGCAAGACGGCTGGCGCGGCGAAAAGTGGGCAAGGCAACGCGACGGAAGTAACCGTGGACGTCCCCCTGGGCCTGCCGCCGGTGCCGATCCCGGATGACAATCCGATGACCGCCGAGAAAATCGCGCTGGGCAAGAAGCTCTACTTCGACAAACGGTTGAGCAAGGATGGGACGGTCTCCTGTGCCACGTGTCATGATCCGCGAATGGCGTGGACCGAACATCGCCCCACCAGCAAGGGAGTCGAAGGTCAGGTGGGCGACAAAAACTCGCCCACGATCATTAACTCGGCGTACGCCCCCGAACAGTTCTGGGACGGGCGAGCGGCCAGTCTGGAGGAGCAAGCCCTTGGCCCGATGGAAAATCCGATCGAAATGGGACACGAACTGGATGCCCTGATTAATGACTTGGCGCGGGTGGAGGAGTATGAAGAGTCGTTCCAAGAGGTGTTCGGGACCACCGTGACGCGAGAGGGAATGGCCAAGGCGATCGCGGCGTATGAGCGGACCGTGCTCAGCGGTAACTCGCCATATGACCAGTATAAGGAGGGCGACGAAAACGCCCTCACCGAAGCCCAGAAGCGTGGGTTGAAGTTGTTCGAGGACGTGGGGTGCGCCACTTGCCACGCCCCGCCGGTGTTCAGTAACCACGGTTACTACAACGCCGGCATCGGCATGGACAAGGATCCGCCCGACGCGGGGCGCCAGAATGTGACCGGTGAAGACCGTGATTTGGGCAAGTTTCGCGTGCCCATGTTAAGGGAAGTGGTGGACACGCACCCGTACTACCACGACGGAAGCGTGGAGACCCTCGAAGAAGCCGTCGAGATCATGGCCACCGGTGGCAAGAAGAACGACAATCTTTCGATGATTTTCACGGGCATTGCGAGCCAAGAGATTTCCGATCAAGATCAAAAGGACCTCGTGGAGTTCCTCAAGGCACTCTCCGGGGATTACCCGATCCCGGACGAAGAGGCATAGAGGTCGCCTCGACGCTGCGGGGTGCCTGCGGGGTGCCGGTGCGGCTGCCGCGTGGAACGTGCCGGTCACCCAGAAGCGACAGGCCGGTGTTCGATTGGCAGTAGCCGTTCACGGGTGCCATGACACGGCCTGGATACCCCAGCGCGCATGGATGCCACGGGCTTGCTCCGTGGTGGTTCACGCTCGCCGCCACGAACCGGTGATCGGTTGCCAGTGCGGCGTAGGTGTTCCGATGCATGCGTATGAGAACGTCGAAGCAAAATGAACGGACCTGAATTCTACCTTTGGCGAGAGGAGGCGGAGGCGCCGGCGCAGGGCGGCGGCGAAGCGGAGCAACCGCGGGTGGCAACTCGCTTCCAACAACAAAAGGAAGAGTTCAAGACGTTGATGCGGATCACCGAACAGGTCAACCGCGGCGTGACCTTGGACGAGATCCTTGATTTTCTCTACCAGCACATGCAGCAGGTGATTCCGTATAACCGCATCGGGGTGGCGCTGATCGATGAGGAACGGGGCGTCGTGGTTTCGCGATGCGTTCGTTCGGATCATCCCATTGTCCTGCACGAGGGCTATGAGGGACAATTGGCCGGTTCCACGTTGCAACGCGTCGTGGAGACGGGCAAACCGAGAATCATCAATGACTTGGTGGCCTACGGCCACGAGAAGCCACATTCGGAGCCCACGCAGCTGATCCTCCAGGAAGACATGCGGTCCTCGCTCACTTGTCCCCTGATTGTTCAGGGGAAGCCGGTGGGATTCGTCTTCTTCACCAGTGTGGAGAGCCATCGATATTCGGACACGCACGTGGCCTTTTTCCAGCAGATTGCCGGCCATCTGGCCACGATTGTGGAAAAGGGCAGATTGTACGATGAACTCGCCAGGCAAAGGGAGATTCTTGAGCGAAAGAATCGGGCCATGACCCGAGATTTGGACATGGCCCGAAGCGTGCAACGGGCATTGATCCCACACCAACCACCGCCGATGCACGGGCTCCAGTTCGCTTTGAAGTACGAACCGGTTGCACAAGTTGGCGGAGACATTCTGGACATCGTCCCGCTGGGACGACGCCGAGCCATTTGTTTTGTCGCCGATGCGATGGGGCATGGCGTGCAAGCCGCCTTGGTGATGTCGGCGGTCAAGGCCGCCTTGTTTCCCGCGATTCAATCGGACCCGCGGCCCGCTCGCATCCTGGAAAACATGAACGGCCTTGTAATCCGGCTATTCGGCGATAGCGATGTCACCTTTGTGACCGCCGTCTGTTGTCTCCTGGATGCCAGTAAACCACGGGCGGAACTCGCGTTGGCCGGACACCGGATGCCGCTCTGGTTTCGAGCTTCCACCAGAGACGTGATCGACAAAAGCACCGGCAGTCTGCCACTGGGCGTGGCCGAAGACACGACGTATGAGCCTGTTGCAATCGAATTGAGCCAGGGCGACTCGCTCGTTTTCTGCACGGACGGTATTCCGGAATCGCTCGACACGAAGGGCATTCCATACGGGACCGAGCGACTTTACGGGCAAGTCGAACGCCATGGGGCGTGCAAAGCACGCGAACTCCGTGACCATATATGGGAAAACTTCGTCGAGCATTGCGGGAACCGGCCGAGGTGCGACGACGTGACACTTCTGGTCGCCAAAATCGATCCAATGGACGAGAAGGGAGACGCTGGGGAAAATGAAGCATGTGGCGTCAAAACAAGAGCCGCCGATGGCGCCACTTGACGGGGGCTCGACGATTTGCTCAACTAAGTTAATGTGCGCTAGCTCTTAATCCATCCAGCATGACTCCTACACCGCGCGCCGGACAAACTGGGGCGCGTGTCGGCAATCGTGAGGGGGCGGCCCCCAGCTCACCAACGCCACTTTGGCGCGAGGGGTGAACGCAAAGCGTTGCGATAGCGAGTGTTAGCCCCCGCCAGCACGGCGCCGGCGGGGATGCATCGAGATGGCGTCGTGCCAACCAGGTGGGCAGAGTCGAAACCTCGCGGGGGCTCGCCCCGCCGAAGGGTCCGTGCCGTTGGGAGCACGGGAGGTTGAGAGTATGCTGGAGCTCATCGAAAAGACCTTCGTCAGCGGAGGTAGAGGAACAGAGTCTGTCGGGAAGGCGAGGAAGACGCCGGGGAATCTGGGCTGTTGCTGGAACCACGCATGATCGCTTGACGCCCCGCGGGCACGCTGGCTGAAGGACTCGGAGGACGCGTTACTGCAGGGTCGCGCTGCGCGAACGCGCCGCGCGCTGGATCCGATTGGCGCCGTGCGTCATGGCGTGGAGTAAAATTCAGGGGGCGAAACGCAGAGGCAGCTATGAGACATGGAGCCATGAGGCAGGACCAGGGGGAACCGAGGGGGCTGTACGATCCCCGCTGGGAACACGATGCATGTGGGATTGGCGCGGCCGTCAATATTTCGGGGGCCCGCGATCACGCGATCGTCGAGCACGGCAAGCAGATTCTCTTGAACTTGATGCATCGCGGGGCGGCGGGGTCGGATGAATCGAGCGGCGACGGCGCCGGTGTTCTGCTGCAAATCCCCCATGAGTTTTTTTCGGAGGAGTGCGAGAGATTGGGGCATGGGCTGCCGGAGCGAGGTCGGTACGGCGTGGCCATGGTGTTTTTCCCCATGGACGCCGAATTGCGACATCGTTGCGAGCGGCTGATGATCGAGGGCATCAAGCAGGAGGGACTGCGGATCGTTGGCTGGCGCGAGGTCCCGGTCAATCACGAAAGCATGGGGGACATCGCGCGCGAGGGCGAACCGTTCATCCGCCAGATATTCATCGCGGGCGATCATCTGGCGGACGACGCGTTGGAGCGGCGATTGTACGTGGCTCGCAAGAGTATCGAACGAACGGCGTGCGCGACATTGGGCGAGCGTCACGAAGAATTCTACATTCCTTCAATGTCATGCAAGACGATCGTTTACAAGGGGATGTTCCTGGCCCCCCAGCTGTTTGGCTATTACCACGATTTGTCCGACGAGCGGATCGCGACCTCCTTTGCCATCGTCCATCAACGTTTTAGCACGAATACGTTTCCGAGCTGGCGGCTGGCACAGCCGTTCCGCATGATTGCTCACAACGGCGAAATCAACACCCTGCGGGGCAACGCCAATCAGTTGCAGGCCGCGGAACGGAACATGGCGTGCGAAATGCTAACCGACGACATTTCGAAGATCCTGCCGGTTTTGGAGCCCGGCGGCAGCGACTCCGCCTGCTTCGACAACGCGATGGAATTGTTGGTTCGGGCGGGCCGCTCGGCGCCCCACGCCCTCATGATGATGATTCCCGAGGCGTTCGGCCCGAAATATCACATTTCAACCGATAAGCGAGCGTTTTACGAGTATCACTCCGCCATCATGGAGCCGTGGGACGGCCCGGCCGCCATGGTGTTCACCGATGGTCGGCGGGTCGGGGGGACCTTGGATCGCAACGGGCTGCGTCCCAGCCGTTACGTGGTGACGACCGACGGCCTGGTCGTGTTGGCCAGCGAGGTCGGCGTGATCGATTTTCCGCCGGAAAAGGTTCGGCGGAAAGGGCGGCTGCAGCCGGGACGAATGTTCCTGGTGGACACGCACGAAGGCCGCATCGTGGTGGACAACGAGATCAAGGGCAAGATTGCCCGCCAGAACTCCTATCGTCGCTGGTTGGAAGATAATCGCATTGAATTGCGAGGGCTGTTTCATCCAACAACCTCCTCGGGGCGCGTCTCCGAGGGACTGACTCAACGACTCAGGGCATTTGCGTATTCCCGCGAGGATCTGGAGATGGTCATTGGTCCGATGGCGGTTAACGGCCAGGAGCCGATCGGTTCCATGGGCACCGACACGCCGCTGGCCGTGCTCTCCAAACGCCCCAAGCTGCTGTTTGGCTACTTCAAGCAGCTGTTTGCCCAAGTGACCAATCCACCGATCGACCCCCTGCGCGAAGCATTGGTCATGTCGCTAATGGCGTACGTGGGCAAGAAGCGGAACCTGCTTGCCGAAACCCCCGAGCACTGTCGCCAGGTCAAGCTGCCGCACCCCATCCTGACCAACGAAGACCTTCATCGGTTGCGGACCGCGCGGAGCGAGCATCTCAAGGTCGCGGAGATTCCGGCGCTATTCGAGGCCGAGCGGGGGGACCCAGCGGCGGCGCTGCGCCACGGACTTTCAGAACTGGTCGCGGCAGCGGAACGGGCGATCGGCGAGGGCGCCTCGTTGCTGGTGCTTGGCGATCGGGAACGTACGCCCGACAAGGCCCCGATTCCCAGCCTCTTGGCCACCGCGTCGCTCCATCATGGGTTGTTGGAGCGCGGTTTGCGGGGCGAAGCCGGCATCGTGGTGGAAAGCGGAGAGCCTCGCGAGGTCATGCACTTTTGTTTGCTCTGTGGATACGGGGCTAACGCCATCAACCCGTACATGGCGTTCGAGGTCATCCATAAGTTGCACCGCGACGGTGAAACGCCGGACGACGTGGAACTGGATCAGTTGGACGAGCAGTACGTCACGGCCGTGAAAAAGGGAATTCTCAAAACGATGTCGAAAATGGGGATTTCCACGTTGCGGAGTTATCATGCCGCGCAGCAATTCGAGGCCGTGGGCATTAATCGGGACGTGATCAATCACTATTTCCCCGGAACGGCTGCCCGGATTGGCGGCATCGGGCTCGATGAGATCGCCCAAGAAGCACTAGCGCGTCACCAGGACGCCATGCGCGACCCGGATCCGGGGGCGCTGGAGTTGATTCACGAAGGAGAATACCATTTCCGAGCCGACGGGGAAAAGCATCTGTGGAACCCGTCCACCTTGACTCGCCTGCAACATGCGGTGGTCAATGACAGTCAGCAGGCCTATGACGACTATGCCGGCGAAATCAACGATCAGTCCCGGGCCAACTATACCTTGCGCGGTTTATTCGACTTCGTGCCGTCCGATCCGGTTCCGCTGGAGGACGTGGAGCCGGTGGAAGAGATCGTCCGGCGGTTCTATACCGGGGCCATGTCCCACGGCTCGATCAGCAAGGAAGCCCACGAAATGTTGGCCGTGGCCATGAACCGCCTGGGCGGCATGGCCAACACGGGCGAAGGCGGGGAACACCCATCCCGCTACCAGCCGATGCCGGAAGGCGACTCGGCCAATTGCGGCATCAAGCAAGTGGCGAGTGGTCGCTTTGGCGTGACGATCAATTACCTGGCTCACGCCAAGATGCTGCAAATCAAGATGGCTCAAGGCGCGAAACCGGGCGAAGGAGGGCAGCTTCCCGGCCACAAAGTCACCGAGGAGATCGCTGAAATGCGGCATTCGACGCCCGGCGTCTCCTTGATCTCGCCGCCGCCGCACCACGATATTTACTCCATTGAAGATTTGGCTCAACTGATCTACGACCTCAAGTGTGCCAATCCCGGGGTCAAGGTTTCGGTCAAGCTGGTTTCCGAGGTCGGCGTGGGAACGGTGGCCGCCGGCGTGGCGAAAGGCAACGCCGATGAAGTGCTCATCAGCGGCCACGACGGGGGAACCGGCGCCAGCCCGCTCTCCTCGATCAAGCACGCTGGCGTGCCCTGGGAAATCGGGTTGGCTGAAACCCAGCAGACGTTGGTGCTCAACGGACTCCGCGATCGCATCCTCGTGCAGACGGACGGGCAGCTTAGGACCGGACGTGACGTGGTGGTGGCGGCGTTGTTGGGCGCGGAACGGTACGGGTTCGGCACGGCAGCGCTCGTCTCGCTGGGCTGCTTGCTCATGCGAAAGTGCCACCTGGGAACCTGCCCGGTCGGCATCGCCACGCAAGATCCGGACCTCCGAAATCGGTTCGCTGGCAAAGTGGAATATCTCGTCCGGTATTTCACCTTCGTTGCCCAGGAAGCACGACGGATTATGGCTCAGCTTGGTTTCCGTACGATCACGGAAATGGTGGGTCGTGTCGAGCGACTGAATTGTCGTCGCGCCATCGACCATTGGAAGGCCAAGGGCGTTGATTTCTCCGCCGTCTTGACCCCCCCGAGCCAGTTCAACGACTATCCTTTGCATTGCGTTCGACCGCAAAGCAACACGCAAGAAAACCATCTGGACTGGACCATCCTGGAACGGATTGGTTCGGCCGTGGAAGCCGGGGACCCCGTCGAAATTGAATTGCCAATTCACAACACGGACCGGGCGGTGGGAACGATCCTCAGTAATCGGATCACTCATTGGCATGGCGCCGCCGGGCTTGCCCCGGAGACCGTCAAGATCGAATTCAAGGGGACGGCCGGTCAGAGCTTCGGGGCGTTTTTGGCACCGGGTATTACCCTCGGCCTCACCGGCGATGCCAACGATTATCTGGGCAAGGGACTTTCCGGAGGGAAGATCGTGGTGAGAACCCCTCCGCAAGCGTCGTTTGAACCGAAAGACAACGTGATTATCGGCAATACGGTGCTCTATGGGGCCACCGGCGGCGACGTGTTCGTCAATGGCCTGGCCGGGGAACGGTTTGCCGTTCGCAATAGTGGCGCCGTGGCGGTGGTTGAAGGGGTGGGGGACCATGCTTGTGAGTATATGACGGGAGGTACCGTCGTCGTTCTGGGACGGACGGGCCGAAATTTCGCGGCCGGCATGAGTGGCGGAATCGCCTACGTCTTCGACGAACAGCAACTCTTCGATACCCGCTGTAATCTCGATATGGTCGACCTGGAAGCCCTCTGGCGAAAAGAGGACCAGAATCGGTTGCGGGAACTCATCGCGACACATCATGCCCTGACCGGAAGCCGGCAAGCCAAACGGATCCTGGAGAACTGGCAGGAAATGGCCGGCCGATTCGTGAAGGTCATGCCGATTGATTATCGCCGGGCGCTCGAGGCGCTCAGGGAACGTGAAGAGGTTAGAGGTGACGGGACACCGGCAACCGAGGAGGTGTTCTATGGGTAATCCAAGAGGTTTCATGACGTTTCAACGAGCCGGGATCGCTCAACGCCCGGTGCCCGAGCGTACGGGTGATTTCCACGAAATCGTGCTGCCGCTCGATCCGGACACGTTGAACCAGCAGGCCGCGCGATGCATGGATTGTGGCATCCCGTTCTGCCACGGCATCGGCTGCCCATTGCAGAATCGCATTCCCGAATTCAACGATCTGGTCTATCGAAGACGGTGGCGACAGGCGGCGGCCAACCTGCATTCGACCAATAACTTCCCGGAAATCACCGGTCGCGTTTGTCCCGCGCCCTGCGAAGCAGCCTGTACGCTGGCCTACAACGACAAAGCCGTCAATATCAAGCATATTGAGTATCAGATTGCCGAGTGGATGTTTGGTAACGAAGGTCTCGAACCCCTGCGACCGGCTACTCGCACCGGGAGGAGCATCGCGGTGGTCGGGTCCGGGCCCGCCGGTTTGGCCGCCGCGCAACAACTCGCCCGCGCCGGCCACGAGGTTATCGTGTTCGAACAAAGCGATCGGATTGGCGGGCTCTTGCGATACGGGATTCCCGATTTCAAGCTGGAAAAACAGATCATCGACCGGCGATTGGAACAAATGCAGGCCGAAGGCGTCCGGTTCGAGCCGAGTGTCGCCGTGGGGGAAGATCTCTCCGCGCGCTACTTGAAACGGACCTTCGATGCGGTGCTCCTGGCCATGGGGGCGGGAAAGCCCAGGATGTTGGATGTCCCCGGCGCGGACTTGGATGGCGTTCACGTGGCCATGGATTTTCTCACACAACAAAACCGGCTCAATGCCGGGGATCCGGAACGCCCCACGGGCCCGCCCCCGATCTCCGCTCGCGGCAAGCACGTGATCGTGATCGGCGGTGGGGATACCGGTAGCGATTGCGTGGGCACCGCTCTTCGCCAAGGTGCCCTCTCGGTCACCCAATTGGAGATCCTGCCCAAGCCTCCAGAGAATCGCAACCCCAAAACCCCATGGCCCAATTGGCCGCTGATCCTGCGCACGTCCTCCTCCCACCAGGAAGGATGCGTGCGTCACTGGAGCGTCAAAACCGATCAATTGGCCGGTGAGGCGGGACGGGTCCAAAAACTGCACGCGTCCGAAGTCGATTGGATCGAAGGGCCCCAGGGCTGGCACATGCGGCGACGAGCGGGGAGTGAGTTTACGCTCAATGCCGATCTCGTGCTGTTGGCCATGGGATTCGTCCATGTCGTCCACACGGGACTCGTTGAACAAATGGGACTCGCATTGGATGGGCGAGGTAATCTGATCACTCGGAATTGGATGACCAGCGCGGAAGGCGTCTTCGGCGCGGGGGATGCCGTCAAAGGGGCATCGCTCGTCGTCCATGCCATCCACCAGGGGCGACTCGCGGCCAACTCCATCACGCAGTGGCTGACGTGAACGTTCGCTTCCCGGCGCGCGCGGCGTTTCGCCGCCCAGGCTTGTTGCTCACCCGATTTGTGGTTAGACTTGAAACCTTTAGTTATGTAACCTGTGTTTGAGGAGGCATCGATGTCGATCAGAAAACTACTAAT
>JBNJEM010000247.1:0-10516 GCA_051745935.1 Planctomycetota bacterium
GGCCAATATCACCCGCCATCACCTTACACCGCCCAGGGTAAGAAACGACAGGAAGATTTGGGGACAGGAAGATTTGAAGACAGGAAGATTTGAAGACAGGAAGATTTGAAGACAGGAAGATTTGGGGACAGGAAGATTTGAAGACAGGAAGATTTGGGGACAGGAAGATTTGGGGACAGGAAGATTTGAAGACAGGAAGATTTGGAGACAGGAAGATTTGAGGACAGGAAGATTTGGGGACAGGAAGATTCTTGGTAACACTTTGGCTCTCTGAAGTCATGGTCTTGGAGGTGCCCCACTTCTGTTGCGAGGGGGGGGAAGGGAGTTTGTCGTGGACATGGCACTTGCTAACCACTCTCGTTCACCCACGCGAGCCCAGCTCATGCGGCCCCGCGGTCGATTCAAGTCGCCTGCATACGGCTAAACGGACGCGGTAGCCGTTCACGGGTGCCGCTACATGACCTGGACACGCAAGGCCCGCATGGATGCCACGGGCTTGTCCCGTGGTGGTTCACGCTCGCCGCTACAAACCGGCCAGACACACCACGCCTGCCCGTCGGTAGCGTGGAACGTAACGGACCACGGGACAAGCCCGTGGCATTTGCACCTGGAAAGGCCTTTCCTGAATATGTGCAACGGACGTGCGAACGTCCGCGGACATTAGTCTTTTACTCGTGAACGGTTACCGGACGCGAAGGACATGGGGTACGTCCAGGCTGCTCGAGCCCTGTCAGGTTGCTTTGAGAACCGGGGGGGGTTCCGACGACTTATGCCCTTCGACGACGATTTCGAAGCCCAAGTCACGAATCATTCGCAGGTCTGCTTCGGCGGCTTGTCCCTTGGTGGTCAGGTAATCGCTCACGAATATGGAGTTGGCGGGATAGAGCCCCATGGCTTGCAGCGAGCGCAAATGAACTTCCCGGCCTCCGGCGATCCGAATTTCGGTGCGTGGATTGAGAAACCGGAATAGGCAGAGTGTTCGCAGGCAGTAGCGCGGATTAAGTTCGTTTTGATCCTGGAGCGGCGTTCCCTCGATCGCGTGCAAGAAATTGATTGGAATTGACTCCACACTGAGTTGGCCGAGTTCGAGGGCCACGTCAATGAGATCATCCGCCGTTTCGCCCATCCCCACGATCAAGCCCGCGCATAGCTCGAGGCCCGCGTCGCGAGCGGCCTGCAAGGTTCGCAGGCGGTCGTCGTACGAATGAGTGCTACAGATGTGGCGATGAAACCGGCGACTGGTATTCAGATTGTGATTGACGCGATCCACTCCAGCCGCCTTGAGACGTTGAGCTTGTTGGAGCGTCAGCATGCCGAGGGAGCAGCAGACATGCAGATCCGTTTCCGACTTGATCCGTTCCACGACGCCGACCATGCGATCCAACTCGTCCGGATCGGGTGTCCGGCCGCTGGCGGCCATGCAGAAGGTCCGTGCGTTCACGGCCAGGGCTTGTCGAGCGTCCGCGAGCAGGGTATCCGTGTCGAGCATCGGGTATTCCTGGATGCCCGCTGAAGAGACGGCGGACTGCGAACAGTACCCGCAGTCCTCCCCGCACATCCCGCTCTTGGCATTCTTCAAGTAATGCAGCCGTACCTGATGGCCAAAACGTTGGCGGCGGATTGAAAACGCCGCGTCCAATAGGCCGAGCAGTTGATGATCATCCGAGTTCATGATCGCCAAGGCTTGCCTGCGATCAATCGGCTTTCCGTCCAGTACCTGCCGGGCCCAGTTCATCCATTGCTGCGACATGCGTCCCTCTCGGCTATCCAAATCACCGAAGTGATGAAAAGGCAATGACGTAACGACGTGACGTGACGTGACGTAATGTGACGAAACGGCGTGCTCACCGCACGTGAATTCCGGATTCCTCCCTTGTATGCCGCGGAGTCTCGCTCGGTCCCTTACAGGGCACGAGACCGGGTCATCCTATGCCAAGGTAAACTCCGGCAGCTTGACAATCCCACCGCCTTGCGTGGCCGACTCATGAGCACAAATGCCGACGCTCGTCCAGTTGGCCGACGTGAGCGCGTTGGGCCACGGATCGCGATCCTCATTGAGTGCATTGAGAAACTCATTCACCAAGTGTGGATGGGATCCACCGTGCCCGGCCCCCTGGATGAACGACAGGTGCTCATCATCCTGGATCGTTTGGGTAAATGGCCGGATCGGTTCGGGCAGCAGATGAGCGTAATCTCGCGCTTCAACGCGAGCGGGAATCTCCGGCTCCGGCTTTTTGGCGGTGTGCACAACGTGCGGCTCGCCTTCGATCAATGCCCATTCGAAGCTCTTCTTCGTGCCGTACACATCAAAGCTCTCGCGATATTGGCGGGCCGTATCGTACAAAAACCGCCAAATATGGGCCGCCACGTCGGAATCCTTCAACTTGATATGACAGGATTCCACGGCGAACGAGTTCCCCGACTTTTCTTGGATGTCCCGCCGAACCGTGCCGGATCCGAAGCAGGAAACATATTCGGCTCGCTTGTCCAAGAGTCCAAGACAGGGGCTCACAACGTGCGTGGCATAGTGCATCGGAATCATGCGTTCCCAGTATTCAGGCCATCCATCCATGTCTTGCGGGTGCGAGGCCGCGAGATACTGGATTTTTCCCAGCTCACCGTTCTCGTACATTTCCTTCAAAAACAGAAACTCGCGTGAATAGACCACGGTCTCGGCCATCATGTATTTCAAACCGGTCTCTTGTACCGCCTCGGAAACCCGCCGACACTCGTCGATCGTTGTCGCCATGGGAACCGTGCACATCACGTGCTTGCCGGCTTTCAGGGCCGCGAGCGACATGGGAGCGTGATCGGGAATGGGAGAATTGATATGGACGAAATCCACCTGGGGATCCGCGAGTACGTCTTCATAGGTCGTGTATCGCTTCTCAACACCAAACGTATCCCCAATCTTGTTCAAACGCTCGGGCGTGCGTTGGCAGATCGCGTACATGTTTCCCAAGGGATGCTTCTGATAGATCGGAATAAACTCGGCACCAAATCCCAAGCCAATAATCGCAACATTAAAAGTCTTCTGATTCATGATCATCCATTCCTTTCTTGCAGCCGGTAACAAACCGTGGCTCCCGCGCCCAAACTCCCGAGGCGAAGAGGATCCTGACTGGTTTTGTCATCGTTCTTTCGTGTCCAAACCTGCTCCCGCCCGCTCGGCGCCGGCGGGAAGACGGGCTCATGTCGACGCGTCGCGCACCGACGAAGAACCCAATAGGAATTCCTTGACCCATGCCAAGGCCGTGGTATCCGCGGCCGAACCTAGCGAGCGCCAATAACATGGTGCCCACAATATCCCGAACGGCAGTACGATCCGACCGTCGGCGATGACGTCCCGAAACATCGCCCACAACGCCGCACGCAACAATCCCGTACGAAACGGATCCAATGTCGTCGATTGTACCGGGCGAGGATCCAACAACCAAGCCATGCTCGCCTCGCATCCCCTCTGGCATCAATTTCCACCGGCGCCACTCACCGCCCCGGAAAGCCTTGCTTCAGTTCACTAAAAAGGTACAAATGCCCACGGCCCGTGAAACGTGGAGGTCTGTTGACGGCAGCTTATTTGGCCGTTAGGCTACAACCAATGGGGGAGCAGCATGTTTTGGGCGGGCAAAATGTCCCAGCGGGTAACCCGAAATTGGATCGCCGCCCGACTTCGGATGTACGAGGGCCTTCTCGGGGCGTCGGCCAATGCATGCTCGGGGCGAAGTACGCCCGGCGGAACACGCTCTAAGTGGAACACTCGTGCCCGCGGCACGTACTCAATACAGGTCGAACCGCGTGGACGCCATTCGCGGGCGACGCAACCACCGTGACCATTTTCGCGGTCGCCGGGATCATCCGGTTGGTCGAGGTGGCGTGGAGAAATATACTGGTCGCGGATGACTTTCTCCGCCACCAGTCCGACCAACGGGAGGACGGCTTGCGTCGGGCGGCGTTCCACCCGGAAAAATCCAACCGCCTGAAATATACTTTTGCGATAGGGATCGACATGACAAAACGACAGTATCTCATTTCATGGCTGCTTTTGGGCAACTTAGTGATCGCGAGTACGGTTCAAGCCACGGAAGACGGGCAAGCCGCTTTGGACGAGGCGATGGAAATACAACTCCAGGCTTCGACGGTTGAGGAGCTCGGGGAGGTCGTTTCGCTGTGTGAAAAAGCCATTGACAAGGGCCTGGGGCCCCAGGATGAAGCATTCGCCATCCAGCTGCTCACGGGCACGCTTTACAAACGGATTCGGCCTCAAGTCCGATTGCTGGTCGAAGCAACGCGTCTGATGCCTCTCAACCCCAAACTGGAGGAGCGCCGCCAGTCGCTATTGTCCGATCTCCGCAAGATTCTGAAATACGACGCCACCTTCGGCCGCGCTCACCTGCTGATGGCTCAACTGCAAGCCATTGGCGATGGCGATCGCCAAAAGGCGCGAGAATCGATTAAACGGGCCATTGAGCTGTTGGCGAATGACCGGGAGGGGAGGGCAAAAGCGTTGCTGGTGCGGGGCCAGCTGCAAGAGGACGAAGAATCGCGGCTGCGCGATTTCGATCGGGCCGTTGAATTGAATCCGGACAGTGCCGCCGTTTGGAAAACCCGGGCCCTCTATTTCCTGAAGGAGGGCCAGGTCGACAAAGCGATTTCCGACTTCAAAACTCTGCTGAAAAAAGACGAGGATAACATGCTGGCTCGCCTCGCGATCGCCGAGGCACTTTTGAAGTTGGACAAAATCGACGAGGCGATGGAACAGGTCAACGAGGCCATCGAAAACAAGCCCAACGTGCTGGCCTTCAAGCTGCGCGCTCAACTTTGGACAGCCCAAGAGGAGTTGGATAAAGCCCTCGAGGATATCGATCAAGCGATTGAAATGGAGCCGAAAGACCCGGAACTCTTTTTGATGCGGGCAAGGCTCTACTATATCGAAGGGCGGAACGCCTTGGCCAAATCGGACGTCAACCGGGTGCTCGAAGTCATCCCCGGTTTTCCCGCCGCGCTGGAATTGCGAAGTTCCATTTCCGCGAGCTTGGGACAGTTTGAAGAGGCAATCCAAGACCTTAATACCCTGCTACAACGCAACTCCGGCAATCCGCGTCACGAACTCCAGTTGGCGATCTATTTGAACGCCGCGGGGAATTCGCGGGAGGCCATCGAGGTTTTCACGAATGTCCTGGAGTCGGAGCCCGCAAACGCCATCGCGATTCGCGGGCGGGCGGACGCTTATTTGAGCATCGGCGCGCACAAGAAAGCCATCGCCGACTATGAAGCGGCCCTCAAATCCAGCTCGGACGACTCCGGAGTCTTGAATAATTTCGCCTGGGTCCTGGCCACTTCACCCGACGACACGCTGCGAGATGGATCGCGAGCGCTTGAATTGGCCCGCAAGGCGTGCGAACTGACCGACTATAAGGAGGCACACATTCTCAGCACGCTCGCCGCCGCGCACGCCGAAAACGGTGATTTCGAGAAGGCCGTGGAATGGTCGAACAAGGCGTGTGAGTTGGGTGACGAAAACGTGGAGGAACAACTGAAACAGGAATTGGAATCGTACAAAAACGGCGAACCGTGGCGTGAACGGAAGACGGAAGAAGAGGGCGAAGCGGAATCGGAATCCCAAGCTTCCGGATCCGGTTGACCCAAGCGGAAGCCGCTGAAAAAGACCAGAAATGCCCCAGGCTTGCCCGGGGGATGATGACGTTCGTTGCGAAAGGCGTAACACTTTGGCCGTCTGACGTAGAATCCTAGCTTCGTGATCCCAAATCCCTTATGACGTAGCCCGCCAAACCGCAAGGCCAGAGTCCGCTCGCCCCCGCGTTGGATCGGCAGGGATCATGACAGCGGACGGCGGTCTGCGCGCTCCACAGGGGCGTTTTCCAACCCTTATTGCCTGGAAGAGCCTTACTTCAGTTCGCTAAAAACTTACCGAAAGGCAAACACTCCTGGCCGCTTGAATGCCACTGGGATTCACGATGCCAGCGGCCGCCCGTGGCCAGGATCGCTTCCCGCGAAGCCATGTGCCCGCGCGGCTGTCCCGTCAACGCGGCAGGGCGGGGGAGGGAAAGCCCCACGTCGGTGAACGGAACGTCGGAGGGCGTGATGGAGTCGCTGGGCGAGAGGGCTCTTTGCATTCCGATCGAGGCTTTTTATGAATCGAGATCAAGCATTCCAACTGCTTTGCGAGTACACGCGGAGTGAAAACTTGCGGCGACATATGCTAGGCGTGGAAGCTGCCATGCGAGCCTACGCGGAACGCTTTGGCGAAGATGTGGAGAAATGGGGAATCGTCGGACTATTGCACGACTTTGACTACGAACGATGGCCCACGGCCCCGGACCATCCGCTCCAGGGCGCCGCCATTCTCGCTGAACGCGGATACCCCGAAGATGTTATCCATGCGATCAAGTCGCATGCGGACTACGTGACCGATTGCCCGCGTGAATCCCTGCTGGACAAAACGCTTTACGCCTGCGACGAGCTGGAAGGCTTCATATCGGCGTGCGCCATGGTCCGCCCTGATGGAATCGTGGGGATGAAACCCAAAAGCGTCCGGAAAAAAATGAAGCAGAAAAGTTTCGCGGCGGCGGTGAACCGGGACGATATCGCGCGAGGGGCCGAGGAGCTAGGGGTTGATTTGAACGAACATATTCAATTCGTGATCGATGCGTTGACACCGCACGCCGAAACGCTGGGGTTGAAATAGAGATCGTGGTAACCGTTCACGGGTGCCGTTGCACGGCGTGGCCCCAGTAGCCCGGGGCGTCCGTGTGGCGTCGCGTTTTCTTGCCATGCCGAGGGTTACCTCTTCTTCTTGCGATGTTCCCCCAACGTTGATTTTTTGCGAAGGATGTGGTGATAATGCTGCGCGAACCGGTGGGCTTCGTCCCGCACGTACTGCAACAACCTCAACGCGAAAGCATGGCGACTCAGCCGCATCGGTTCTTCGCGATCGACCAGAAACAGCTCTTCGTTCCGCTTGGCAATGGACACAAGCGTGGGAGGAACAATTTCTTGTTCGCGGAAAGCGGCCTTGGCGGCCTGCAATTGTCCCTTTCCCCCATCGATCAACAGGATATCGGGAAACACCTCCGACTCCTCGTGCAAACGACGATAACGTCGCGACACGACTTCACGGATACTCCCGTAGTCATCAATCCCCTGAACCGCTCGTATCTTGTAGCGCCGGTATCCGGGCTTAAAGGGAAGTCCGTCGATGAACTGGACCAGGCTCGCCACCGTTTCGCTTCCTTGCAGATGGGCGATATCGATTCCTTCGACGGTCCGCGGTGTCTGTTCGAGCCCTAATACTCTTCGCAGGCCGGCGAGCCCTTTTTTCGGATCGACGAAAAAGACTTCGGGTTGAGCGTGAGTATCCAATTCACCGCGTTGGTCGAGTGTCTCGAGCAATTGAATTTCGTCGCGAAGCCGAGCGGCCCGTTCGAACTGCAACTCTTTGGCCGCCGCCGCCATCTCATCGCGCATCTGCTTCAACAGCGAGGTCTTCCGACCATCCAAAAACATTTGCAGGCGACGAATTCCTTTGCGGTAATCCTGCTTGCCAATACGCAAATTGCAGGGGGCCGTGCACTGATTGATACTCGCCAAAAGACAAGGGCGAAACCACTTCCACCGCTCATCCCCCTCCGCGATATCCAAGCCGCAGGTGCGGAATTTGAATATCCGCTGCAGAACCTGAACCGCGCCTCGCAAATCCCCGGCGCTGGGAAACGGACCGTAGAGTTTCACGCCACGATCCCTCGGTTCCCGAGTCACCTCGATGCGTGGAAAATCCTCGTGGGTCGAAATCATCAAATAGGGAAATGTCCGACCGTCTTTTTGATCCTTGTTGTTTTTCGGTTGTATGTCCTTGATCAATCGCGTTTCGACGAGTAAGGCGTCGACTTCGCTGTCACACTCGATGAAATCAGCATCACCAATTTCGCCGATCCAGGGGCCGGTGCGCGGATCATCAACGGCTCCTTGCAAAAAATAGCTACCGGCTCGCGACCGTAGATTCGTCGCCTTGCCGACATAGATCACCACTCCTGATTGGTCTTTGAAGAGATAAACTCCAGGGGCTCGCGGAAATTCTCGTACCCGGGCCAAGGCCTGCTGTTGCCCGGGCCTCAAATTGCGAGCCTCGCGCTCCAGCCGCTCTTCCGGCACGCCTTGCTCTTCGTGCTGATCCGCCACCTTCCATACCTCCTCGCCGCCCGTTCAACCGGCGGCGGTATCGCGCCGCGCACAGAAAGCCCGCAGGTCCGTTTCGAACGCGTCGAGTCGCACGGAAAGCCGCGACTTGTCCCGCTTCAAGTCCGATAGTTGCTCGGCGGGAGTATACGCGAACAGGTAAAACTTGACTTTGGGTTCCGTGCCCGATGGCCGAACGGCGATTGAATTCCCCGTCTTCGTTAGATCAAGGATGACCATGTCACCCACCGGCCCGTCCAAGGGGCGGGTATCGCCCGCATGAGACATCGTCGAGTTCAGATAGTCGCGAACGGTCTCAACGGCAATGCCCCCTATTTGGTCCGGCGGACTGGCACGGAATCGGGCCATCAGTTTTTTCATGTTTTCCATCCCTTCCGATCCTTCCATGCGGAACGTCAGAAGCCGTTCGGCGTGAGCTCCATGCCGCTGGAACAGCTCGTCAAGCCTTTCATGGACCGACTTGCCTTCCGCCTTGAGTCGAGCGGCGAGTTCCGACATAAGCAAGCATGCCACGGGCCCATCTTTATCCCGGGCGTGTTGGCCCGCGAGGTAACCGTGCGACTCCTCACACCCCAATACGAATTGGTCCGGCCCATGCTGGTCAATCGCCCCTCCGATCCACTTGAATCCGACCAGCAGGTTGCCGTGCGTCCGCACGCCGTGGCTATCGCCAATCCGGCGGATCATTTCGGTGGTGACCAGTGTTTTCACCACATAGTGCTCGCTCGACAAGCGTCCGGCACGTTCGCGCTGATCCAAGACATAGTCGGTCAATAAAACACCGAGTTGATTACCATTGAGCGTCTTCCATTGTGCCCCGGGGTGGAGCGTTAACGGGGCGGCACACCCCATGCGGTCACAATCGGGATCCGTGGCCAGAATCAGATCCGCGCCCGATGGCCGCCCGTGTTCGATGATGGCATCAAAGACCCTGGGATTCTCGGGATTCGAGACATGCCCCGGAACGTTGGGAAAGTCACCGCTCGGCTCGGCGTGAAGCCCGAAAAGCTTGACGTTTTCAAAGCCGGCACGTTTGAGCAATGGACAAACGGCCGAGGCGCCGACCCCATGCAGCGGCGAAAACAAAATACGAATGTCGCGGGGCCCCCCAAAGCTTTGCGCCTGAACCGCCGCCATGAACGCCTCGTCGATCTCTTCACCGCAAAGCATGACATGTCCCTGCTCAACAGCCCTCTGGAAATCCACTCGACCGATCTCCCCCACGTTCATCACCGCGTCGATGATCGCCTGATCATGGGGGGGCAGAACTTGCCCGCCGTTCGACCAGTAGACTTTGACCGCGTTGTCGCTCGGCGGATTGTGGCTGGCGGTGACCATGATGCCACACGAACAGCGACGTTGGCGGACCAGAAACGACAGCTCGGGCGTGCTGCGATAACCGTCCAAAAAGTGGACTTGAAACCCCGCCGCCACCATGACCTCCGCGCACAATTCCGCGAAATGACGAGACCGATGCCGGGTGTCATAAGCGATGGCACAGGAAAGAGTCTCCGCCTCGCTCATCTCGCGCCGCGCATAATCCGCTAGCCCCTGCGCGCTTTCTCCAATCGTGCGATCGTTAATCGCATTGGAACCGATCGGATACATGCGACCACGCCGCCCCCCCGTGCCAAATGGGATCACGGTCCAAAACACATCGTCCAGTTGCCGCCACTTACGCTCGGCAATGTGCGCCATCACCTCATCCACATAGGCGGCGTAGGCCGGTTTCGTCAGCCAGACACGAATATTCTCCACCGCCCCCGCGGAGAGTCTTCCGTCCTTTTCCGCCGCCTCCGTCTCGGTCAAAGCCTGTTCGACGTTCATGCGCCTTTCCTCGGCCTCTCCAGGGTTGATTGATATCTCGCAAAGTCGCCTCCATTTATAACCGGAAAATGAAGGCTCCGTTGGGATTGTAGAAGCAAAGGTGACAAAGGATCAAGCGGTCGGAGTTCGCAACCAGGTCGACTCGAGCCCGGCAGAGCGGAAAACAGGCCACCGCGACCGCGTTCAAATGGCGGCAACACCGCATGGACGCCCCCAAAACCGTCCCGCCCCCCCATGGTCTCGGTTCTGGACGGCGCATTGCGTACGGACGGCGGATCATCTCGTACAAAGGGGTAAACGGCGTGGGAGCCGATTGAGCGAACGTTCCGAGCCAGTCCGCCGCTCCCACCGGAGTGGACAGACTTTCTCCAAGACAAGTCTACCCTAACGTTGCAAACAGTATATGTAGGACGGGTCTCCAGGCCCGTCTTTTCAAGTACGAAATCGTACTTGATCTGGTGTCCGCGGATCTCAC
>JBNJEM010000248.1:0-10487 GCA_051745935.1 Planctomycetota bacterium
GGGTCGCACCTACCCAGAGACCCAGGCCCGGGAGCAGATGTCGCGGTTCCCAGGGAGCGAAACAGACGACAGCACCCTCCCAAATGAAGCGGACCGACAAAAGTCAGAGTTCCCATAGTAGTGATGAACCCGAGCAACATAACTCGGCGGAGCGAAGGGGAACAGGAAGCTAGATGCGAGATGACCAAACCAAGGAAGATGAAACCAGGTCTGGAATCGCTTCTTCGGGATCGGTTGCCGGCCGTTCGCCTCCAAGGTTGTACTGAACGGCCAGCCATCGGTCCAACCCGCTGCATTTCCAAGACAGTCGGCGCTTATGTGCCATTTTTTTGACTGCGACGCCAGTTCCACGTCGCCGTGCGCGCCACAGGTGAGTTCCATCGCCCCTTTACCATTGCTTCCGCGCGGTTTGGACGGTTTTCTCGCCCACTTTCAGCCCGCGTCCTCCACGTTCCCCTTTCCGGCGACTATCAGTTGCTCAAAATGCGTGACGAACCCGCTACGATCAGGCTATAAATCAGGGTGACTGCTTTTGTCTTTTGCCCTTATGTGTTTTTCTGGGAGCGAGGCTCATCACGATACGGCCTCGCTCCTTTTCGCTCCGAGAAACCATCACCCTACGCCACGACAAGGCGCGGGGTCCAAGATACAATCTACAGAAGCGGGGTAGAGAGCGGGATAGCGGCGGGCTCAAATAATCTGAACCGTCAGCCGGTTAATCCGGTCAGCTAATTTGCGTCCCCGGAAACGCCAATACGAGCAACGATTTGTGACTATTACACCGTGACATGGAATGGGCTCGCACCGTTCGAATAAGGCATTTCATAGCGTCACACGCTCTTCGACGGCCAACGTTGAACGGGTCTTCAATTCTACAAAACGAATGGAAAGTGATTCAATGAGGATAGTTATTCTCTCTTTGTGTTTCTTTGTCATCGGCCTTGGAGGCGAGGTCGGCGCTACCGATAGTAACGATCAACCTTCCCAAGAGGCGATGCTCGAAGAAGCGGAGTCCCGACTGCGCGCGATCCACGACCGCAACGAGTTCCGCGCCGAGCAGTTTCGCGGGGACTGGCTGCCTGATAGCTCCGGGTACACGGTACTGGAATCGGTTCCCGATCGGAAAGAAAAGGTTCGGGTACGTTATGATGTAGACAGCGGAAAACGCACCAAGCTGAGCCCTCAGCAGAAGGACCAGCGTGGCAAATCTCGCAATATCTCACCGAACGGCGACAAGGTACTATCCTTCGAGGATGGGGATATCTATGTTCGCCATCGGTCTCGTAAAGAGAAAACCCGCCTCACCACCGGTGGAGCGGACAGCGCCGTGTCGAACAGTCAGGCTGTCTGGAGTCCTGACGGACGATGGATTGCGTTCGTGCAATCGGATAAATCGGACGTGAGGCTGAGGCCGGTCCTTGTTCCGGATGACCCGACGTATCCGAAAGTCAAGAAAGTCCGGTTTTCTCGAGTGGGCGAGACCATACCGACGCTGCGTGTCGGTGTCGTCGATTCCCGAGGCGAAGAGACACGCTGGCTCCCGATCTCTATACCCGCGGAGGGCTTCTACTTGGGGCAGGTTGAATGGGCTGGCAACTCACACGAACTGCTGGTTGAAAAGCTGAGCCGGTTCCGGGACGAGCGTGAGTTTCTGCTCGCCGATGTGCGCAGCGGAGCTATCCGACGGATCTTTCACGAATCCGATCCGGCGTGGGTCGTTGCCAGCTACCGCAAAAACGCCGGACTCACGTGGATTCGCGACGGAGAGGCTTTCATTGTCGTGAGTGAAAAGGCTGGGTGGCGGCATGCCTATGTCTACTCGCGTGACGGGGAGGAATTAAATCTGCTGACGCCCGGCCCATACGACATTATTGAACGCGCCGTGGTGGACAAGGCAGGAGGCTGGTTCTACTACTACGCATCACCGGATAATGCAACTCAGAAGTACCTTTATCGCGTACGTTTGGATGGGACTGAAGAGCCCGAGCGAGTTACCCCCTTAAATCAACCCGGCACTCACGACTATGACTTCTCCCCGGATGCCAAGTGGGCATTCCATACCTATTCGACCTTTGACAGTCCCCCGGTTACCCAACTGGTGCACTTGGACCAGCACCGTGTCGTACGCGTGCTGGAAGACAATCAACAACTGCGCAAAAAGATGGAGTCGCTGATTGCTCGGCCAACCGAATTCTTTCAGCTAGACATCGGCGGCGGCGTGGTCATGGATGCATGGATGCTTAAACCCGGTGATTTTGACGCGTCACGGAAGTACCCGGTTTTCGTCTACGTGTACGGGGAGCCCCATGCCCAGACCGTGCTGGACGCCTGGGGAAGAGTCCATGCCCACTACCACCGCGTCATCGCGGACATGGGGTACCTGGTGGTCTCCATCGACAACCGGGGCACTCCGGCACCGAAAGGGGCGGCATGGCGTCGGGCCGTCTTCGGCAGCCTGGGCCCCTTGTCCACGGACGACCAAGCAGCAGGCTTGGAGGAGCTGAGACGTGGCCGGCCCTACGTTGATTTATCTCGGGTCGGTGTTTGGGGATGGAGCGGCGGCGGCTCGAACACCCTCAACGCGATGTTCCGCAAGCCTGATGTCTATCACGTAGGAATTGCCGTGGCCCCGAAGCCACAGCCACGTCTCTATAACGCATGGTTTCAAGAGATTTACATGAACACCCCCGAGGTGAACGCGGAAGGATACCGTCGGTCGGCGCCCATCAACTTCGCCGAAGGCTTGAAGGGGGACCTGTTGATTATTCACGGTACAGGCGAGACCAACACCCACCTTCAAATTACCGAAGGGCTGGTGGACCGCCTGATCGAACTCGACAAGCACTTCGATTACATGGCGTATCCCAATCGTGACCATGGGCTCCGCAAGGGCCACGGCACGAAGATGCACCTGCGAATGCTCATGCCCCGGTACCTCATTGATCACCTGCCGCCTGGTCCAGGGTAAGCCCACGGCAGCCAAGGTTCTCGTTATAATCGAAATGCGAAGACATACAGACAATTCGTTCGATGACGCCCGCCCATCGTACCGTAGCACCTGCAAAAAAGAGGGTCACATCCTCGGTAGTAGGAGCATTTTGCAGGCGACGCTCAAGCTCTTCGACAAATAGCTCCCAATTATCGCACCAACCATCCGCATCTTTCATCTCGGCTTCCTCTACTGCACGCCATTCTTGTCGATCATTGCCAAGGCCGAAATGTCCCGTCTTCAGAGAGGGGGAAAGGGGATTGGGACATTTTTGCGGGCAGGTGAGGCAGGATAGATAAGGGGCATTCGTTCTTGAGTCTGCGCGACGACATGGCAACCGGTGTCGACGTATTCGTGACACGACGGTGGTGTTTCAAGCGGGGCAGCTCTGCCTTAATGGGTGCCCGCGTGCGCGGAGTGTGTACTGCAGTTCTAGTCTCTCAGCCGTCATAGTGACCGATTCGCGACATCCGAATGGTTTTCCACGTTCGGTACACCGGCGCAACGCTTCAAACTCCGGAACGGTCAGCGGTTGAGTGGCACGAGTCAGCCAATCCTCGGGACGCGGTACCGGCGATTGGCAGAGCGCGGAGGGAGGGGATTGGGATGAAGAAACTTCCTTTAGCTGGCGACGAATTCGCGACAACATCTGCCTTTTGCGGCCTGAAACCATCGAACAGATTTCCCATGTCATCGTCAGCGCAGGCCACGCTTTAGATCCAGAGGCTGCTAAAGTCGCTCGCGCTGACTGATAGGAATTAAACTTGCAAGCAGCTGAATGGCAGGAGCAAAGTCATGCTGCGGATTATGGTAGCTGGTCCAATTCGGATCTTTCCCTTCAATAACTTCAATAATCGTGTCTGCCACCAGATGAAAATCTTCTATTGGCATTCCAAGGAGCATGTATGAGTACTTCTCGGCCGCTTCCTTGGCATATTGGGTCCATTGATGCAGACGATCTGGATGACCGGCGAGCGTTTTGTCTTGTCATGCAAGTGAGCTGCCCATCGCCAATCCCAACTGCTTCGACGACAAATTACGGTGCATATGATTGCATCAATATTTATCGCCGGAGCAGTAGCGTCTGATCCGGACTCTATTTGACCGGTGTCAATGTGAAGTCCCGGATGGTCACGCCTCTCTGGAAATAGTGACCGCGATAGAACGTCATCATGTTCTTACCCTTTTTCAGCTCGATTTCAACGGGCTTGAGTTTATCCCACATACCAATCGTATGGGGCAAGTTAATGTCGATCCGATCCGTCGCATCATTGAGCTTGAGAAACAGGTGCTGCTTTGGCGCAGGCGTCACCAGCCGGGCGGCGAGTTGATACGTGCCGGCCTTGGGCGCATCGATCGTGTATTCAAACGTATCGGCGCCACCAAAGCGGGTATAGTGCAGCTGCATGCCGCCAAGATTACTCGCCATGAAGCGGATGACGTCGGTGTTGTTGGTCGGATTGCTGCTGGCCGCCGCCGGGACATGGATCACGCCCTTGTCGTCGACGGTGATCTTGCGCTCTGTGTCGGGTATATCCACCTGGGCGACAGCATCTTTCAGTTCGGGCTCGCTCGATTCACCGAGGTCCTCACCGACTGCGTCACGAGCCTTCGCCTTGAGATCCGCAATAATCATATTCTGCTTGATGCATGCCACGGTGTTCCAAAACCCCGGCACGTCGATCTCATCCACGCTCTGCTTGACATACTTTCGCATATGCCTGAGTCGAACGTTGTCGTGGTAGCCGTATTGCATTCCCTCGCCCTGGGCCTTCCCGATCCATTGGGCACGTTTCACTTTCATGAACCTCTGCGGATTCTCACGCGCCTGGGTGCTGGCGAGAAAGTCAAGGTCGGTCGGGTAATGATTGAAAATCGCCTTGTGGCCCGCGCCCCAGCCCCCGCCGAGACAGGACGCCCAACCGTGGGGTGTCCAGTGAACCAGGGCGGCATGCCCCGGCTGGGACCTGGCCGTGGTGGGGATGCCGAAGGCACGGAGGATAAACCGCCCAAAGAATGCCCGCCGACCGCAAATCCCGCCGTTGGCGAGGATATTCTGATACTTCTGCAGATCGGGCCGATCCCAACCCATTTTCTGGAATTTACTGGTGTAATTGATCTCCGTATTAACGGACTTCACATAACGCCAATCATAGTCGTCCATGGTGACGAGATCCGGCCGGTAGTTGCGCAGCATCTGTCGGCCCCACGCGCTGATTTTGTCGGGCTCGTCACCGTTGACCACCATCCGCAAACTCCATGTGTCCAGCCCCTCGAAGCCGGGGTCGAGCTCACCGGCGCGGTAAGCCTTTTCGTAGCTGAGATAGCGCTGGACCGGGTCGGCATACTGGGGCTCATCCCCATCCGCCTCTGGGACGGACAGCTTGATCGCCTCGGCATGCTCCAGGGCGACAGCCATCGCCAGCCGCTGGAAGAGGCCTTCCCCGGCCCGCCCGCTCGCTTTCTGGATGGCCTGATAAATCTCAAGCGCGGGTCCATACTTGTTTTCGTCAGGGCCATCCGCGACCAGCATCTGGATCATCAGTTGCTTATCCGCAAGCAGTTGTTCGATCCGTTGTTCCTGCTTCGGGCCCTGCTCAGCATACCGTGCAAGCCTGAACGGGGATGCCGATGAAATCACCGCATAGGTGGCAAGTTGTTCGTCGAGCGAATCGCTGGCCAAAAGCTCGTCAACCTTCAGCTTGCGCACCGCCTGCATGGCGGTCGTCCTGGCCTGGTCCAGAGCATCGGCCTCAACCTTGAGCTCTTTATCCAATTTCGGCTTATTTTTTCTGGCCTGAACGATTCGTTTTTCGGCTCTGGCAAGTTTTTGCCGGAACTTTACCACATTCTTGTTTGGCTTTTCCAATCGCTTTCGGGCCTCTTCCACAGCTCTGGCCTTGTCTTCGTGGCCATCATCCATGGCCAGTGCATTCTTCAGCTTCATCTCCGCATCTGCCACGCGACCCGGCGCCTCCTCCACACGCTCCCGCGCGGACCTGAGGCCGGTCACTTTGTGCAAATACCCCCGTCGCCACGACCGGTGTTGCACTTGGTAGGTCACCAACTGCAATTTTTGAGCCGCCAAGGCATCCTGACAGGCTTTTTGCTTCTGGGGATCAATCAACGGCAACTGTTTTTCGATTTCCGCTGAGGCTGCCGCAAGCATCTGTTCGTATTTCCCCCTCAACCGCTGACCATCTTCGGTCAGCTTTTCGGTCCCGAACGACACCGCACTCTCGGCCTGGAAGCCGATCAGCCCCGGGCCGGGCTTTCCCACCACGGCGGCGCTCAGTTGCGCGTCCGTATACGTCTTGTCCGCAAGACCGAACGCGAACGCATCGATGCGCTTACCCCGATTACGGCTGGCAATACCCAAAACTTTTGTACCCGGAGCGTCAACGGTGTAGGTCAGATCCCCTTGCTTCAATCCGAACCTCTCCGAGAAATTGACCCAAGTATACTCGCCTTCTGCCGTTTTCAGGTTCTTCACTACCTGCCATTGATAATCATGGCCGAACACCTTACTAAAAACCATAGTCGCATTTTCGCTACGAACGTATAAGTCATACGTGCCCGCATGAGCAAAAGGCACGCGATAGGTAGCGATGCGATCGGTTTCTGACTCACCGGGTGCATTGTAACTGTTGTCTCGCGTGCTGATGTAGGCGTAACCGAGCGCTCTGGTATCGGGTTCATAGGTATTCCAACCACTCCATATACTGTCCTTCGAATCGGCAGCATTCGCGCTTTGCGTGAAGGCTGTGAGCGCCATCGTGAGGGCCATACACATGCGACAGCACGTCATCGTTGCCTGTCCCGCCTTCTGGCGCAGACATCGGTTATTTGCTTGGGTGTGAGTCATGGTATATTCCTTTTTCGGCAGTCGTTCACATTGATTCAGATCGATTGCCTTCACTTGTTTTTTTGCTGCTGATTCTTATCACCGAGGAGATTGGCCGAGAGTCTTCAGACGTTCATAAATTTCCATGGCCCTTTTGGCTTCCTCAAGCTTGCGGTATTCCAGTCGCGTCTGGGCGTCCGCTTTTCTTTCTCTTTGCTGTCCGCGGTCCAGTGCCCGTTCGCCTTGTTCCGGGTTGATCGGCAAGTCCCAGTCATCCGTGCGAAAGCTTGGGAAGGGCCGGTCCTGACCCCCATCGTGATAGAGATTGCCCATGGGGCTGTTGGCCCAGGCGTAACGGACGGCGACCGGTTTCTCGACCAGCGGGCTCCAGACGTGGATCTCACGGTGCCCATGCTTCCAATAGTTCCCCTCCCACTCGGCGTGACGGGCATAGGCCTTGTAAAACTTTCCGTCCTCGCCGGCGATCGAAAAGCCCTCAAGAATACTGTCTCTGCGATACACCTTCCCGTCATCCGTTCTGACACGCTTGTCAAACTTGAGAACAAACACGTCTCCCGCCGGCTCCGCAGAGATGAGTTTTGAGATGCAGCCCTTCCATTCATTGCCCTTTTCAGTATAGACGTTGTTGAGCGCCCAGAGGGCGGCCCGCCAACCGTGTTCGCGCTTTTTCCGTGGATGCAAACCGGGGACCTGAACATCGTAAGCAGGCAGGAAGGCGGTCAGTGCCTCACTCTCCACATCGGCCACGCCCAGGCGCTGCGCTTCGCGGATCCACGGTCCCCCGTCGATTGAAAAGGCCTCAAAGTTCTGCTCGTTCTGGGTCGTGCCGCCGGCGTTGAAGCCAATCACGGCCACGGGAAGCAGGGGGTCGTTGAACTCTTCGCGCCACCCCTCGATCATCAGCCTCGTGAGTACCCGATAGAGTTTCGGACGGAGGGCGGATGACATCTGATTGTTGTGACCCTGGTGGAAGAGCACACCCTTGATATTGTAGCCCTTGAACACGCCGAAGAAGCCGTTGTGCACGCTCCCCATGTGGCTGGGGCTCTTGCCGGGGACATTCCACGACCGAAGGTCGTTCGGATCGGGCCGTGGGGGCTCGGGATTGCCCTTGCTCTTTGCCCGGGCTTTCTTTCGTCCCCAGATCTCGTCGGCCTCGGCCTCCGGATCGAACTCGGCCATCCGCTTCTTGATATAATCGGCATGGGCTTTGGCCAGTGGGTGTTCATCAAACTTGTAGACCGGCACCATGCTTTCGATCGACGCGCCGCCACGGGCATTCTTGATCAGGCCAACCGGGATATCGAGTGCGGGCTGGAGGTAGAATCCGAACACGTAGCCGATGGCGGAAAAATCCTTCGCCGTCTCCGGCGAGGAAACGTCCCAACCGCCGCTGAGCGTGTCGATCGCCTCGGGCCGGATGTCATCCTGCAGCGAGGCCTGTTCATTGCCGGTGATGGAAAACAATCGCAGATTTGGATTGTTCGCCATTTTAACCATATCGCTGCCGTTGGTTTTTCCGAGCGGAAAGGCCATGTTGCTCTGGCCGGACAGGACCCAGACTTCGCCGAAAACGACATTCGTCAGTTCGACCTTTTCATCACCAGCAGTCACAACCAGTTTGTGAGGATCTGCACTCGCTTCGCGAGGATCGAACGTCACTTCCCAGCGGCCAAGACCTGCGTAGTCTTTCTCGTGGCCGAATACATTGACCTTCGTTTCGGGACCGACCTTGGCCTCTTTCTTCTCCTTGCCAAGCTGGACCGTAACCATGTCGCCCGGCTTCGCCCAACCCCATATCTTTATAGGTTTGTCACGTTGGATCACCATGTTATCGGAGAAAAGTTTGTGTAGCCGGAGATTGGAAACTTCTCCGGCGGTTGTGGTGGACGCCAGCAGGGACACAAGTACAATCAATACTCCGATACCGTGCTTGGTCATCTTGAGCACTTCATTCATTTGTATTTTAGTTTTGTGTGTCATTTGTTCTCCTTGAATAGCTCGTTGCCGATCCGTAACGAAAATAAGGGCGGTTAGGTTGTCCCAGCTTCCGATGCTGCGCGTATTCCAGCCTCGCCCCAGACGCGCCTGGAGCTCAGCATATTCGGGGTATCCTGCATGGTCTATTTATCCTCCAGTTCGATCATCGCCTCGGCGAAGGCCTTACCGATGCCGCACATGATCTTGGCACTGCCAAGGTAGTGATAATCCTGGTTGGAGACGGCCGTTCGAAGAAGGTGCTCTTCCTCCGGTGTAATGTGTTTGGCGTGCCAGCGGGTTATTGTTATCATCCAGTCGCCATCGACGGTTCTGGAACCATAAAACGCGTCGCGCCATTGTTGAATGGGGTCTTCGCGAAAAGCGGAACCATCGACACCGAGGATCAAATCGCCCTTTTGAAAGGGGTTGCCCTTGAGCTTTTGCTTTGGGGAACGCTTCACGTAGATCGGATATATACCGTTGACCTTGCCGATCTCGGCACCTTTAAAGTGTTTCAGGCCCATGTGCCTTCTCCGCAAGGCATGAGGCTTCTCAGGGGTCCAATCATCAGCGATATCCAGTTTCTCGGGAATCGGAAGTGGCGGCAGCTTGACCTCTTCTTTTTCCACCAGGTCCGGGTGTCCGGGCGGCGGAGTCCAGGTTTCCGCACTCGGCGGACGGAAACGGTATCTGAGGCACGAGCCGCCCAGTGAGGTCTTGATGATCAGGAACGGTTCCTTCAGCCTTTTATGCATATAGACGCCAAACGGATAGTCGGGGCCGAATCTCGTCCCCTTCCCGCCACCAAATCTGGGCGCAAGCTTTCCACTGTCCTTCCCTCTCCATTGTGATACGTAGACCTCATCGAGCTCCACGGGGTTGCCATTTTCGTCAAAGAGGTCGGCAAATTCTTTGGCCGTATCCGGGAACATTTTGATGTGCTCAAGCGTATGTTTGCTGACGATGCCAGTCATATTCGACTGACCGGCGAGGATGTAGACCTTCATGGGTTTGGGATTGTCCTGGCAAAATGCGGGCCAGGCGACGAGAGAGATTGCCGCGACAAGTGTGAGTAGCTTCATTTCTTTCCTCCAGTCTCTTCCGTGGTTCTGGACGTCTTCTCCTTCGCAATCGGCTCCGCGAGCGTGGCGAGCCGTTCAAGGGTCACCTTTGCCAGTTCGACCTCCGTCTTCTTTCGCTCTTGCAGGTGCAGGAAACGTTGTATCCAACAATGAATATACACTGAATCTGCGCCATAACAATTGCTGCATATAGACATTTGCATGTCAAAATCAGGACAGGCGAGGGCCGGTCCCAGATCGGAAGACCTGCGACCGGTTTTGAGAACCCGTCGAAGAAAAGTCCGTTGAACCCGCCGAGGAACCGACCGAACTTCGCGGGTCCGAAACGATCCTGCTGGCGGAAGACGAAACGACGGTCCGGACCTTGTCGGAACGAACGCTCCGCGCCGCGGGGTACCAAGTACAGACCGAAAGCAGACATGCTGATTGTTGCCCTGATTTTTGCCGTGTCGCGGACAGAAACGGGGAGTGGCCTGGCCCGACTTGCCGGCCTCGATCGTGGATGAGATACTGACCGAGGGCGGGGCGGCCTACGCCGACGTGCTGGCCGCCCGGGACGAGGTGGCGGCGG
>JBNJEM010000249.1:0-10446 GCA_051745935.1 Planctomycetota bacterium
CGCGAAATCTTCCACTCTTCAATCAAGCACGCGCGACAAACTCGGGACAACCCACTTGTTCTATTTTGTCCGATTTTCGGGTTTTTCATCAGCCCAGGGTTGGGCCGCGTCGGTTTCAGGTTTCAAGGTCGCCGGTGCCACCGATCGGGCCGTTGAGCATTTTCCGCGTCGCAACTCCGACGAGTCGAAGCCAGGTGGTCCAACTTGGACGCTTACTCTCGAGCGTCAATCATTGACACGACAAGCACCCCGTGATTGGGGCGGGGGCACAACAGCGCCGGATTTTTACTAGGAACCCATCACGAAACATGCCGATGTGCCGTAATCCAAGGGGTTTTGGAAGTGATCGCTCGGTTTTGTTACGGGCTGTAAAACACTGATGGCAGCCCAATAAGCCGCGGCCCAACAGCCCTTCTCCGGCCTTCATTCAAACGTTCGATGGCCCCTTTCTCCGCGATTGGGGAGCGGAGGATTCTTTACGCGCGACTAGCCCAGTTCTTGCCATTTCGCGCGAGATTTCACGCGTAACCGTGTAACGTATCCAAGGAAAAAGCCCCCATCCGAGTCAGGAACGCCGGTGGAGCAAGGCAATATGGCCGATTAAAGCCCATACGCCGAAAAAGGTAACCACCATTGTGATTTGGATCCAGTCAGTCGCCATGTGCTATATCCCTTTGTGCGGTGGCCGTGCCGTCGGTTCGCCTCCACGTCGCGAACCGAAAAAGATCAAAGCCCGTATTCATCCTACCCGTCCGCAGTGGAATGTGAGACGCGTTGTCGCAAGCCCCGATAATTGTCGCAAGCCCCCGATAATACCCGATACGCCTCTGTTCAGGCGTAAGGCCACGGTCCGCCAGGGCGCGGAGGCGGGGGTTGGACCATCGTACCAAACGGTTGATCGGCGAACAATTCGCGAGTGGATCAAACCATTTCCAGGGGCTGATACCGTGGGGTTAACCGGAAAAGTCGTGGCAATTCGAACGACTGGTACCACGCCGTGCACGGGCCGGTCAAATCCACGCCCCCCCATTGTGGGTTGCAAGGTGCGCGGTTGAGGGGCGAACCGGACAGGATCCGCCAACGGCCATCACGCGCCCCGTAAGCTGATAGGAATTGGTCGCTTCGCGGCGACTGTGTTTTATCCCGTTTTGTGCCGCGAGCAGCGCGATCGAAAACAAGCCGCCCACGAGATGAACCCGATTGGTCCGGAACTTCTTCTGGGCCTATCCTATTGTTGCATAAAGACGGCGTAGGACGGGTCTCCAGGCCCGTCTTTTACAGCGCATAAATGTCTTTTTGCATGTTGCGACCTGATGCGACCCTATTGTTCGCGAGAGGCTTGTTTGGGAGCCGGCGGCCCGCGCGAATTCCCAGGTCCGAGGAACGAAAACAGGATATACTTCAGGCGGTTGGATTTTTCCGGATGGAAAGCTGCCCGACGCAAGCCGTCCTCCCGTTGGTCGGACTCGCGGCGGAGAAAGTCATCCGTGAGCGGTATAAAAAAGCCTATACGCCAGTCCTCGAAGGTTCATCATGCCACTTGCCTGGTTTCGGGCTGACGAGCACATGCGATGCGGGGCGATTGTGAAACCATGGGAACATGCGCGGATCCTAATTCGACAGCGCCAGTTTGGTTCGACCGATGAACGCAACGCGTGACGATAGAACGTGTTAGCCCCATCGGCACGGGGCCGGTGGGAAAGGGGCGCCGTGCCACTAAGCTCACGATCGGTTGAAAGGCGGCAGGAAGAATCGAGCTCGTTGTCTGTTTGATGGGAGCTTGCTAGAGTAGGCATAAGGGTTGTAATGCGCGGTATACTTCCCCAGTTTGGCGGTGCTGGGCGGTTTCGTCCCGCTGTCGGCTAGATTCTCGCCGTCGGAGACGTGCTCCGCCCGCGCGGACCCCTCCGTTGGGAAGGATCGTGGTGCCGAAGTCCCTTGACGATACGTGAACGAATTCATGACAAAGCGTCCATATCCGGCTGTCGGCATCGATTTGGGCACGACCTATACGGTCGCGGCCCGGCTCGACGACGTCAATCGCCCTTGCACTTTGATCAACGCGGAAGGGGATCGTTTGACCCCGAGCGTGGTCTTGTTGGACGAGGGGGAGATCGTGATTGGCAAGGAAGCGGTCAAAGCAATGGGGACGGAAATGGAGCGTGTGGCCGAAGGCGCGAAACGGGACGTTGGCCAGCGCATGTTTCATAGAGCTTTGGGCGGTCGGCGGTACCCGCCGGAGACGATCGAAGCTTGGGTGCTCGACAAGGTGCGACGGGACACGCGGGATCAGATTGGCGACTCCCACAAGGTGGTGATTACCGTCCCCGCGTATTTTGACGAGGTCCGACGGAAAGCCACGCAAGACGCGGGGTATATTGCTGGTTTCGAGGTGCTTGATATCATCAACGAGCCGACGGCGGCAGCGGTGGCCTTTGGATTTCAACACGGCTATTTGTCGGCGGAACGACGTGATCAGGGGCCACGCAGGATCTTGGTATACGATTTGGGAGGAGGCACGTTTGACGTCACGCTTATGCAGTTGGGGGGGCGTGACTTCGTTGCTTTGGCCACCGATGGCGATGTCCAGTTGGGGGGGCGAGATTGGGACCAGAGGTTGGTCGATTGCGTGGCGGAAGAGTTTATTCGCGAGCACGGGCTCGACCCACGTGAAGATCAGAACGTGGAAGGTCAATTGTTGCGAGAATGCGAGGATGCGAAAAGGACGCTATCGAGTCGATCAGCCGTGAATCTTTCCTGCCAGTATCGAGGGAAAGCGATCAGCCGGGAAGTGACTCGGGAAGAATTCGAGGACATGACACTCGATCTGCTCGATCGGACCTCGTTCACCACCCGCCAGACACTTAAAGCCGCCGGCTTTGAATGGTCCGATATTGATCGCATCTTGTTGGTCGGCGGTTCAACGCGGATGCCCAGTGTGCGCCGGATGCTGCAGGACCTCTCTGGCATCGAGCCGGACCGGAGCGTGTCACCGGATGAGGCCGTCGCTCATGGCGCCGCGTTGCACGCCGGATTGCTGTTGGACAAGCATGAGGGCCGTGTCCCTCAGTTTCAAGTCCGAAACGTGAATTCGCATAGCCTGGGCGTTGTCGCCACTGAGTCCCAAACCAAACGGGTGCTCAACGCGGTTTTGATTCCGCGCAACACACCACTCCCCGCCGAGAAAAAGAAGGTTTTTCGAACCCAGAAACACGGTCAGCGATCTGTCCTGGTTCGGATTGTGGAAGGTGAAGCCACGGACCCGGATCATTGTTCGCAAATCGGAAAGTGTTCCATCCGCGACTTGCCTGCCGGATTGGCCAAGAATACGCCGATCGAGGTTGGCTTTCGTTACCTGGAAAACGGACGGTTGAACGTCCGGGTGAAGGTGGCGGGGACCGGCAAACTGTTGCGTCACGAAATCGTACGGGATAACAGCCTGACTCAGGAGCAGCTGAACGGGTGGCGCCGGTACATTTCAGGACTCCCTCCGCTGGCCCAGATTGTGCGACATGGAGAAAAATCTTCCGTTCAATCGTAGGCCCACTTACCGAATGTTTGCTTTCCCCAGCAGTCGGCGGAGTAGGCCGATCTGACCGGCGTGGATCATCTCGTGCGAGGCACAGAAATAAAGCCCTCCCAGTTTGGTGGGGAATAAAGCATAGGGCTCGTCAGCCGGCTCGTCCAGATCTGCGTCCGTGTAGCCGGGCAGTTCCGTTAGGACCTGGACGTGGACTCGCTCCAAAACATCTCGCGCCTCGGCCGGCGAAGGGTTGTTCGTCGGATCCGGATCAGGAATTGAACCCTTGCTGAATTTCTTGCGAAAGTGGCTGGGCATCAGGAATCTGTCTTCCGCTCGCCGGCCCCGCATGCAATACAGTCCCAGACCGTACTCGGCCATCGCCAAGTGTCCTACTTGCCAGGTGACGTGAGTGATGCCCTCTCGCGGCTGTCGTAACCAGTCCCGCTCGTCGATATCCGCGAGCAGGCTTAACGTGTACGTTCTTGAAAATTCAATCTGTCCACGAACCAGTTCCAAGCGGGTCACAGTCATAAATGGTTAGCTCCGGAGAAAAAAACGAGCCCCCCCTTTTTCGTTGCAAATTGGCTAGAATGGGTCGTGATTGGATGGCTCATCCATTGACGCCGCGTCGTCGGGCCCGCGATGAAGACCGGTCGGTTCGACCCAACGCAGCCTGTTATACTTCAGGCGGTCGGATTTGTCCGGGTGGACAGGTGCCCGACGCAAGCCGTCCTCCCGTTGGTCGGACTCGCGCGCGGACAAAGTCACCCGCGACCGGTAGATCGAGTAATAGAGTATAGGGGGACCAGACGGACATGAACTAGGGGCGGGAAAGGGGGCGGGAGCGGGCCGGAGACTGCCCGGAGACCGACCGGGACCTCCTGGCAGTGGAATTTCGGGCTGGAATGTCATTCCACACTCGGAATTGACGGAAAATTTGTTTATGATAGAAACCGTTGTAGCGGCACGTGTAGATCGTATCGACACACCTGTTGAGCATTCCGCGAATCACCCCTCTGCTCTGATGTGCATTCTTAACCTATGGGAGGTATGGCATGAGTTTCCGCGTGGACTACGAGTCTGGTGTTTTTTGGACAACCCTTCGATTGACACTTCTTTTGAGTGTATGGACGCTGGCGTTGAGTATGGTCCGGGGAGAGGAAGGGGAGTATGTGGGGCCCATTGACGTCGTGGCCGGTCCCTCGCGAGAGGTTCTCTACGTGGTGGAACACGATGCGGAGCGGATCGACGTGCTCGACATACAGAGCCGCGAGGTGGAACGTGGCATCGCCTGCCCCGCTCCGCCAACCGGCTTGGCCGTCGGTGAGGATGGCGAGGAGCTGTATATTACCTGCGAGGGCCCCCGGGGCGTGGTTTGTGTCGCGGACAGCGATACGGGGAAGATTACCAAGAAGATTCCGGTTGGCCACACACCGGGCGGGCCCACGCTGATTCCGGGCAGTCGGAAACTGGTGGTCTGCAACCGGTTTGATAATGATGTGTCGATTGTCTCGCTCGAAAAGGGGAAGGAAGTTGACCGCGTCCCGGTGCTGCGCGAGCCGGTGAGCT
The DNA here is from genome assembly GCA_051745935.1 of Planctomycetota bacterium. Lineage (GTDB taxonomy): Bacteria > Planctomycetota > Planctomycetia > Pirellulales > Pirellulaceae > JBNJEM01. The sequence goes on from JBNJEM010000249.1 coordinate 5,093, forward strand.
CGGCCGTCACCCCCGATGGCGGTACGGTGCTGGTTTCCAACCTGTTGCCGATTGACGCGGCGGATGCGAAGACCGTGGCCGCGGAAGTCTCCGTGATTTCCATGGCCGATCATTCCACGACGTCGGTGCGGTTGCCCAACGGCAGTTCCAGCGTTTACGACGTGTGTGTTTCGCCGGATGGCCAGTATGCGTATGTCGTTCACGTTTTGTCGCGCTACCGCATGCCCACCACGCAGCTTGAACGCGGCTGGATGAACACGAATGCGTTGAGTGTGATCGACGTGGCCGACCGGACATTGATCAACACCGTCCTCTTGGACGAAATCGATCTGGGAGCCGCCAATCCATACGCCGTGAAAACCTCGGCTGACGGGGCTCGGATCTTCGTGTCGCACGCCGGCTCTCATGAATTGAGTGTCATTGACGCGAAGAAAATGCTGGAGAAGCTGGCCGCCGTGCCCAAAACCCTGGAAGAAGCGCGGGAGCAGGGACGAACCGACGCCTCCGGAGCCTATTCCTCCACGACCGTCGCCGACGTGCCCAATGACCTGGCATTTCTCGTCGACTTGCGGGACCGAATTCGACTACGCAAACGCTCGATGCCCGGGCTGGTCGATGAGGAAGAGCCCTTGCTTAAAGGGCCGCGAGGCTTTGACGTGATCGGCTCGAACGTCTACATGGCGGTCTATTTCGGGGACGCCCTGGCGATGGTGGATTTGGAAAGCAAGCGGTACGACAAGGTGTCCGTAATCCAATTGGGGCCCGAACCTGAATTGACGATGAGACGTCGGGGGGAAATGTTTTTCCACGACGCCGACATCTGTTTCCAGCAGTGGCAGAGTTGTTCCAGCTGCCATCCGGATGCCCGGGTCGATGGTCTGAACTGGGATTTGATGAACGACGGGATCGGGAATCCCAAAAACGCGAAAAGCATGCTGTTGGCGCACGAGACCCCGCCGGCGATGAGCTTTGGTGTTCGGGCCACGGCGGAGGACGCGGTGCGAGCCGGGATTCGTCACATCCAGTTCGCCGTTCCGCCCGAAGAAGCTAAAGTGCCCGAGTCGATCGACCAATACCTTAAACGCCTCGAAGCCGTGCCGAGTCCGCATTTGGTGGATGGAGAATTGAGCGAATCGGCCAAGCGCGGCAAGGAATTGTTCTTTTCCGAGCGGACGGGTTGCAGTATTTGTCACCCGGAGCCCCTTTATACCGACATGAAAACACATGACGTGGGATCGCGGAGTGAACTCGATCGCCGCGATGATTTCGACACGCCGACGTTGATCGAAGTGTGGCGCACGGCACCGTATATGCACGACGGCCACTATACCTCGGTCAAGGAACTCATCGGCGAAGGCAAGCATGGCGCCACCGCAGGAGACATCGAATCGTTGACCGAGAAAGAACTGGACGACCTCGTGGAGTTCGTGCTGTCGCTTTGATCAATGTGTGGAGTGGCCGGTTGTGGCCCCACGGGGTCGCGCCGGTCACGCCACCGCATGTCGCGTTCATCGGGCCAGGCTGTTAGAGTTTCACGGGCCCTGCCAGTATGGAGGAAGCGGTCCGGGTTCCTCGCCAGTTCGTGGTCGACGAGCAAACCCGGCCAAGGTGAACCGTATTGATCCCCGGAGTGTCCCGATGCCGCTCGGGGGGGCTCGTGCCTGGTCCATGGCCGCCGCCGCGGCGCAGCTGGCGGCCATGGGGTGTTGGCGTCAACGGCGGCGCTCCACGGGATTGGCGGTGGAGCGTTTCGCCTGCCGTTCAGGACTTGGCGACGAGCCGCAGATAGTCCAGCCCGAACATATAGGCTTTCACGGCGTCCTCGTTGGCCCCCGTGATGGTGATCGTCAATCGGTTCGTCCCTTTGGGCAGGTCAAACGTACCAAGCGATACCTGGTCGGTAGCCACCTCTTGGTTAAAGCGATCAAACTCCTTGGGCTCTTCATCGTTAATCGCGAGTGTGACGATTCCGTAGTCAATGGCTTTGGTCAGGTTCGCGAGCACCTCGTAAGTCCCCGCTTCCTCGACGGGGAACTCTAGTACCAAGCGGTCACCGGGTTCGCCCCCTTTCCACCAGAGTTGCGTCTCGTCGCTCCAACGGACACGTCCCATGCTTTGGTGTTCGGTGGTGCCGCCGGTTCTCTCGGCAATCCTCAGTGCTTCACCCTCCAGGGCTCCTTTGACACGAAACACCTCGACCACGTCGCTCCGTTTCAGGGCCACGGGTTTGGCGGCGGTTTCAGGGTCGGGTTTCACGTTGCGGCTCGCCCCGGGGCGCGCATACCAGAATGCGGCCGGAGCATAATTGACGATCGTCTTTCGCCAATGCCAAAGCTCCATGTCCACTTGAATGGATTCAGTGAAGGGGATGGCGTCCAATGCTCGGTAACGACTATTCACCGACAGGCCTGGCTGAAGATTGCCGGCCCCGGTGGGTTGGGCATGAAAAGGGGCTTCGAAGTACTCGGGCCGGCACCAAGCATACCCGTAGTAATCTTCCGTTCCAGTACCGATATGCGAAGGAAACGCTTCGTTGTCGACAAAGATCTTTTCGTCCCCTTCCCCCCACCAGGCGTGAGCGCCGTTGAAAATGGTGAGCGTATCGCCCACGTAAACCCCTTGGCCGTCCACTTCCACGAAGTTGACGTCATAAGCGCCCTCGCCCGGCGCGTCCGCGCCTTCACGGAATGACGAGACTTCGGTGAGCTGTCGCCAGGATCCGCAAAAGTACATCGACCGATCGTCCCACTTCCAGGGGCCAACCGCCGCCTTTCCCCGCACGATATCGACCGGTTGATCGGAGAGATTGGTCAGGGAGATTTTGCAGGTCTTTTGGAAGGGCATGACCCAAAAAGAACGCATGGTTCCATCGTCGGTGACCTGCGTGTACCAGGACCGGTATGGATCGGATCGGTAACCGCGGCCAAAAAAGGCGCCCACCGGGCACCAGACGGTCTGCTTGCCATCGCACTCCATGCGCAGAACGGTTGAACGGAGCGCCTGAGGTTGGTTGTCAGCTTGGACGTCAAGCGTCAGCTGCCGAATGGCCCCCGGCTGGTCGATGACCAGTTGCTTGGATTCGCCGGCTGGCAGCGTGCCGGCCAGAGATACGTTCTTCTCCACGCCATCGCGCACTCCAGAGGCGAGCAGCCGCTGTTGCACGGCGTCAATCTCCTCCTTCAACTGGTCGATTTGTTCCATCTGGAACGATTTGACTTCCGTGCCATTCTCGTATGTGCGATGATTGATTTGATAGTAGAGTGCTTCTCCTCGCCGCGCGCCGTCGTCCATCGGCGCGGAAGTCTCGTAGGTGACCTTGCACCCCTTGGCGTAGGGGATGGGGAGGTAGAGGTTATGGCCGCGGCGCGCGTATTCGGTTTTCGGCGATACGCCTTGCGACAACGGTCCTTCCACGAGTCCTCCACCGTCAATGATGCTGGCAATAGGCCCTTCAATCGCGGGTTTGGGATTACCATCAAGGTAGAACCGGATCGTACCATTCGAGAATTCCTCCAGCCCGCCGCCATCCTGGGATCGCGGCCCATGCCATGTGGCCCAAATTCGCACAATGGCTCCTGGCCCTTCCACATCCATCATCACGCGTTCCGTGCGTCCTTCGTTTTCTTCCGTTCGCACGAAGTAGCTGCGATCCATGTTGGCGAACCAACCGGGCTCATCGGGGCTCACGGACCCCCGATCATAGCTGCTCGCTTGCGCGCACGTATACGCCGGGACCGGGAACCGGGCCAGGTTGTCACGATCAATCATCTCGTCCAAGAGCGTTCCCAATGACACGGGCTCCGCCCGAAGCTGATCATGGCATGCCATCGTCCCGAAAAGCGCAAGCATGCTCCAGCAAAGCCAATGAATTCGATGCATTTCAATTGCTCCTTGTGTTCTTACGGTCTCTTTTGTCAGGCTTCGTACGTGGCACGTAGCAGTCGCAGAGCTCCCCTGCTTCTAATTCGGGGAGCAGGAAAAGCCCCGGTCAGCCCCACCGATCTTTCATACCACAAAACATGTCGGCATGGAACGCCCAAAGATCAAAGCTTTCGCGGGCCCGTCGGCGTCCGCGTTTCGCATCCGGTAGCAGAGTGGAGCGGCCACGTCCAAGATCGCTGGAGTCGCACGGCGACTACTTCGACGATCTTGGGTTGGGGAGGAACCCTCCCTGGTTTTCAGGTTGAATTTTCCAAGTGCTCGTTTTCCGAGTGCTCACACCACACCGTGTTACCCCGTGAGAAGTCGTGTAGAATGGGTCCATGGCGATACGTGCCATGCTGCAGGGGTACGGGCCGCGGTGAACTTGCCTATCGTGTGGTGAAGGCCAAGACGCGCGCGTTTCGGCGGTTTCGGCGGCCGGGACGAAAAAGCTGGCCAATGGTGCCCCACGCCACGAAAGGTTTAACGGAACCTGGCTGCCATCTGGTCGCATTTCCCAGCCGCATGTCAGAGCAAGGATTTACCGATGGTTCATGATTTACTGTTAGCCGGGTGCCGCATAGCCGCGAAACGATCCAAGAGCCGACGCACTGTACGGTGTCCCGGTAATTCACATCGGCCATGGTTCGCGTCGTGTGTGCCGTTTCCGATACTGCCCACTGCGATGCTGGCGGCCGTCTTCCTGATCTCCGCCACGGTTTCCAAGTGCCAGGCTGAAAATGATGGTGTCACCAAACTGGTGCGGCCCGGTCCGGAGCGGAATGTGATTGAGGTGAACGAGCTGGGGGAGCCCTGTTACGCCTCGGCGGCCATTTCCAACGGCCGGATTTTTGTTCGCGCCGAAAAACATCTTTACTGCATTGCCGTTCCCCACTAGACAAGCTTGCCGAGCATACTGCGATGAAAAAGCCGTGTATTCGACACTAAAAACCTCAAACTGTAAGCTTCGCGTCTCGACTAGCTGGTAAAGCCCGGCTTTCGGCGCCTTTCCGGCCATGATCGCACCCGTCATGGGTTCAAATTCGATCCACCTGGACACGACCTGAAACCAGGGCTTTTCCAGCGTCTGGGTCGTTCGAAGGGCGCGAAACGCTTACACTTTGAGTAAAAACCCATGACGAAACCATGCCGATGTCCTGTGATCCAAGGGGTTTTGGAAGCGAGAGCTCGGTTTCGTTACGGGCTGTAAGAACCCATGACAAAACGACGGGCACCTGGTGGAGCGAGTCGAGATCGCGGCAGAGACGGTGCCGCCGCCTTCGTGAAGACGATTGCCAGGTTCGATTTTCAGTTTGAGTTTTGTTAAAATGTTTGTAGCCGTTCACGGGTGCCGCTACACGGCCTGGACACGCAAGGCCCGCATGGATGCCACGGGCTTGTCCCGTGGTGGTTCACGTTCCCCGCTAGAAACT
>JBNJEM010000250.1:0-10445 GCA_051745935.1 Planctomycetota bacterium
CTGTGGAGCGCGCAGGCCGCCGTCCGCCGTCATGGATCCTTGCCGGTCCAACGCGCGGGCGAGCGGACTCTGGCCTTGCGGTTAAACAGGGTACGTCATAAGGGATTTGTGATCACGAGTTGCCGCTACCGGCATCACCCTGGCCTTCCATCCCGTGAACAGCTCCTTTTAGCTCATTGCTTCCGAACCCTCCAGCACCTTTGCCACCTCGCGGATTCCCACTCCCGGGCCCTCCGGGACTCGGAGGTTTCCGTTGTTAATCGCAAGCGCCGGTTCGAACCAGTCGCGATACCGTTCGATGTTCCGTTTGTATTCCTGATAGAGTCCGATGTCGGGTGTGAAGGAGGCGAAGTGCAGCATGTAGATGAAGCCGAAGCCGCCGGAGATGTGGACCGTCGTCGGCATGTCGGCCAGTTGGGCCATGCGGGCGACGCGGGTGGAACGGATCAACCCACCGTAGTACTGGAGGTCGGGCTGGACGATATCGACGCCCCGGTTGGCGATCGTCCAGCGGAATCGCCGCTGGCTGAACTCCTGCTCGCCGCCGGCCACGGGGATGGCGAGCGTGTCGGTCACGACCTTCGTGTCCTGCAGGTGGTCGAAGGGGCACGGCTCCTCGAAGTAGACGGCGTCGATCTCTTCGAGCAGGCGGCCGATGCGAATCGCCTCGGGCGGGTCGTAGGAGCTGTTCGAGTCGGCGTGGATGGCGATGCCTTCACCCAGGACTTTTCGCGACAACGTGATCAGCTTTTCGGTCCGGCCGGGCATGGAGTCGGCGTTGCGGCTCATGCGTCCGCCCACACGGAACTTGATCGCCCTGCCGCCAGTCTCTTCGATGAGCCGCCCGAGGTATTCGACTTCATCCGCCGGAGTCGTGTGCCGGTTGCCGCTGGCGACGTAGAAGGGCACCTCGCGGCGGATAATGGTGCCCAGCAGTTCTCCGATCGGTTTGTTTGCGATGCGTCCGAGCATGTCCAACACGGCGAATTCGATCCAGGCCACCGGGCACCAGAGGGCGATCCCCTGTAGTTTGTAATTGCTGCGGAAGCGGTAGACCTCCCACAGGTGGTCATCGAGATTCCGGGCGTCCTTGCCGCGGAAGTAGGGGGCGACGCGCTGGTTGAAGACGGGATAGAGGTAGGCCGCGCGGCTGTTGGTGACGGCGATGCCCTCGGCGCCGTCTTTGGATCGGACGTAGACGAAGTGTTCCTTGCCCTTTTTCAGCAGCTTGATCGAGTCGATGACGACAGGAGTGTCGAACAGGTCCCTCTTGAGCACGGGGCGGGCCGCCGCGACATCCAGGTCGGCGATGCTGGGCTGCTCACCGCGTGTCGGCGAAGCAAAGCCACCCAGGCACGCGGATGCCGAGAGGCCGGCGGTGGTTTGGAGGAAACGGCGGCGTGGAATGGTCATCATGCACTCCCTTCATAAGGCAAGTATGTTTCAGGCGGTCGGACTTGTCCGGATGGAAAGCTGCCCGACGCAAACCGTCCTCCCGTTGGTGGGACTCGCGGGCATCCGATTCCTCCGCGTCCAGTGCTTGGAACAAATCGTCCGCGAGCCTTACCAAATGATCGTCGGTTAAGAACGTTTCTGGCAACTCGCCGCTACGTCGGAGCAGCTCCATCAATAGCTCGTGTTGTTCTTGCGGTTCAGGCGATTCAAAGGTTGCCAACAACTGGGCGACAGTTTCAGATATGGTTCGTCTCCGTGGCTCAATTCCGAACTATACCGATCGCGGATGACTTTCTCCGCCGCGAGTCCGACCAACGGGAGGACGGCCTGCGTCGGGCAGCGTCCCATCCGGAAAAATTCAACCGCCTGAAATATATCTCACGGTACATGGATTTGACTCGTTCCCATATCACAAAAACGGTTCCTGACACCGTTTCTCTTTTCGCGAAGCCGCGGCTACGGCTCCGACCCGGCGAAGCAGATAAGCTTGCCGTCGGTCGCGCTCAGGTAAAGCTTTCCCGCCGCCGCGGCCATGCCGTCGAAAACCGGCGGAGCGGCCAGCTCCAGCTGGAAAAGTTTCGTGCCGTCGGCCGCCGAAACGGCCCGCAAGCGGGCGCCCCTCCGGCCCTCCAGCGCCGCGTACGGATCGTCTTCGGGAAGCACATCCGGCGCGCCGGCCAGCAGCAGCGTGTCTTTGGCGAGCACCATGCCCCGGGCGCGAATCGGCACCCGCTGCTTCCAGCGAACCAGCTCGCCCTTGGCGCTCTCTTTGCGATGGCGGCCTTCGGCGCCGGCCGATCCCTCCGGGTCGCGGCGGTAAGCCGCCAGCGAGTATCCTTCCCTGCCGGGAATGAACCGGGGACTCATCGGACCCTGTCCCGGAAACGCGTTCAGCGTGTAGACCGTGCCCTCGCCGAAGCAAAGAATCTGGCCGGAATAAGGTGCGTTGGCGCGGTAATGGCGGCCCGGCCACTGGGCACCGTAGGTCCACCGCCCCCGGTCCCACCAACTGTCGTCGAGTAGTCCGGTGGTCGACATCAGGTGCGGCTGGACCTTTCGGCTTCCTCGCTCCGCAAACGGTTGACCGGGCAAGCGTTCGAGATGGCGGTCGAACGCGTTGAATCCCAGAAACACGCGATCCTCCTGGCCGACGAGCACATCCGATTTCGCGCCCTCCATGTGGTAGGGCGCGGAGGGTTTTTCGTCGGGATCGAACCACGGCCCGCTCAACCGGCCTTTGTGCCGGATTTCTCCGCTTTGCGGGTCCAGGGCGTAAAGATACAACCCTCCGTCGAGGAAGCTCGACCGCCCGGCGGAGCAATACACCAGGCCGTTCTGGACCAGGACGCTCCCGTGCACCGGCCACCGCGACTCGACCTGCCCTCGCACCACGCAATGGGCCTCGGAAGGCGCCGCCTGGAAACGCCAGGCCAAGGTGCCGTCCGACGCCCGCAGGCAGTACACCTTACCGTCGGTGCATCCGAACAACAGCAGGCCGCCGTGCACCGCGGGCGGCGAATCGACGCGCCCGTCGGCGGTGTACTGCCAAAGCTCCTCGCCACGGTCGGCGGAAACCGCATGGATGGTGTGCGTGTCGATCGAAACGACATAAACCGTGCCGCCGGCAATCACCGGCTGGGTCAGCCGACCTTCGATGTCGGCCGTCCAACGGGTGCGCAAATCGGCCGGGACGGCGGAGGCGGCCGCTCCACTTCGGCGTGGATCGTGCCGATACATGGGCCAGTCGCTTTGAAGGTCCCCACTCGCAGACTCAAGCTCGGACGCCTTCCCATAAGCGGGACCACGTTCGAGCTGGTTCTCCGAATCGGGTTGAGGCTGTTCCTCCGGGGATTTCGCGGGCCCCACCGCGTTGAAACCGTCGAGAAGCACACCCAGGTAGCAAATGCAGGGGTGGGGTGGTAGATAAATCAGGCCGTAGGACGGCATCACGCCGTAGCCGCATTCCCCCCGGGCCCAGTCAACCCGCTCGTGGTTTTCTCCTTCGGCAACGTCGACGAACTCCATGCCGCGTTTCGGCCAGATGAGGAATCTCTCGGTGGCCTTGCTGGGATAGCACCGCACATGGTGCCCCGGCGAGAGCAGGCCGCCGACTTCCACCTCGCGGGCGACCTTGCCGGTGCCGAGGTCGAACCCCTTGACCGTCTCGCCCGAGACAAGGGGCGCCGCGAAGGGCGTCCGGTGCAGTTGAGGATAGCCGCGGCAGCCGGCGATTTGAGGCATCGGTCCGCCCCAGATCGTTCCTTGAATGATGAACATGTCGGGAGGATGCCGCACGGACATCCGGTGCAGCCCCGGTCCCTGCCAAAGCCGCTCGCCGGTCTCCACCGAAAACACCACAACGCCCCGGTCTCCCGCGTGCACGACCTTGTCCTCGTACATGACCAGGGTTCCGCCGACTCCCGTAATGTCCGGCCAGGTGGGACATTCAGCTCGCCAGAGCTCCCTTCCGCGGCGAAGGTCGAGGCAAACGATCTGTTCCAGGTTGTGGTAGCACACGCGGTCGCCGAGGGCCGCCAGCGACAGGGCGACAATTCGTTTCTCCCGGTGCTTCCAAAGCGCCTCGCCGGTTTCGGCATCGAGCGCGAGGATCGTTTCGTCGCCCATCGAGGCCGGGGGAATGTCGGGCGTTTTGTCCTTGCGGGCCTTGGCCAACACGGCTTTCGAACTCCCTGGACCGAGCGGATAGTCGGGGATCGACTTCCGTTGGCGGACGAGCAGCACGCCGTCGTGGCAGATCAGTTCGTCGTTGTTCTTTCCGCTCTGGAAGGTATTGAGCACCTTGCCGGTATCGGGATCCAGCACCGATATTCCCGTTTCGCGAAACCCCAGCGTGACGAAAACCTTGCCGCCAGCAACCACCAGCCGCCGGGGCAGAGTCATCGGTTCCCGGCAGTGCCACACGCCGCCCCAGACCGTGCTGCCCCAATCGGAGAACTTTTTCTTCCACAGCAGAACGCCGCTGAAGGCATCCCGGGCGCACAAGGCCCATCGCTCCGGCAGGTCCGGCACGAGGATCCCCCGGGCGCCCTCGTCTTCAATATAGAACAGTTTGCCCTGGCCGGAGACCATGGTCGTCACGCTGGCCGCATGCTCATGGCTGCGGGCCCAGCGCGGGCGGGCGGTCCACTGGAGATGCCGCGGTGGCCCCACCCGGGTGTCGTGAGAAACCGCGTTGCCGCTGGCGTCGTGCCGGTAGTGGGGCCAGTCGTCCATCTCTTCGGGCCGCGGTTTGACGAGCCTTTCCATGCCCCGTGGTCCCTTGTCGGCCGGCAGCCTGATCGCCACACCGCCGGGGCAAAGGACCCGAAGAAGCTCGTCCTTTTCCACGGACAGCGGGTCGCTGACCACGATCAGGTTGACCAGGCCGTCGATGTAGGGAAGCCGGCGTCCATCGAACCGGCGCGCGGACACCTTGCCGTAAAGACCGGCCGACTTGAGGCGCGATCGGGCCGCCGCCACGCTCGCCGGGTCCGTATCGAGCCCTTGAACAACCCATCCGTCCGGGGCGCCCAATGCGGCGGTAAGCCGCCCGTCGCCGCAGCCCAGATGAACCATCAGCCCGCCAGCCACACCGGCCTCATCGAGGATTTTGGCGGCCCTGTCGCCCGGCGCGAAACCCTCGTTCTCCGCGGCGGATCCAGACCCACCCCCAAAAAGGAAAACAAGCCCCAAGCACAAGAAAACCGATCGGAAAACATCCGAGTTTCTGGCGTTCATGGTTTCGCTCCTCCGGTTGCAACTAGCAAGTATCTTTCAGGCGGTTGGATTTTTCCGGGTGGAACGCTGCCCGACGCACACCGTCCTCCATCGCCATATAGAGCTTCCCCTCGGCTGCGGACATACCGTCGAATACTGGCAACGAGGAAACGTCGTACTCTCCAATCACGTTCCCCGGGCCGGCCACCGACCGGCCACGTATTCGCCGCTGCGCCGAATGCCTTCGGGGGTCACGCGGTCCGGGTTCATTTCCAGCATCATCGAGCCCTGGTATCGAATCGCCGCCAGCGATTCGAAGAGATCGCGCCAGTCCACTTTTCCAGTACCGATCTCGATGTGGTCGACCGTGCCGGTGTTGTCGTGCAAGTGGAGATGGAAAAGCAGATCGGCAAGAAAGTGGACCTGCCCGCCGATGGTGCCCCAAGGCCGGTAGCCCGGACGGTGGTCGAAGTACATGTGTCCCACGTCGAGCGTGACGCCGATCCACTCCCGGCGCGGCTTTCGCAGCCACGAGAAGCCGCGATTGAGTTCGATGCCGACGCGAACCTCGGCCTTTCGCGCCGCGGCGTCGAGCCGGTCGAGGTCTCTCTGCCACCTGTCCGCGCCGCCTTTGACGTCCAGCGGGGGAGGAACCGCATGAACGGTGACCACCGAAACCCCCACGTCGGCCGCGAACCGGAGCACCTGCTCGAGCTTCGCCAAAACCTTCTCGGGCGTGTTGGCCTTCAGCTCGGCCTCAAAGGGAGCGTGAATCTCGCACTGGCGAAACGGCGAGATCAGCTTCCGGACGCGCCGCCGCCGCGCCGCATCGGCGTCTTCAGGGTCGATCCCGCGCCACTTGCCCGGCGTCCCCCGCGAGGCGTGGAACCCGATCGACTCGAAGCCTGCCTCCGCCACCCAGGCCACTTGCTCGTCGAAGTCGAGGATGTCGCCGATTCGCCAGAGCATCACGCCCCGCGTCAGCCTCAACGGCTCCTTGGCGGCTGGCGGGCTCGAGGACGATGGCCCGGCGGCCGCCGCCGCCCGTGGCGCGATCACCGAGGCGGCGGAGCACGCTAGGAACGCCCGTCTCGATAGGCAAATGCGGTGGTTCACTTTCGGGCCTCCTCTCGCATTACAATCGTGATCATCCCATAGAATTCGGCCATCGGGCTGGGCACGCCCTGATCCTTGTAGGGCCGCGAGTACTTCGGGGCGACCAGGAAGGGCCCGTGGGGGGCGTTGGTGGAAAGATAGCAGAAGAAGGGCCGATCCGCGTCCGCCTGGATGAAGTCGATGGCGGCCTTGAACCACACATCGGTACAGTAACCTTCGCACTTCTGCGGCGTGCCGTTTCGGAAATAGGTGTCGTCGAAGTAGTCGTTTCCCCAATAGTCCGGTGCCTGGCCGACGCCGCCTCCCCCGTGAATGAGCACCTCCTGGAACCCGCGGTCCTGGGGTCGGAAGGGGAAGTTGTCGCCCAGGTGCCACTTGCCGAAGCACCCGGTGCGATAGCCGCTCCTCTGGAAGACTTCGGCCATCGTCGTCGCGTCCGCCCGCGGCAGGGATCGCCCCCAGGTGGTTCCCCAGGCGCCCACCCGCACGGGGTTCTGGCCGGTCATCAATCCCGCCCGCGTGGGCGTGCACACAGGCGAAACATGAAAATCCGTCAGGCGCACGGACTCCGCGTGCAGCCGATCCAGGTTCGGTGTCTGGATGACCGTGTTCCCATGGCAGGCCAGATCGCCGTAGCCCTGATCGTCGGTGATCACCAGGATGACGTTGGGCCGAGCGCTCTCGGCGGCAGCCAAACGCCCAGAACAGGCCGCCGAGATCAACACCCCGCCCAGGGCCAGCGAAAAAGCGATCAATCGTGAACGTGAGATTGACGTCATGCGTTTCCTCTCTTGAGAGCCGACATGTGGACGATTTACGGCGGCCCGAAACACAGCACTTGACCATCACGCGTGGCCAGGGACAAGCGTCCACTGGAAGCAGACATCCCGTCGAAGGAGGGCGCGGCGTTCAGGGTTAGTTGACCGGAAAGAGGTGGCGTTTGTCAAGCGTCTCGCGGCGATTGCATCGAGCTTGAGGGATAACTCGTCACGTCACAAGCAGTGGCGACGCGAAAAAAACGACAATGGGAACCCTTTAGCCGTCTGAAGTAGAATCCCAGCTTCGTGATCACAAATCCCTTCTGACGGACCCCGCCAAACCGCAAGGCCAGAGTCCGCTCGCCCGCGCGTTGGACCGGCACGGATCATGACGGCGGACGGCGGCCTGCTCGCTCCACAGGGCCGTTGTCCAACCTTCATTGCCTGGAAGAGCCTTACTTCAGTTCGCTAAAAAGTTACAGAAAATGGAACTCACCACTGATGCCGACGCCATCTTCGGCACCGTCCGGACGCCGGTTGCAGCTCGTTCGGAGGCATGGTGGCACGGCAAGCATGGTGGCACGGAAAAACGATCGCGTGAACACGGGGCGGCAAACGGCCGGCCTGCCAAGAAGCCTGGCAAGAAAGCTTCGGCGCTGAAGGGCCTCACCGCTCACTTCGCTCGGCCAGTCTTTCCTGACGGCAACGGCACGCCCGCGCGGTCCGCTCGTGGTCATCCCTCCGGCGGGTTCCATGCCACCGACGCCAGCGTCTCCAGCCCGGCCCAGCGTTTGCTCCAGCTCGTGTAGAGCAGCCCCCGGCAGTCCATGCCCCGCCGCCGGGCCTCGCCGGCCACGATCCCCCAGTTGCGACAGCAGGTCGGGTCATCCCACGGAGAGCCCGTGAAGGTGAAGCCGTAGCGATGGAAGTGCTCGAAGCTGCGCTTCCCCCGCCCCAGCGGCTGGGTCGGGCCGTAGAACCAGATGTTCTGCACGACGTCCTTCGGCACCAAGTGAAGCTGCTTTTCATTCTCATCGCTGAACCAGGTACCGTTATGATAGGGGTTGAGCGCATCGGCCCACATCATCAGCGTGACTTCCTCATCGACCGAGTGGGCGAAGTCATTCAGCTTCGAGATGTCCTCGGCTAGAAGCTCCCCGCCGATCATCTCCCGCTTCAGGCAGCGGCTGTCGGAGTTCACGATGCGCGGCTCGTCATGGCCGATGTGCACGGTCTTCGGGTCGAGGTAGCGGATCGTGTTCTCGATCGCCGGGAACATGATCTCGTAGACCGCCGGCTCCGACGGGCAGTAGGGAATGTTCCTGCCGCCCATCTTCACCGCGTGGTCGTAGGATGCCAACACCGTTGCCCCATCGGCGATTCCACCGGCCTCGACGCGCCGGATGCGGTAGGGCTTGGCGTCCGGCCTGTAGGGAAACTCCGTGACCCCGTCGATCACCTCGTAGTCGCGCCCCTCGGCGTAGGTTGTCGCGCTATCGGCGCTGGCGATGACGATGTCCGTCGCCTCGGTCCGTAGCACGTTCGCGTGCTCCAACGCGACGGGCTCCGTGCCGTTGAGCACAAGCTCCTCGTCCCGCGTCCAGGCCCCCTCGACGGCGTGCGGGTTGCGCGACAGCTGCGGGCTGGCGTGGCCAAGGCTCTGCAACTCTGGAATCGGCTCGATGCCCCACGACCGGAGCATGTCGAACGCCTCGCGGGTGCTTTCGCGGGCGACCGCGTCGTCGAGATTGTAGAACACTCCGCTCTCCATCACCGCCGCGTTCATCTTTAGTCGCATCAGTTTCCGGCAGAAGTCCACCAGCGTCTGACCGCTCGGCACGCCTGCGCGATAGGTCCCGCGGAAGGGCATCACCGGCCAGTCGACGATGTCGCACTCCGGGACCGTCCCGCCTCCGGCTTCCACCAGTTCCAAGAGCGTCATCAGCCCATGCACCGCGCCCCTCGGCGTCGCGGCGGTGATTAGCGCGCCGTCCGCGTCCGCGGTCAGCTCATAGCGCTCCGCGTCCGGCCACTGGGCGTCGGAACCGGTGATGCGCACCTCCACCTGGTCGGCCTCCTCCGCGCCCGTCTGCTTCTCGAACATCGCGATGGCGTTCGCCAGCATGGGGTTATCGGAGGTGACGGTGACCATGCCCGGCACGCAGCCGTCCGACAGCGCGCCGAGATGCATCTGTTGTGGCGTGATGGTCAACTCGAGCTCGCCCACGGTGATGTTGTCGACCAGCGCCGTCCCGCGCCCGGTGACGGAGATGCGCGCCTCGGTGGCAACGCCCGGTGGAGAGGGGAAGCCGAGCCGCATGGGGACGAAATCGCGCGCGGTCGGATCTGCCTGCCGCGAGCTTTCGGCCAGCACCTGCCCGCTCTCGGCATCCACCACCGCGAGTGTTATTCGTCCCTTGCTCATCCCCTCGGTGTTTACATCCGCCGACAGTGTTGCCGGACGGTCGCTCTCGGCCCGCACCTCGCGGCTGATGCTGACCGCCCCCGAGCGCGGACGCATCGCCAGCAATCGCCGACCCAGCCTCGGGTTTGGCGGCCGGATGTGCGGCGTGGACGCCAGGTGCGTTCCCAGGCTCCCGCCCGCCACGCCATAGACTTCCGCGTACGCGGATCCCCGAAGGTCCTCGCCGTGGCCCCGGACGTCCAGCCGGTACTCCGTATTCGGCTCGCATTCCACGTCCTGAAAAACGCGGCTCATCCCCTCAGCGTCGGTTCGCGATATACGGACGCTGCCACCACGCGAACCGTGCTCGCCGTCCCAGAAGATGGTCTCTCCGACGTCATCCTGCTCCCAGCCAGTGATGCGGTCTCCCTCATGCGCCTTGAAGCCCCCGTTCTCGATCTCCAGACCATCGATGTCGACGCTGCTGAACCACACGGTCCCCGTGGCGTGGTGAAGGCGCGCGTACACGCGGACGGTGGTGTACTCGCGGCTGTTGAAGTTCGCCGCGAGGCGCTGAGGCCCGCCGACGGCGCGCGCTTGCGCCAAGCCGCCAGCATCATCGACGTCCCACCCGCTGTCCTCCAGCGAACCAACGTCCTCGAAGTCCTCGTGAAACCACGCCTCCGCCCCCGCGGAGCTCGCGGTGACGGCGACGATGCATGCAATGAAAATAAGCCGAAGCATAGGATGCACTCCCCTTGTGTCGGTTGTCGTTTTCCGATGTCGTCCAGTGACACGAGCCCCCCGCCAATGCGCCGTTTGCCGCCCGCGGTTGCCGTGTTGGAGGGGCGGCGTCATGTCCCCGTCAGGCCGTTTGCCGTTTGCGGTTTCCATTGCGGTAACCGTTCACGGGCAAAAGACTGATATCCCCGGACGTTCGCACGTCCGTTGCACATGTTTTCACATATTGAGGAAAGGCTTTTCGAGGTGCAAAT
>JBNJEM010000251.1:0-10443 GCA_051745935.1 Planctomycetota bacterium
AGTTCGTCGTCGCCCACATCCGCCCCTGCCGGCGCGGTGTCCTACTCGGACTCGCCGAGGCGTACCAGGCTCGGGACCGCGTGCGCGACGCCCTCGACTGTCTCAAGAAGCTCCGCCGGCAGATGCCGGATGACGTGGTCGTGAATCTCTCCATCGCCGAGCTGCTCACGGAAGCGTATCCGCACAACAAGCGGCTGGCCAAACAGCTCGTCCAGCTGGCCGGCGACGTGGACAACGAGTCCTCCGTCCACGCGGCCCTGATGCTCTACAAGGCCCAGGCCCTCCGCACTCTGGACCTTTTCACCGCGGCCCGCGACGTGCTCACCCCGGCGCTCCGCAAAACCAAAAACCGCGACGAGGACCTGCTCCGCGCCATCCGTTACGAGCGTGCCTGCGTCTACGAGGACCTCGGCCGCGCCACCCGCGCCCGCCGCGAATTCGAGAAGCTCTATGCGGAAGACCCGTCGTACGAAGACGTTGAAACGCGTTTGGGTCTGTGACTAGCGGCGCGGAGGACTGTCCTAAGATCGCTGATTGCGCCGCATATCGCTAGATCTACCGTCGTCAGGCTATACACAGCCTGACGTGACCAATCGGCCACGCAATTATGGGCTTAACAGGTCCTTTTTCGCAATTTTCGATCCGCTGTTGTGCGTAACTTGTTGTTGGCTGAGCTCCAAGTTTCTACAATCGGTGCAGAGTCCGGGATGTTTGATGAAAGGTAACATAATGGGCTGGGAAAAGGGGCGATACTACACCCGTTCCCGCAAGGTCAACGGCCGCGTGGTCCGCGAATATGTGGGCGGCGGCGAGGTGGGCGCGATGGCGGCCCGCGTGGATGCGATCAATCGGGAGCGACGGCACCAGGAACGGGAATCCTGGCGATTGGAACAGGAAGAAATGGACACCATCGACGCCTCGGTCGACAACGTCTGCCAGATGGCCGATCTCATCGCACAGGCCACCATGGTTGCGGCCGGGTTTCATTGTCATCGCGGTGAATGGAGACGGCGGCGTGTCTGACCATGAGGATCACCTGAAGCTCCTAACAAGCCAGGAGGCGATGCTGGACGTCATCCACCGCGCCGAGGCCGGGGATGAAGAGGCAATGCCCGCACTCCGGGTCATGCTGGAATACATCCCGTCCATTCGCAAGGCGGTGGGCGCGGATTTGGAGCGCAAGGTCGAGGACTCGATCAGCAAATCCATGGCGGGTAGAGACAATCTCGCCTTCCGAGAAGGCCTCAAGCGGAAACTCGCCGCGTTGCGGGCGGAACTGGAAGGGCCCAACCCCACGCCCGCGGAAAAACTCCTGGTGGACCGGGTCGTCGCGTGTTGGCTGCAGGTCCAAGAGGCCGATGTGCGGTACGCTCAGTCCGGCAACTCCAATCCCCAGCAGGCCAACTACCATCTGAAGCGACAAGACCACGCCCATCGGCGTTTTCTCTCGGCCATGAAAACACTGGCGATGGTCCGCAAGATGGCGCTACCGGCCCTTCAGGTGAATGTTGGCGAGAATCAAGTCAACGTGGCCAACGCAACGGCACCAGCCGATACGGCGTGACACGGGGGCAGGTCGACTCCCTTGCTGTTTTACACACGCGCCAGTTCCCCCCAGGGTAGCGCCTCGGGGCTCCGCCGCTGGGCTTACCCCGGACTGTGACGGACCACCGCTTCGCGGTACCCCTTGTGACTGCTTTCACATTGTGTATCACAACCAGCACGACGCCCCAGGGACACCATACGCTTGTGCGTCGCATGCGCCCCCCTGTCTCCCATGCGTGTCGTCGCTTCCGCAGGCCGGGCGGGGCATTGTGTTCTGCTCGTTGGCCGTGCGGGATCATCGATGCGCCCTCACGCGGCCCGAGAAATACGGCACACGCCGCAAATCGGTCCCAGCCTGTTCCGTTTTGTGCACCGCACACCAACACTCATTGTCGGGCCTGCTTCTGTTTTCTCCCGCCGGTCCATAGGCGCCCGTTGCTTTGGGGTGATCGTCAACCTTCTCGCCTTTAGCTCTCGTTCCACCCCGACCTGCAGCGCAGACGTTAGGTCGATCGTTAGGAGCCAAAGTAGGGAATCTACCGGGATGCCCTCGAGTCGTCGGCCTTTGCGCTTTCCAAATGGCATCCGCATTTAGTGGTCCTCCACATCGTGAATAGTGACGATGGGGCAGCGGCCCCGGTGTCGGTCGACGGAGATTAACCCTGCGGACGCCAAGGCTTTCAGCCCTCGGTATCCTGCTTTTCGATCCATCCCAAAAGCTTCCCAGTCCCGTCGGGAGGGGCGCACTTCTTTGGATTTGGTCAAACCGGCCAGATACCAAAGGACAATTGCCGCTTTAGCCCCCGGGGGCGACTGCCGCATGGCTGGCTTCAACCAAGCTAGGGGGATGGGTCCCTTCAGGAATCGTTGTCCGGACCGATGTCGAGGAGGTTTCTCCCGTCCTTTAGTGGGGGGCTGCCCTCGATCCCATTTAAGGTCGTCCGGGGGAGGGAGAGTCATCGTGTTTTCCTTATAAAGAGATACACTAGGAGATAGTAGATTGTACGGGTGCCCGGAACGGTCCCAACTAATGGTCAGTGTTGTCCCAACTCGGTGGGACGGCATTGCCCCAGGTTAAAAGGGGGTATCGGACCACCTTCCCACTTCCGTTTCGGCCTCTAGGTCTTCCAAGATTTCCAAAACGGTTTGCCACATCTTTTTTCCTCGCTTGTCCGAATAACGGTCGGGATGTCTGACTACCTCGGCGTCCGACCGCAGCTCGAACCCGTTCAGCACAACGCGGCTTGCCTCCGCCATCGCGTGTTGGGTGTCGCTCACGACTTCGTGAATTGCCCTTACGGGGCCCTCAACGAGTAACGCGTCATGGACTGGAGCACACACTCGAATGCCTCGCTCCACCGCCAAACAGGACGCTAGGCGGAGCATTTCGGCTCCGTTGGCTTGCATGGGGTAATTGGCGAGCGATCGAGGGTTGACCTGTTGACCAACGTGGACAGTCCAACCGAAAATTGTGCGGAGGGAGCCGTGAAGCATAGCGCGATCCACAGCGGCTTGAGACCATTTCCAGAACTGGGGGTAGGTTTCATGGTGAAGCCGCAGCAGCCGGCGGGCGACACAAGGCGGCTCACCGATCCGCTGCGCCAGCGATTGCTCCCCCATTCCGTAATTGACCCCCAAAGCGGCCGTCTTAAACAGCTCGCGCTCGCGGGGGTGGCTATCCTTCGTCGCATCGGCGGGCACAGCGCCAGCCTGAATGGCGAACCGGAGATAGGGATCCCCCGAAGCATAGGCGTCCATCATGGCTGAATCGCCGGATAAGGCCGCTGCAATGCCGAACTCTTGTTGGGACCAATCAACATACGCCACGGCTCGGCCTGTTTCCGGTTGAATTAGACTTCGCAGCCAACAAGAGGGCCCAAAGATAAACTTGGCGTTGCTTGGAGCGTTGCGACCACTACGTGTCCGAAACGGCGATAGCAGGCACCTATTGCGGCCATCGGCCCCGACGGCTAGATCTTCGAACAATCGCATTTCACCCAGCGTATGTCGTAACTCGCGGAGCGGTGCCACCTCGGGATAGGTTTTGGCCATTTCGCGAAACGTGTCATCGTCCAAGGCCAACCGGCCGCTATCCAATCGAGGCCAAGGAATACCTGATCGGACCAGGTACGCAGCGAACCGCTCGGAGGAAAACGTGAGTGGAGCCTCGTCAGGTAGCTCGGCCGGTGCCTCGGCCGCTTGCTTAGCAGCTTCGGTGAGAATAGACTCATCATCTCGTTTAGGCAGCCGATCCGTGGGTTCACGGAGTCGGTCCCACAGCAAGGCCGCATGGTCGGTGTCATCGAAGCCGTCTTCGGCGAAATAGCCACGGCCGATACCCAGTTCCGGGTATTCTCGTGCCAGTTCTCGGGCAGTCACATCCAATTGCGGCCACGTGCTGTAGTCCTTTCCAGCATCCTCCCATCGGCGAATTGCTTTCAACGTCAACCCGGTTCGGCGTCGTGCTGCCCGTTCGGCAGCCTGCATCTCGCGCACTAACTCGGTACGGCCTGTGTGAACGTACTTCGCGGCCTCCTGAAGATAGTGCGGATGACAACCTATGTCTTTCGCAATGGCATGGACTTCCTGGCCGAATGCGCTCTTGTGGTCCACCTTGAAAGGACCACCACCGACGAACACGCCATAATCTTGGTCAACCCGCCGCGTCAGCCGGCCTTTAATGGCCGTCCAATGTTCCCGCAACGCCTCCAAGGTCGAGGCATCAATCGGCGTTCCCGTCCGCTCCATTGACGCCACGGCGCCCATGTAACGGCCTCGGAGCAAAGCGCGGGGTAAGTCGATCCCCGGGACCATCGCCGGCAATAGCCGAACCAGGGAATCCACGTCGCTTTGACAGTAGTCTAGTAACGCCCTTTGTTCGGTCGGCGTGAACGGTCCACCTCGAATCGCCAAGTCTCGCATCTCGGTTTTCTCGACCGCATCCGCACCGCCCAAACCGTAATAGGCCAACGCACCGAGAAGGCCATTGCCGCAGGGGACCGGTAGGCCATTGGTGAGGCAACGGAACTCGGCGAAAAGATCCAGAATCCGTTGCGGGACGGACCAGCCTAGTTCCAGGAAACAACCAACCTCGGCCGATGCGTAATAGGCAACGAATAGCGAATCGGGACCGATCGGGGACGGCGTTTCTCGCATCCCGTACAACTCATCGGACCAGAGGCGCAACAACTGGCCAGATCGACAGTCTCGGGCGACCATGCAAATCACTTCTGGCAGCTCACCCGGTGGAGCGTGAAACTCGAAGTCGCACGCCCACACCTGGCGATACTGCCGCAGCGGATCGACCGTCATGCCTCACCGCGTAATTGTTTCAGGACGGGGTGGTCAACCGACCGAATGAACCGGTCCTTGAAACAGAGTTTGAGCAATTCGTGAAACGATAGCTCCGGCCACTCTGGTTCGGTCAACTCGGAAACGGCCTGGTAGGTCTCGTAACAATTGGCTTCCATCTTAGCCCTTAGGCGAATCCAGTGAGACTGCGCCAGCTGCGCCCCCGCCAAGGCCGAATCGTACCAGTCATTTGACCGACCATCGCCCTTGGGCAGTTTGCACGGCCAAAGGAACGTATCGCCTTGACGAGTGATCGCGGTGAATAAACAGATTGGAACGATCTCGTCTCCCATCTCCGACCACATCGGGCGGTCCACCAGATAGGTTTCCTTAAAGACCTTGTCCTCGAAGGCGGCGGTTTCCAATCGCCAATCCTCCCCCGGCCGGACTCGGAAGAATTCTTGGCGGTTGGGTTTGCGACATTTGACCGTCGTCACAACCCTCTTCACGCCAACGCTGGACCCGAAATCTTGGTTAAGTCGCAGGCTTTCGGGGTTGAACGGGTCGGGAGCGGGATCGGGTGCCTGGGTTTCGTCCGCGGACGTTTCAGGCGCCGAATCATTCTGGGGATGAGGAACGTTATCGTGTACATTGTTAGTAGACATAGTATGTCTCCCTTGTTACTAGATAGAGACAGCCGGTCGGCTATCTCGATTTGCTGTGGTTACTCCTGCTCAACGCTGTGCTGGCATTCGGCTTGCGATCGAACTGAATGGTCAATGTCGTCGGCCATTCGTTGACTGTTTTCTTCTCGTATGTATGCCGTACAGCTCACTTACCTTTATCAGTTGCCCTAGTGTTGGCCTGTCCACGATTTATGGCCTTTCGTTAGTAACGTTGTCTTGTTGTGCCGACGTGCTGCCCGCACCCACCAGGTACTCATGCCAATCCTCACCCCGCACGTACTTCCGGCCACCGACCCTCACGGTCTTTAGTCCGCGACCCTCGTGCTGCCGCAGACCGCTCCGACTAATCCCGGTGGCGTGAAAGAACTGCGCGACGGTGTACGCCGCGTCGCGGCGGATCGGCTCCCGTTCGCGGGTCTTTTCCTCGATTGCCATAACCAACTCCTTTCTGTTCAGTGCTCTACTTACTTCCGGCCCCGTGCCGGTAGTGCCGTCTCGTGTGCGGCCTTTACCCAGAGGTGGCTAACTCGCGTATTGGCACTGAAAAAGCACCTGGAACGCACCGTCAGCGCATAAGAAAACCCTGGTGAGAACCAGGGTTATGTCAAAAAAAGAAAAGTCGGGATTTTGCTGTTTTTGTTAGTGGGGCGCCGCTAACTCATAACTCCACACCGCTAACTCGGCCTGTTGGCTAACCGTCACGCCGGACCCCGAAGGCCTTGCCGTCCCCGGAAAGCTTCATCAATACACGTCGAAGTTTGTCCTGCCCCTTACAAGCCTCTTCATAGCTGGCGTATGGTTTCTGTGTGCCTGTCTGGAAATGCTCTTTCAAAAAATCCGACACAAAGCCCTTCACGTTATCATACGGCCGGCCGGTCAGCTCAGCGAACTTGTTCCCGAGATCCTTGAAGGGAATCGGGGCGTAATTCTCTATCTCGCCATTCTCGTAACCGTGGTGCTCGCGGAGCGTGTGCGCAAAGATCGCCTCACGCCCATTCTTGCGGGGGGGTGTCTTCCGTTTGTCCTTCGGCCTGGCCTTGGGTTCGCTCGCCCCGGATCCTTCTGGGGCCTTCTCGCCGTCCTCTTCGCCATCCCGCCGCGTCCGCAGTTCATCCCGGATTTCTCCGAGCAGGTTCAGTTTCTGCTCTTGGCGAGATTGGAACTCCTTAATCACCGGTTGCACCTTGCGCTGTCCGTCGCTCGTTACCTCGTCGATTGTTGCCCGGGCATGCACCCAGGGGATCGCCTCCTTGGGGATCGTTGCAAAGGCATGCACCGCGTCGGTCGCCTTCTCGTATGCCGCATTAAGACTCCGCGGGTTCTGCTCAAGTGCCGCTTCCAGATCCTTAGTCATGATTGCCTCTTTCTAGCTGGCCCCGGCCTCCCGTTGCAAAAAGAATCTAACACAACGCGCGACCGGCCCCCGGGAGCTACCCCGTACCAGCATTTTCAAAACTGGGTACGGTCGAGGAATCGTACCCACTGAACACCATAAAACCAGCCCCGGGTACACAAGAGACACCAGGGCGACACTCGTTTCATGCTGCATTTATAGAGGATAGGACACTAGCGAGTCAAAGGGCAACACTCGTTTTTGATCCTAAATCCAGCGCGTCTGCCAATTCCGCCACTCTCGCAGGTGTTGGTATGTAAGGGGTGCGTCGATTCCTTTTTGGCCGGCTTCCCCGCTCGACCCCCGTTCGATACCTTAGGATCTCAAACTGTAAGCTTCGCGTCTCGACTAGCTGGTAAAGCCCGGCTTTCGGCGCCTTTTCGGCCATGACTGCACCCGTCACGGGTTCAAAGTCGATCCACCTGGACACGACCTGAAACCAGGGCTTTTCCAGCGTCTGGGCCGTTCGAAGGGCGCGAAACGCTTACACTTTGAGTTAGTATGCGATCAGATGTCAGGAATGACACCCGCCGGAGGGTAGTTGGCGAGTGTCGTATGCCACCTGAACCCGTGGCCTCGGAGGTGGCCCATGGCTTAGTCTACCACAAAGACTTCGCGAGCCAAACCCAAAAAGCCACGCCCTGACTTCCCTCTTTTCCCACATGCCAAACGGATGCTGGTGTAAAAAGATCCGCGACCGGTATACTATACCGGTCGCGGATGACTTTCTCCGCCGCGAGTCCGACCAACGGGAGGACGGCTTGCGTCGGGCAGCGTTCCACCCGGAAAAATCCAACCGCCTGAAATATACTCGGCCAAACGTCCTGACAGAAGTTGAAATGTGCCAGCTTGCACCGGCGGAAAGCACCGTGGTGGTTCCAAGTTCGTACACGAAGCATCCTTGATTTCCAAATCGCTTGACACGTTCCAGCAAAACGCGTCGGCGTTGCGTTCGCTCGCACGGTCGGCACGTTCGTTTGGAAATGACGCAGCTGTTTGCATTGCGACAGTGTCAAGGAGAAAGCGAGGCTGGCGTCTCTCTGGCCCCTTTTTCTCCTACGGATGCTGGCGGGACCTATTTCCGCGAAATCAACGCTTCGTAATCCTCGACAGTCCCATCGTCGAGACAACACTCGATGATGCGTCGACCTTGGGGGGATAGGTAGGGGCTTTCGAAATCGCGCAAGATCTCCTTGAAAAAGTCCTTTAACATCGTGGCTCCCGCGTCATATCCCTCTTCTCCCACCTCGGGCTGCGTGTTCACCTCGAGCAGCCAATGCGGGATTTGAGTCCCTTCGACGCGCATGTGAAAGACAGCCCAGCCGAGAAGCGAGCAACGGGAGGGGCGCAGCGAATCTTGGTGGAATCGGGCGTTGCCTCGCCGGGCCAAGTATTCCCGGTCGATCCATTGGGGCATGAAGCCGGTTTTCCAAGCGCCGATATGCTGGTTCGGGATTAAGACATAACGCGTATTCGCCGTATCGTGGATTTGTTCCAGCAGCAGGTTGGCCTGAATGACTTTCTTTCCGGTCGCGAACGGCCAATAGCTTCCCACCCCTTCGCTGCTGAGCCCGGCCTCCGACACAATACTCGGATTGGCGAAACCACGAGGGGAAACCAATCGCCATAACCACGCCAGTGCCGGCGGTAGCACGTGCAGCATGCCGAGAATACCGTAGCTGGGGCGTTCCCGCGTGCAAGGTGGCGTGCGCACTCCCATGCTGCGGACATCCACGCCCACCGGTTTATCCACCACCTCGGGCACCGCGGCGCGAGGCAGGACCACCCGCGGGTTCGGGCAGGGCGTGCCGGGACCGTCCATCACATGTTCCCAGATGAGGGCCCGTCCACCCGGCACACAATCGATATTGAGGAACAGGAGTGGGCAACATGGCTTGGCCGTCATTTTTTCAAGGTCCAAGTCGGTCCCGTATTCGGTAATATGGTCGACCCGCACGAACCAAGCATTTTCGGCATCGGCCACCCACAGTCTGCCATCTTTTTTCTGGAGGTCCGGATGGCAGAGGGCCATGTCGTCGGTGACCGGATACAGTTCGCAGCTTCGCGGGATTTCGAGATACCGCCGCTCGCCATTGACCAGGTTTTGTCCCATGAGCAGCCGACCGTCGGGCAGGCGATGGGCGTGCTGAAGCATTTCGCTCTTGCCGCCCCCGCTGGCGCCTTCGTGCATGATGGTGGTTACGTTGTCATAGGGCGTCACCACCTCGACGGTCGAACAATGAGCGGTGACCCATCCTTCTCGCTCCCCCACCCCGATCAGCATGCCATAAACGCCTTTCTTGGCGCTCGGGCCCGGGTAAAGATTGTACGAAAACATTTCGTACATCTCCTTGAGTCGGTTGTGAACCACCACCTGCTTGCCATCGAAGTGCGTGTGACGGAACGGTGGGGCCACGTAGACCACCGCTTCCGGGGCAAAGGAATGCGGAATGTTTGCCTTGTCCAGAATGCCCTGCAAGAGGGCCAGGCCGAGGGCGAAAAAGGACGCGTTGGCCGGCGCGATGGCCACCGCGTGGCGGCCCATCCACTCCTGGCCCGCGCAGAAACAGAACATGACGAGGTTCTGTCGCTTGAGCCAGTCGAACGTCTCCTGGCGCAAGGGCTCGAAATCCGGCCCAAACCGGTCCGCGTATCGTGTCTGGTCCGTCGGGTTCGGATCCGAAATCACCATGGTCGTGGGATCCCGGCGTCGCATATAGGGTTCGGGGTAATTCGCCACGACGCCGTTGCGCACCCGAATCACCTCCGCTTCCGTCCTCTGCTGACCATCGGGCAGCGAATACTGAACCTCGAGTTGATCCTGATCCTTTCCGCCACATGCCAGGTCCACCAGGTCCTGAACGTGAGTGGCGACGCGCACCGACGGCGCGGCCTCCAGGATCTCCCGTAACGGTTCGGGCAACTCGAGTTCTTGCCACTCGATATCACTGGCCATCTTCTTGGTCCCTTCTCTGTTTGTTCACCGCGCGGCCCTCCTCGCCCAACCTCTCCGCTGGAACACAACGCGAGAACGTGTTGGCTTTCTCCGTGAGCGGCTCGATTCCGACCGGTTTCGTTCCCGTCGGACCAGATGTTTCTCCGCGATTACCGGCTGTGAAGTTCGGCCGCGATCGCCGCTCTTGGGGCCATGCCCACTATTGGGGGGCTGGAGGGTTCGTTCCGCCGATTGCCGACGGTTCCCTGGAATTGTGGCGGCGCTCCCCCGTTCTTGCAACGGCCACGCGACGGTTTCTCGCGCGTTTTTTGTCGCGGAAGAAGCCCCTGGGGAGTTTTTTTGCCTAAGGAGAACAGGTCCCGTGACGTCTGTATATCGCGGGCCACCCCCTGCATCGCGCCACATCGCATTCCCCCAAGGGTCGGCTGAAAAACCACGCCCGAAGCACGAAGGAAATCCGCAATGACGAGTCCGCGATGACGAAAACTTTCGCTATGTGAATTCCTCGAAAAGCAATTGGCCGATTTTGACGAGGACTCTGGGTGGCTGCCCATAAAAGCGATCCGCCGGCG
>JBNJEM010000252.1:0-10432 GCA_051745935.1 Planctomycetota bacterium
TCTCGAATTCCGACCTGCTGGCGGGGGTGTTTAATTCGACAGCGCCACTTTGGTTCGACCGACCAACGCAAACGTTACCATGGAACGGATGTTCCAGCGCTATTCTAGCGTAAGTTGTTTGTTTACAACCCGTTCCCGTGTTTCAAGGGCGGAAGCGTAGCCACTGAATATTTTGGATAAAATGCGCTATTTTTGTTCTGCATGTTTTTGTCCTGAAATGACACTCGACAAAAAGATGGGACACAAAAACATGTGCGCCGCGAGGGGGTCACAATCACGTGAGAATGATATTGTCTTCAAATCTTCCTGTCTTCAAATCTTCCTGTCTTCAAATCTTCCTGTCTTCAAATCTTCCTGTCGTTCCTTACCGTGCGACGTGTAATCTGATGGAGGGCGATATCGGCGAAGTGGACTGGCGGCAATCAGTTTCTGGGAATCCTAGACGTTTTTGGCGGTCGGTTCGACAGGAAGATTGTGCGACAGGAGAATCGTGTTTCGCAATACATTCTGAACGGAGTGGTCACGAATCGTCTGGCTTTTTGGGCTACACTGAGAGGATAGCCTTGGAGAATGGGCGGCTGGCGTATGGGTGATGGGGAAGTCAGCGTGCCACGAGATTCATTGATCCATGCTTGGAGAGCGGAGCCATGAGAGAAGCATCAGGCCATGGGCGATATGCTGCGCGAGATTTGGCGGGGCAAGGGCGCGGCTGGGATGGAGCAGGCATGATGTGCGGGATGAAATCGCGGAGAGCGAGTCGCGTCTGGGGCTGCGTGACGGGTGGACTAACGCTGCTGGTGCTATTATGGGGCGGGATGCGGCGGGCCCGAGCAGCGGATTGGCCTACGTATCGGGGGGACGCGGGCCGCACGGCTCACTCGCCCGATTCCCTCGATTTGCCGCTCAATCCCGTTTGGAGCTACCAGGATACCCACGAGCCGCGGCCCGCATGGCCGACCAGCCAGCGGATGCAATTTGATGAGGTCATGCAGGTGGTTGCTCGGGGGGATCGCGTGGTGATGGGGAGTTCGGTGGACGGAAGCGTGTTTGCTTTGGATGCCAACAGTGGCCGGATTGCATGGCGATTCTTCACCGAAGGACCAATCCGTTTCGCGCCCGTGTTATGGCGCGACCGCGTGTTCGTGGCCAGCGACGATGGAGATCTTTACTCGCTGCGGCTGGCGGATGGCAGCTTGCAATGGAAGCATCGCGGCCACCCCAGCGAGGCGTGTGTGTTGGGGAACCGGCGCATGATTTCCAAATGGCCGATGCGTGGCGGGCCCGTGGTGGCTGATGGGATCGTTTACTGCGCGGCGGGTATCTGGCCCTCCGACGGAATCCGCCTCTATGCCCTGGATGCGAAAACCGGCGCGGTCGTTTGGGAGAATACGGATTCCGGGGCTATCTACATGCCGCAGCCGCATGGCGGAGCGAATGCGAACAGCGGTATCTCCGCCCAAGGATATCTGCTGGTTTCGGGGGATGAGTTGTTCGTCCCGACCGGGCGCGCCGTGCCGGCCTGTCTGGATCGGCACACGGGAAAACTCAAATACTTCCATCTTCAACGGTACGGCAAGAACGGCGAATCGCTGGCGATGGCCATCAATAACGTGTTGTTCAATGATCGTGTCGGGTATGATGTTCGCAGCGGACTTCGGGTCTCCAAACCGGGGGCTGGGCGGGTGGCGGCGATCCCCGGCGGGGTTGCAGGAGTATCCGACGGTAAGGTCGCAGGGTATCGGTGGGAGGAAACGACCAAACCGAATCGCAAGGGGAAACCGGAAACCGTGCGATCTCTCACGCCCACCTGGAAGGCGGAGGGCGTGGCTGAGTGCGAGGCCATCGTGACGGCGGGCCACCAAGTGATCCTCGGAGGGCCTGATTCCGTTCACGTTGTTGATTCTGAATCAGAGGAAATGGTTTGGCAGGCCGCCGTCGACGGGGTGGTTGGTGGCCTGGCGGTCGCGAATGGCAGGCTGTTTGTCAGCACCGACCAGGGGACCGTGCACTGCTTCGCGGCTGAAGCGACTGGCTCTGCTGGTGATGCCGCGGACGACGGCCCCTCACGGCCCGCGCCGCCCGCGGCATCATGGAGCAGTGATTTGTCGAAGACGGCTCAACGCATCCTCCGCCAGACGCGGGTGACTGAGGGATATTGCCTGGACCTGGGATGCGGCGACGGGGCCCTGGCGCGTGAATTGGCCCGGCACAGCGAGCTGCAAGTGATCGCGGTCGACCCCGACCCCGAGAATGTCAGGGTGGCGCGAGAGAACCTGTTTGCCGAAGGCCTGCTCGGCAACCGAATCACGGTGTTGCGGCGGACGCTGGACCAGACCGGGTTGCCATCCTATTTCGCTGACCTGGTGGTGTCGCGCCAGTCGCTGCAAGACGAAATGAGTGACCGCGTGTACGCGGAAGCGAGTCGTCTTCAACGTCCCGGGGGCGGCAAGCTCTGTTGGGGCCGTGATGGTGAAGTCGCCGTGTCCACCCGAGAGGCTTTGAAGGGAAGTGGCACGTGGACTCATCAATATGCCGACCCCGCTAATACCGTGAACAGCGGTGATGAGCGGGTTGAGGGACGGTTGAGTGTACTGTGGTATCGCAATGTCGATTTCGCCATTCCCTCCCGGCACGGTCGCGCGCCCGCTCCACTGTTCAAGTCCGGTCGCTTGTTTCACGAAGGGTTGCATGGCTTGATTGCCGTCGACGCCTACAATGGGCGGGAACTGTGGCGGTATGAGCAGCTTCCCAACGTGCTCAAACCGTACGATGGAGACGAGCTGATGGGCGTTGCTGGAACCGGCAGCAATTTCTGCGTGGGCGGGGAGAACGTGTACGTTCGCCACGAAGACCGCTGCCTGCGATTGGATGCCGCGACCGGGGCACTGATCGACGAATTCCCGGCCCCGAAGAGAGACGGCGAAGCGGATGAACAACAGCGGCCGACCTGGGGCTATATTGCCTGGGATGACGGCCTTCTTTTCGGTTCGACCGCCAATCCCAATCATGTTGTCACTTATCGCTATCGGGATCGGGGTGGTGACATGAGCAAGCAATTGACCGAGTCAACAAGTCTGTTCGCACTCGATGCGGAGACGGGAGACCAGATGTGGCGGTACCAGGCCAGCGAATCGATCCGGCACAACGCCATTGCCATTGCTGATGGGACCGTGTTTCTCATCGATCGGCCAATGGCGTTGTTCGATCGGGACAAGAAGCCGAAATCCAAGGAACATCCACCGGGCAAGCTGGTCGCGTTGGACGCTCGCACGGGAGAAAAACTATGGGAGAATCAGAAAGACATCCATGGCACGATGTTGGCCGCCAGCTCGAAGCACCAGGTGATCTTGATGAGTTACCAGCCCACTCGGTTCCGGCTCGACTCGGAACGAGGAGGGTGGATGGCCGGTTTTCACGCGGAGTCGGGAGAGCAACTTTGGGATATCAAAGCGGACTATGCGTCCCGTCCGATGTTGAATGATCGTACGATTTACGTACAAGGCGGCGCGTGGGACCTGCTGACCGGCAAGTCCGTACCCTTTGAATTCGAGCGCTCCTATGGTTGCGGCATCCTGGCTAGTTCCCGGAAGATGCTTCTGTTTCGCTCGGCCACTTTGGGGTACTACGATCTGTCGGGGGCCAGGGAGACGGTGAATTATGGCGGGATTCGGCCTGGCTGCTGGATCAATGCGATTCCCGTGGGTGGGCTGGTGCTCATGCCCGACGCGACGGCCGGTTGCGAATGCAGCTACCTGAACAAGGCCTGGATTGCGCTCGAGCCGGCGCGGTAGCCTCCGGTGGCACTTCCCGCGTCGTAAGAACGTGACCGCTCGCGAAGGCGCCAAGATCGCGGAGAACGAGATCGGCAGCCGGGCCGCGGGGGTTTGTCGAGCGAGGGGGCTCGTCTCGTTGGAATCGCTCGGTCATGGGTCGATGGACTTGGTTAAGCTGACGGTTTGCACCGTTGCAGCAGTTCATTGATTTTGCTTTTCCAGGGGCTGCCATCGAGGTTCGAGGTTGCCTTGAGGTATTCAAGGCGTTGCGCGGCCAGCTCGCGATCGGACGGCTGTTCGCCCGTAGCCGGTTGGTTTCGTTTGAACAGGGCCAAGGCAATACGGTAGCGTGCCCTGATCCAATCGTCGGAATCGCGTCGAAGGCGGCGTGCCACCTTTTGCCATTGCACGACGGCCTCCGACAGCGTCTGTTTGTCATCCGCCCGAGACAACATCTCGGCATATTCGATCTGGATCTCGCGGTTGTCTGGTTGTTCGCTGGCCAGGCGGCGGTAGAGATCCAAGGCTTCGGCTCGGCGCCCGGAGGCATGCAAAGCTTCGGCCTGTCTTTGATCGAGGCGGCGTTTTTGGCGTTGGTCCAGCTTCGTGGCGTTCGTTTCGAGCCGGTTTATCGCCGCGAGTTGCACCTCCGCCACTTGCGCCCGGACCGGAGGGGCGGCGTTACCGATGAGCGTCGAGAGGTCCTGGGTCAGTGGCAGCAAGGCGCTGGTGGATTCGGCTTCCAATTGTTCCAGCATCTCCACGGCCTCTTTCCGCTGTCCGGCTTGTCCGGCTAATGCGACGATCAGCAGTGACCGGGCCCGCCGCCGCCATGGGGCGTCGTCAGTGGGGGCATGTTCCATGGCTGCTTGGAGCACGCGTTGAGCATCCGCGAGCAGATCCGGGGCATGTTTGAGGCGCAGGCGAGCGGTGATGAGCGCGGCGTTGAGTTGCGAGCGGCTCCAGTGTTCCGGCCATTGCTGGTTATTGCCCATGATGATTTGATCGAAGAACTCCGTGGCCTTGGTCAGGGCGGCGTTGATGGCGTTTCCCTCGCGCTGTTCTTCCGCCAATAATTCTTCCCAGCACGTGGACAGGGACTCGATTGCTTCCGCGTAGAGCGTCGAATCGGGGGTAATACGTTGGTATGCCTTAATGGCCGCTTTCCAACGATCTTGACTGCGGCGCAGGTCGCCCAACCACTTGGCGGCTTGATTGGCCGTTTCCTGATCGGACCACCGTTCCAGGTGTTCTTGCAGGAATGTTTGATACCGGTCCAGGCCGGAGGCATCGTCGCCGACGGTCCGCGACACGTTCCAAACGGCCAGCAGGTGTTTCGAGGAGGCGTCCGGATGGGATGGATGTTCCAAGGCGAGCCGTCGGAAGCGGCGCGCGGCCGCATCGTGGCGTTGGAGTTTCTGCTCAATCAGCGCCGCGTTCATTTCCACCTCGACGGCTTTGTCCCGATTGCCCGCCTCTCGCGACAGTCGCGCTGCATTCTCATAGGTCTTGATCGCCTCGTCGAATTGTTTTTTCCGGTACAGTTCATCGGCACTGCTGGCCAGAATGTCGACATCGCCGCCGGCGAACCCTTTTTCGGCCACGGCCAGTTGCTGGAGTTTAGCACGCCGCCCCCAGTAGGGTCCGTGCATTCGTTCGATGAAGGCCACCATCTCCGCCGCTTTCTGCTTCCAGGTCTCGGCGCGCGTTTCGTCCTGGCTGGCCGAGGCCGACTTCCAGAGCGAAAGCATGGCTTCCAAGCGGGCAAAATCAAGATCCGGTGATTTCGATGTCTCGGTTTTGGACTTTGTGCGCTCCAGTTCTTCCAGGGCTTTTTTCGGACGCCCGTCGGCAATCATGACCCGAGCCCGCTCCGCCACCGCCCGCGGACGAATAGCTTCCGGATCGGTTTCGGTCATGAGCGGCTCCAAGGCTTCATCGGCCTGGGCAAGATCTCCCTGCAGTCGATAACACCTGGCAAGCTCAAGGTAGACTTTCCACGTGAGCTTGTCCTTTTCCCGCGATTGGCTTAGCGTCCTGGTCAAGTGTTCGATGGCCAAGGAAAGAGCGGCGGTCCGGTCGGCGCTGCCGGTTGGATAACAGAGCGCTTGATTGCGAAAAGCGCGGGCCAGCTGGAAGTGAATGTTGTTTTGCAGGGAAAACAGTTCATCCGAGGACAGGTGGTCCGTGCCCTCCGGACGCCGCTGAGCGGCTGGCATTTGCTCCGCGACCTGTTTTTCAATCGCTTCCAGGCGCCGGGTGGCGGTGCGGATCGTCCGCCGGGCACTCTCCAACGCCGCCTCCGGTTCGGCCGCTATATCCGCCTCGCGTCGCGCCAATTCCCCGTGAGCCAGGTAAGTTAGCGCGTCTTGCAGGTCCACCAGGATGGCGCGCGGATGATCCGGATGGTTCGCCAGGAAATCTTGAGCTGTTTCATGAGCCGCCCGCCAGCGTTCCTCGCGCTGGGTCGGCGGGGCATGGCTCGCATGTTGCCCCATGATCCGAATCAACTTAACCGTCCAAGCTGCCTGCTCGCGACTGGAAAGCTCCTGGTCCGCCAAGCGGTTCTGACAGGCAAGCTCGGCTATCGTAAACAAACGCCGCGCAACCAGCCCGCTTACAAATCGCTCGTCCGGCGTTTCCGCGGTGGCGCAAGCCACGCCCAGTTGCCAAAGGAAGGGCATCAACAGCAGTACGATACCGGTCGCGGATGACTTTGTCCGCCGCGAGTCCGACCAGCGGGAGGACGGCTTGCGTCGAGCAGCTTTCCACCCGGACAGATCCGACCGTCTGAAGTATAGGACGAGGTGTCTGTTCATATTTGCTCCGAGGCCGCGAATTGGATCTCCTCAAAGCCGACTAGCCGGGCGAGGTCATACAGGTCAATCACGTGTCCCAAAGGCACATTCTTTTCCGGGTGCAGAATGACGGGGGCGTCCCGTTTAATGGCGGCGATGGTTTCCAACCGGGCGCGAACCTGCCGCAAATCGGCGAGATCAATCTGATTGATGCTCCACCGGGGCCGTTCGTCCACCCAGCGTACTCGCATCACCACCTTGTCAAAATCCTCTTCTATCGGTGGCGGTTCCTCCGAAGAGGCGGGGCTCGTCCCGGCCACTTCACTCAAATGACTTGGTAGCACCTGTTCCACGACTTGGAAACTGGCGGTCCACAGGAAGAAAACCAGCAACAGGAAGACGACGTCGATCATCGGCGTCATCTTGATCTCCATCGCGTTTCGGCGGTCGACGTCATGGTCGGGCAGACGCATCAGCGCACGTCCTCCGGTCGATAAACGGAAAACGACACGTCCCAAATCCCGGCTCGCAGGCAAGCCAGCATGATCGGCTCCACGAACCGGTACGGCACCCGGCGGTCGCCCCGGATCCGGACTTGCAGGTTGCCTCCTTCTTCGTTCATCCGATCGGCCAGCCGTTGGGTCAAATCGGAGTGGCGAATTCGTCGTCCCGTTAACCTCATGGTACCATCGGCCTGGACGTTGACAATCAAACGCGGCACGTCCCGTTCCAGGTCTTCATTGCCACTTTGGGCGCTTGGAAGCGGTAGGGGCATCTTCGATTCCTGCTTCGCCAAGTGACTCGACACCAGAAAGAAAATGATTAACAGGAAAACCACGTCAATCATGGGGGTCATGTTGAAGCTCAGCGAGCCGCCGGGCGGATTGCTGGGAGCACGCATCACCGGTCCTCGCGGGCGGGGGGTGGAGTGGGACTGGAAGATTCCCTGAAGGCCCCCCGTCTTCGCTTCAAGGGGGCGAAGGCATGTTGGGCGATGTAGGCGGCCTCCGCCACGAATTGATCCACGCGGTTGCGAAAAATGGCGAATGCTCCTAGTGACGGAATCGCCACCAAAAGCCCCCCCACCGTCGTGACTAGGGCTTGATAGATGCCCTCCGCGAGATCGGCGGCCCCCGCCGAGCCTTGCGTGTCCGCCACCCGATGGAATGCGAAGATCATGCCGGTGACGGTCCCGAGCAACCCCACCATCGGGGCAATGTTGCCGATGACCGAGAGGTATTCGATGCGGCGAAACAAGCGGGCGGACTGTTCGGCCGTGGCATCTTCCATGGCCTTTTCAATCGCCGGCCAACCGCCATCCATTTCCGCCAGTCCGTTGAGCAGCACGTAGGATAGAAAACTGGGTTTTGAGCGGCATGCTTGATCGGCTTCCCGAATGCTGCCCGAAGCCAGCAACCGGTGTACCTGCTCCCCGAGTCCTTCCGGCATGATCTCGCGCCGGCGAATGGTCAGCAGATGGTCAATGACCAGATAAGCTGCCGTGACCGACAAGGCCAGCAGCAGGAGCATGATCAGGGCGCCGAACCAGCCACCGGAGAGGAGGATGTCGAAAAAACCTTGTGGTGGCAGTTCTCTCGCGGCCTCCGGCGCTGGTGATTCACCAGTCGCTTGCCCCCAAACGTGCCGCGCTCTCGTGGCTGATAACAGAGCGACGCTTGCCCCAAAAAAGATCCATCGTCTTGCTAACGGTCCAGCTATCCGTGTCAAATCCAACTCCTGTCTCACAGCGGTACGGGAGGCATTTCCCTCTTCGCGATCAGCGATTCCCTGGTTTTGGATGCCCAAACGGTTCCCAGCTCTATTGTAGCCGAAATTGCCATTCGGCGCGAAGACGCTGTTGAATCGCTGGTGGACCGGTGGACCGTGCCACTCTCGCCATGTGGACGCACGTCTCCGGTCAATCGGCCAAACAGTGACCAAAATCCGGGAACCGGTTGTGCCTGCTTGCATTTCCGGTCAGAATTCCTGTTGGGAAAACCTTAACGCGGCGCAGGGAATTCTCGCCGTCGTCCAGGGTGGCGTGCTCTGGCGAAGCATGGTTGTCATTTGTTATTTGTTATTTGTCATTCCTTCGTGTCTTCATCCTTCATCCTTCGTGCTTCGAGCTTTATTGGGGTGATCGAGTGTTGCAACATCGCGCTCGGTCATTTAGCGGGTTGGCGGGGGCCCCTTATAACCGGGGTGGGACGTGGACTTCCCCGAGTACTTTCATCACAACAGCCGGGAGAAAGCAAGCATGAGCGAACAGATTACGCGACGCGGATTTCTGGGGGCCACTGGGGCGGCGGGCGGTATGATGCTCGGTGGCGCCGGCGAGGCGCGGGGTGGTCAAAACGGAGACAGGTCGAGGATTATAGCGATCAACTGCAGCCGTCGCGCGGGCATGAACACCGCGCTCGCGCTCAACATCTCGCTCGAGGCTGCCCGGGCCGTCGCGCCGGAGACGATCGAGACCGAACTGATTGAGTTGGCCGGCAAGGAATTGCATGCCGAAGTGGCCGCCGGCGTTGAATTGCCTCAAGGGGCGGTCGACGATTTCCTGCCGATCGCCGAGAAACTGGGCGATCCGAAGGTCAAGGGAATCATTGTCGGCACGCCGGTTTACTTTTCGGCCATGTCTTCTCCCTGCAAGGACTTCATCGAGCGGCTCGGCGTTTTTCGCAAGCAGGAATACGCCCTCGGCGACGTGGTGGCCGGCGTGCTGGCCATCGGTGGAGCCCGTAACGGCGGCCAGGAAATGGCGATTACTTCCGTTCAGGCCACCCTCTTCTGCCAGGAAATGATCGTGGTGGGGGCGGGGCGGAACACGTCGCGATTCGGCGCCTGCATTTGGGGCGGCGCGGAGGGGGGCGTTGAAGAGGCGACCAACCGGGCCGCCGCGGAAGATCTCGGACGTCGGGTGGCCAAGGTGGCGTTGGCCCTGGCCGGTTCCTAACGCCCACTCCCGCACCGCCGTCTTTTCGAAGCGGTTCCCTGGCAGGAGGATACCGCGGCGTTGATGCTCACCATAATAGAGAGATTGATTCTTTTCCCGGGGAGCCGCCGTGCATGAATGATCAAATACCGACCGGCGAGGAATTGGCTCTGCAACGCGGAATTGCCCAGCGAATGGGGGCGGATCGAGTTGGAAGGCACATCTTTCTCTGCTGTGACCAGACGAAGCCGAACTGCTGTGACAAGGAGCGATCCCTGGAGGCGTGGCGTTTTCTGAAACAGCGACTCGACGAACTCGGCCTGAGCGGCGGTGGCGGCATCTATCGCACCAAAGCCAATTGTTTCCGAATTTGCCGGGGCGGCCCAATTGCGGTCGTCTATCCCGAAGGCGCGTGGTATGCGCGCTGCGATCCGCCCGTGCTCGAGCGAATCATCCAGGAGCATCTTGTCGGCGGCCGACTCGTCAAGGAATTCTTGATCCTCCAGCATCCGCTCGGGTAAAAGCCCTGCGCGGACGGACCCGCCGATGCCCCCCAGGTCAGGATGAGCAAGAAGGCGGACTTCAGGCACGGCGTGTCGCCCGCGCGTGTTCGCCGATTTGGATAGACTACTCAAGAGAACACATGCGGAGTAGGATTGACGATAAGATCAACACCGTTTTCCAGTGGAGGGACGTGACCTGATAACTTCATCATCGTTCCCCTCTGTATCGGGGGGCAGGTGGCCTGGGGGATCGCATTTCGGCGCTATGCTTTCCGCGATGGCAAGCTGGTGAGAGCCCTGTTTTGGGGATTGTTTAACGAAACAGAACCCTATTGTTGCATAAAGACGGCGTAGGACGGGTCTCCAGGCCCGTCTTTTACAGCGCATAAATGTCTTTTTGCGGTTGTTTGAAGATCTCACATT
>JBNJEM010000253.1:0-10413 GCA_051745935.1 Planctomycetota bacterium
GGTGATAATGTACCAAGCGAGCAGCGCGGCCAATGCAAACGCAGCCAGTTTAGTTATAACCTTGATCATGGAATTGTTCTCCCCAGTTGCATTGTTGTAACAGCTAGCCGATTTTCGATCAGCGGTTTATAGGAGATGTCCGGCGCTTGCCCAACTATCGCAAGTACGATGTCGATCCTGAACCACCTCTGACTGAATGCCCCCCTCGGAAACGGGAAACGGCGACAGCCAACCGCCCACTGCAAGGCTCTGCTTCATGTTCACCGAACTCGACTTGGCTGTTTAACAGCCCGTAACAAAACCGAGCTCTCGCTTCCAAAACTCCTTGGATTACGGGATGCCAGCTCATTCCGTGCAAGGGAAGGATTTTACGATCCCCATGCATCCCCCAGACCATTGATCTTCCGCCTGGACAATTTCTTAGGCGTGGGGTTCGGCTCCTGCTGCTTCGACTTGGGGGCTTTGTCGGCAGATTTCTTCGCCAATTTGCCAGTATTTGGTGAAGCGGGTTCCGTCTGCTCATTGGCGGCTGAAGGTTCCGGCGAGCTTGGTGGCTGTTGCGCTGTCGGGGGAGGTGCGGCTGTTTGACTTTCGGTTTCCGAACGTTTTGAATCCTCGGGCGGTGTGCCAGCGGACTGAGAGCCGAAGACGCCCCCCATTGGGATACTGCTCGTTCTGGTGGATGGTTGGCTTGTGGTGGCCGGTTTAGCCGGGCCGTTTTGCTGTGCAGTCGTCTTCTGTTTGAAGGCGCTCTTTGCTGGGTCGGGCACGACGGCAGGTTTCTTCCTTGGGGGGGCAGAAGGTGGACGCACCGGGATCTTCGTGGATGCGACGGGCTGAGAACTGCGGCTCTCAGGCCCAGGTTGAGGCGGTGTCTGAACCGGTTCGCTCTCGGATTCCGGTTCTGGCCTGGTTTCGATGACAACTGGCTTCTGCGATTGCTGGGACGGACTTTGAGGTGATGAAGGGGGGGACGACTGAGACGAAGGCGGCTGGGCTGGTGGTTGTGTGGCCCCGGTCGAGGCCGCCGGCTGGGGGGAAGACGCCGGAGCTGCTGCCTGTGAAACAGGCGTTGACCTCACATCTTCGGGTTCCCATACCACCTGCCCGGCCCCTTCTGTCCCTTCGTCCGGTTTGCGGGCGACATGTCCATCCACGCGAATGCGGCGGGTGAGAAAAGCTGTCTGCAATAGCATGCTTCCCAGCAGTCGCGTGCCTGGAGAGATTGGGTCAATTTTGAGAGTAAGGGCTGCTACCCCGGAACTCCGGATGTTTTCCGGGGTGATGTTCAAGCCTGCTATTTCTGATTTTAGGCGGCAGGGGATGGGGACTGCGAGCCTCAGAGTGAACTCGTGTGGCTGATTCGCCTTGATGGTCCCAATATGAACGGACCTCGGGTAACGCCAAGTGCCCTCTTCCTCCGGGACGCCGATGACGTCGCCCCGCACAACAACATCGTTGAGCGCAACGTGAACACCCGGCTTAACCGCCAAGGCGCACGTCTCGTCATCGCTCAGCTTCTTCTCGTTTCCCGTGACCTCAATCTCGATATTGGTGAGGGTCACGCCATCTGTCTGTACGAAAACAACAGGACCCTTCTTGCTCCATATAGACCGTCCCCGCCCATTAATGGTGATTGGCCGGGCAATAACGACCGGCCCTCCATATTCGCCTCGGGACATGTCGAGAGTCAGCATACCGCCTCGACTCACCGCATCGATCTGTTCTTGAAGTCCACCACTCATTGTGTTTGCAGCGCTCGCTCCCACACTTGCGGGCGTTTGACTCACGACGCTTCCAGAACTGTTGCTATCGGTCTTTGTCTGGCCGGAAGAGTGCTTGCCGCCGCTTCCCCTACCTTTTCCTCCGAGCAAATCGCGTAAGCCCATCTGTCGAACCCCAACTTTTCAATCTATGGAATCATCCGGACCGTTACCAGACGCCCCTTTTCGGCTTTCGAGAGTAGAATCTCATCTCCATCCTTAAGCGCACACGCTTGCTCTCTTGGGACCGGGTTGCCCGAAGGTGACACCATGGAGTCAAGCCCCCGGTTGATGAGAATCCATTGGCCTTGATAAAATTGAACGTCGGCCAACCCGGTGGGATCCGCGTTCTCATCCATGCGCTTGTTGGAAAAAGCGTGCCACTCGTGCAGGATTCTCTGGTCCCATGCAACAAGACAGTGGTTCTCAGGGCGAAACTGGCCTTGTCGTGGAGCATAGTGGAAGTCGAGCACGGGCATCTGGCTCTTTACCTTCCATCCACACCAGGGACAAACGGGTTTCTGCCCGTCGATGTAGACAAACCACTTCTCCGAGCACGATCCATTCCCACAGCGGATCAGCAGATCCTGAGTTCTGCAAAGCGCATCGATCCAGGCGGGTGCCACGGTGCGCTTCCTTGGGTCATGGAGACCGTCCACGAAGGTCTTCATGCAGCATTTCGAGAGATGCGGCCCCAGGGCGTCAAGTGTAACCTTCAGCTCGAATCGCCACGCTGGGTCTCTTGCTTTGCGCCCAGGGCGGTTGGAATCGTCCTGCGGATGCTCGATAAAGAGAGCCTTTTCGCCCATGGAAAGGCGTTCGTCTTCTTCTGCGGAAGCGGTGCTGTTTACTTTGGGGCCACGTAGTGGATGTCGGCGGAGAAGGTATTCGTAGATCAGGACGGCAAGGGCATGTAAATCAGTCCAATTAGAGGGCAGAACCCGTTGTGGATGCCCCATGGGCAGCGTAATGCCCGCCACGACCTCTGGCGCTATGTATCCCGGAGTGCCCAGGACATCGGGGGCGAATTTCTGGGGAACAACCAGGGAGTCGATATCGATAACCGAGCAGATTCCTAATTTCGGGTCAACGAGAACATTCTTGTTCGACAGGTCGGAATGCGCGAGCCCCGTCATATGCATTTTGGCAACAGCGCGTGCCATTCGAGTACAAAGGTTGAGGTAGCCAAGCCAATCGCCCACGTCTTCAGGGGGAATGAGTTTGCGAAGCTTGGGGCTGGTAAACCACTTGCCTTCCTTGTCCTTGCCCGCAAATCGTCCGTTGGAAAAGAAAAAATTCGGCTGATATACGGGCGTCATGACGCCAAGACGCGGCTGGGTGATAATCGCAGTCGGCCAACAGAAAAGCTTCTTGAAATAATCGGCCGACCTCTGGCTTGGTGCGGCGCCACCATCCGTCCGAAGTACCGTCGGGTTGAAGCGGCCAATGATGCTCTCCAGCCGCGCAATACGGTTGGGGTCAGCTCCAGTGTTCTGGTCCTTAAAGAAACAGAGCGCCGAGCTCTTGTCGGGCGTGAAATAAACGACTTTCATGCCCCCTTCAGGCGGGTCGTCTTTGTGGACGTATTCAGCAGTCCGTCCATCCTTCAATGTTGCCCTTACAGTGTTCAATGCTCCTAGCTCCGATACAGAAGAACCAGTGTGCGGTCGTCCGATGACCCCTTCTTTTCATATTTCAGCCAGTCCTGGAGAGCCTCCCCATCCCGGGGATTGGGGATCACGCTGTGCATGACTCCCCGCACCGGATCCCCATCAACGGTCTGCAATCCTTCAATTGGGTCGCCGTTGAAGAGTTGCACAAGGCGTTTATCCTCCGGGAAAAAATCGTCCGCGACTCCGTCACACATGACGCCGATGCACTGGACATCCGTTTTGAGGGTGAATCTCACACGGTGGTCAAATGGCTTTTGCAGCAGAGGTTTCTTGTTCATGGGAGAATTCACAAAGATGGTCTCGCCGGCATACTCACCATAATCGGGATCTCCCATGACGGTGCAGTCCCCGCTCTTGGTGTAGACAGCTATCGATCCATCGCCAACCTGTATTGTGCCAATGAGGTGTGCCTTTTTCCACGGGGCTACAACAGCCACGAGAAGGGTGGCAGAAAGATCGCCTGGAGCACACTTCCGCGTGTCTGCCTCACGCAGAATGCCATCTCTGGCTTCGCATGCTGCAAGAACCAAGTAGGCCTTGATCCTGTTGAGATCACTCCGCGTGGGGTTGTCATCTCTGCTCTTCTCGAGTTTCATCCCCGACAGGCAGTCTTTCAGTATCTGCACGCTGCCGTCGCAAGCTATTGTTGAGCCAATACGAGAGAGAGAAGCGGACCCCGCGCCGTCGGAAACGGCTATAACGGTCCAATCGTCAACCGCGTCCGCTGCATATGAATCGTCTCGCCATAGTGCCTTGTGTGCATGCAATTTCCCGCGCACGCTTGCTGCGATGATTCGCCATTCCTTGTCGCGCATCCATATTTCGTGGACCTCATGCTCAACCGGATCGTTCTGGTCCTCCGGGTCCAGCACCTTCCAACGAGGCTTGGGAATTGCAATTGTGACTTGGGCAGTGGCAGAGAGGGCGCCGGCCCTGGCAATGACGGCATACTTGCCGGCGGCGGTTCCGGCGGCGTACACGCCCTTCTCGTCAATCTCGCCGCCCTGCGCTGTCCATTCCGCGTTGGCCACTTTGACTAGAGCATCTTCGTTCGTTTGTGCTTTGACCTGAAAACCGACGGTTTCGCCGGCCTTCACTTCGGCGACCGGCGGCTCGATCAATAGACTCTTGAGCGTGCTTTCATCAACTTCTGAAGTCTCCGCGCCGCTCTCCGTCTGATCTTCGTTATCCTTAGCACGTTCCCGCTGCTCCGCAGCAGGCTGAAACCTAGGTTGCGACCGCGGCTCTGGGGCACCGGCACCGACATCCTGCTTGGACGGTGCATCTGTTGCCTCGTTCGTACTCTTCAGAGGGAACCGATTCCGGCGTGCCGCGTCTTCTTGCTGCTTCGGCCTTTCCGGGCGTTCGCCATTCTCTGTCGTCACCTCAACCTCTCTTTCTCAGTCTCAAGTCCATATCCGCCGCGCGCCGTTACGGCACCAACATCACGCCCTGTGGCGGAGGCGGAAGCTCCTCGACCTTTTTGGAGCCTGATCCCACACTATGGCTTCTTTCCGTAACCGAAACCGTTACCCATTGCATGAAAGCCGCGAGCGTTCCCGGCTGAGTGTCGTGAAGTCTGATGGCGTGGTGCCCGAGGCGTTTCAGAATGACATCATCAACCTCCGGGCCAGCGCCACATGCAACGACGACCGCAAGACCGGACGCACGGAAATCATCAACCGGGTCTTCCCAGTCGTCCGTCGGCTCGCCATCCGTGAACACAAACACCATGGGTTTCCAATCCCCCTTCTGATCCCGAGTGGTCTGACGGACTTCGTCGTGGATGCGTTCGGACAGCAGCTGCACGGCCTCGCCGAGGGCCGTTGTGCCAGACGCGTCCAAGTCCGGGACATCGATTTCCGCCAGGTCTGTCAGGGGCGCAACCAACTCCGCCGCACTACTGAAGGCAATCACGCTGACCCAGACAGTATCAAGCGCCTGCGGATCACTCCGGAGCTCCCCGATAAGACCTCGGAGCCCCATCTCCATCGCGGAGATGGGTTCTCCGGCCATTGAGGCGGAGCAATCCAAGAGCAGGTAGACGGGTAACCGCCTCATGCTTGCCGTTTGCTCCAATTCCATCACGTCTCCTCGGTAGTCTTTGACGATAATGCTCTCACGGAACAATGACGATGCCCTGGTCCGTCGGCGGCGGCGGGAGAGCCACGGCTGCCTCACCTTGCGCGGAAACGCTTGCACTTGTCGTGGAAATCGACGCGCTGACCCACTTCATGAAGGCACCCAATGTGCCGGGCGAGACATCCTGCAAGCGGACTACGGTTTCGGTGACGCGCTTCAGAACCGCGTCATCAGCATCGGGTCCCGCGGCGCAACCGATGATATTCCCGAGCCGCCGGCGTTTCACTTCGTCGGCGGCACTCTCCCAACTATCGGTAGGCATACCGTCGGTCATGATGAAGACAAGCGGCTTGTAGTCGCCCTTCTGGTCCGCAGTGGTCTTGCGCACCTCTCTGTCAACGCATTGCAGCAGCGTCTTCAGCGCCTCGCCCATTGCGGTGGTACCTCCGGCGTTCAGATTGGGCTCCTGAAAGGACCCGATCTCCGTCAGGGAGACCGGTTGTCTAGCGCTGCTGTCGAAACTGATCACGCTGAGCCAAGCGGTTTCAAGTGCTTGGGGATCGCCCTGCAAATCCGAAACGAGCGCGCGCAGCCCCATGCGCACCGCTTCAATCGGCTCCCCGCTCATCGAACCCGAACAGTCCAACACCATGTAGACCGGAAGCCTACGCACTCCCGCACTCACTTCGTCAGCCATCTTGCCATCCTTCCGCAGTTACTTGATATTCTGTGGATCACGGAACAATTTGGATTCCCTTGCCCTCTGGTAGAGCCGGAAGATTGACTGCTGCATCGCCTTGGGCGGAAACACTCGCACTCGTCGTGGAAATCGACGCGCTCACCCACTTCATGAACGCTCCCAGCGTGCCAGGCGAGGTGTCCTGAAGCCGAACGACAATCTCGGTGATCCTCTTCAGGACCGCCTCATCTGCTTGGGGGCCGGCGGCACACGCAA
This sequence comes from Planctomycetota bacterium, assembly GCA_051745935.1. Taxonomy (GTDB): domain Bacteria; phylum Planctomycetota; class Planctomycetia; order Pirellulales; family Pirellulaceae; genus JBNJEM01. The sequence continues at coordinate 6,474 of JBNJEM010000253.1, forward strand.
TGATATTTCCCGGCTTCTGCTTCTTGAGATCGTCGGCTGGGCCCTGCCAACTGTCGGTAGGTTGTCCGTCGGTCATGAGAAACACGAGCGGTTTGTAGTCGCCTTTCTGGTTCTTTGTAGTCTTGCGGACCTCTTTCTTGATGCAGTCGGTGAGCACATTCATGGCCGCACCCAACGACGTTCCGCCGCCAGCGCTGATGGGCGCTTCCTGAAACGATGCAAGTTCGGTCAGGGGAACGGCCAGCTTTGCTTTACTCTCAAATGTGATGACGCTCAGCCACGCCGTTTCCAGGGCTTGGGGGTCGCCTTGCAAATCGGATACGAGCGCGCGTAACCCCATGCGTACGGCCTCGATTGGCTCCCCTGACATCGAACCCGAACAATCCAGAAGCAGATACACGGGAAGTCTTCTAACTCCTGCGGCGATTTCCTCACTCATTGCCGTATGTCCTCCTCGTTTGCTTTACGTACTGCAGCCACCCCTTCTTCTGGTACCCTTTCTTCACGCTGCCGGGAACATCTTCCTTCAGCTTCCTCGCGTAGTTCGGGCTCTTCCCGTAACAGTCTCGCATCGAACCGCTCGCATCCAAGGCCACGCCGCCCTGCCAGCCCTTTGCCTCGCTGCCTCGGGGTTCCATCAGAATGGTAAACCAGACGCCGGTCTTGCCCGGAAGCTTCCGGATATCAACTTCCCCGAATTCCTTGCAGACGATGTCGCTGGGAAGCTGATGACTCTTCACGTCCTCGGCTTTGCCGCAGCCAAACAAACGGTCAAAGAAACGCCATCGCCTTTTCTCCTGAACTCCGTGGCTACGCGTTTGCGACCACGGGTTGCCTGATTCGTTGGCTTCCGACTTCCAACTCAAAATACCGTGATGTGATTGGCATCGCGAACTGCACGCTTGCGGGAATACCGTCAGCGAACTTCTTCACGATGTTTCCTTGATCGTCGTAGATGTTGGCGGGCATCGAGGAAACCACGTCATCCACAAGCTCCACCATAATCTCGCTCAGTGCACGCATCTCTTGAGCAATCTTGTGATCCCATATATCCACGTCCGTACCGGTCTCAAGATCGTCAAGCTCCTCCATCTGGGCTTCGTCGATCTTGTCGCCGACACCGATCAAGACGCACTTGACGGGATTGCGACTTCCGCTTTCGATAGCCTTCGCCAACTCGGTGGTGACCTGTTTGACCTGTTCGAGGTCTTCGAGCCTTCCGTCCGTGATGAACACGAACATGGCATTCGCGGCCGTCGCGTAAGTATTACAGAAGTAATCCAGAGCAGGAGTCAGCTTCGTGCCGAGGCCGAAGGTCACCTTCTTCGGTCCGGAAATGTCCAAGCTCTTGCACTCGTCAGCGGAGAATTCTCCGACCACTTCATATGCGCCGCCGTCTCCGCAAGCCCAGTAGACGACAGCAGCCCGCCCGTTCGAGTCGAGTTCATGCGCCAAGTAGGCGATGAAATCACGTGCCAAGGGTTGCACGATATTCTCTGAGTACTTCAGAAAACCGCGATTGATGGCGTCCTTATAGGCTTGGGCCTGGAAGGACATAAACTTCTGCCCGTCATCCTCCCGATGCTCGATCCAGCCATTCCGTTCATATTCATCGAGAACATTCCGCGGAATGCCCTGACCAACGTAGGCCAGGTTGCGTCCGTACCAGTCCTTCATGGATGCACTGGCGTCAAGGGCAAGCCCCGTCTTCCATCCTTCAGCCTTCGCGCCTGAAAGCTCTTGGACCCAAATCGTGAACTCCACGTGCCGTTCGTTACCTTTCTCACCGACGTAGACTTTGCCCAGTTCTTTGGCCACCCTGTTACTGGGAAGAGTCTGCATATTGTGGCGAGCTGCCTGGCGTGTGCCAATACGCGCCTCCTCAGATGTATCTGCCATATTGCTCCTCCTGTGCGTGCCGAGCGCCGAGGCACGGCGTCACTAAGCCGACGGGGGTTAGAAAACTTCCGAGATATCCTGGGTGACTTCTCCTCTGGGTGTATGCACCATGAAGCATGTTTGCCCCGGCGGTAGGTCAAAACGGAACTTGCCGGGAAGGCCGTCTGGGAATGACTTGATCTCGTTCCCTTTGGCATCCAACACGGTGCCTGAGTCGGCAACCATCGTTTCCTCGCTGATGAGTTCGCCGAACAGAACCCCGAGGATATCGGATTCGTCTTGCATGCTTGCAGCTACGCCGTGCGACCAGATGTCAACGTCTTCCTTCAGGTCCGTCTCTTCGAACATGTCGTCGAAACGCTCAAGCTGACCTTCGTCGACTTCTTCTCCAATACCAATCAACACGAGCTTGAACTTCTCTGTCTTCTTCTCGGCAACAAGCCGCTTGCCCAAGTCCATGCAGTAGTCCACGGCCGCCTCCTCGTCTTCGATGATGCCATCCGTGATGATCACACCCATGGCGGCTTCGACTTTGTCGAAGACGTTGTCAACGATATACTTGATTGGCGGCAGTATCTTCGTGCCGGTGCCCCAGTTGTTTTTCTTGGGGCCCCGAATGCTCGCCGAGTGACAGCCCGACTGGTCAAACTCTCCGATTTCCTCGATCTCCTCGCCCCCCGCCCCAATCGCCCAGTACAACATGGAGACTTTCTGGTTCTTCGTAACCCCGCACAGGATTTCCCCAACCTTACGAGAGACTATCTCCACATAGTTCGGGTCACCGCCAAAAGGCCCGGCAATCCCAAACATCTTCTTGATCGATCGGGAGGCATCGAGTGCCAGCACCGCCCTGGATTCAGCCTCCCCCCATAGAACGTCGGGGTCTGGCATGAAGCACACGACAACTTCATTACTGGCGCTCCTGTTCGGCATGGGGACGTTGACGTCCGCCAACGGCTTGTTTGGTCTTGCGATCTTTGCCATCAGTCCTGCTTCCTTCTTGTTCGACGATTCACCGAAACGCTTACCTTCTAAGAATAGGCCCGCGGCCGCTTCTCAGCCGAAGATCGAAATCTCCCTTTCGCAGTGTTCTTTCCCAACATAGCGCCAGCACAACACCACGGTACCTCGACCAAGATCAAAAAAGTCAAGCCTAAACGGCGTGCCCGGTGGGGCTTGCGCAGACAAGTGGCAGAAGCGTGTCGGTAGTGGGACGCCGCTTGGTTCAGCCAGATTCTTGCGTTGTATTGGATTAGGAAGAAACACTACGTTGTATTGGGATCGAGAAATCGCGAATCGGGACGCCCTAACGAGTTGAGCCATCCTGAGCGAACAACCGAACATTCTGGTAACCGTGACCGACTAGCAGCGCCACGATCATTTGGGCTGCTACGGGAACGCCGTCATCAAAACGCCGTGCCTCGAGAAGCTGGCCTCCGCTTTCGTACCACACCGCAGCAAGGCTGTCAAGCTCCTGGATGGCAGTGCGATAGTCCGAAGGGGGCGCCCCCCTTCCTGCAAAAGGAGTTGTGGCGTAAAAAAAGTTTCGGCGGGCCCATTTTCGGGCTCTTCCGACACCCGCTTCGGAACATTTTTTCAAAATCCAACCCCGTCGTTACAAGTGGAAGGGACGTGGCGGCGGCCTTCGCTGGGAACGGATGTTCCAGTAGAATCTGATAAGAGAATGGCCCTTAAGTGGTTTCATATCAAGCGGTTTTGCGTTGTTTGGCGAGCTTCTTTCTCGTGGACGCTTGGACGGCTCGGTCGACAATCGACTTGGGCAGGGTCACGCCGGCGGCGTCCAGGAGACGCTGAACACTTGGCCGTGGTTTTGGGACGTTGTGCAGTACCGACCGGCCTTTGATCGTCACCTGTGTCGTGCACGGAGACTTCAGTTCAGCCAGTCCTTCTTCGACGGTGAGGTCGAAATCGCGCCAACACCTGGCCAGCTCTTGAACCAACAAGTAAGCCAGCATCACCACGAGCAAATGACCTCGGGTTCTCGATTCCAGGCAGACATGAATCGGGCGGGCCTCGAGGA
>JBNJEM010000254.1:0-10340 GCA_051745935.1 Planctomycetota bacterium
ACACAGATGACAAGGCGAAATCCGGTCTTTACCCCGTTACTGAAGTGGATCCGAACGACATCTGGAAATACTACGAAGCAGCCGGATTCTTTGAGCAACCGAAGGGTGAATCTGGTTCCGCATCCGCCACCTCCGAACCGTGACAGTCTGAAAATGCGACAATCCTTTACAGCTCTTGGCGGGGTCATTGCTGGAGTCGGCGCGGCGCGGAATTGTCTATCATGTGCTAAATTGCGTCAATGCGTGGATGACGATCTTCGAAAACGACGACGCCGACGACGAGGCATTCGAAGCGGTCCTGCAAGAGGCGGTCGAGCGCACCGAGATGCGGCTGCTCGCCTACGGCGTGATGCCGAACCATTGGCATCCGGTGCTGTGGCCTCGCGAAGACGGCGATGTGTCCCGCTTCACGGGCTGGCCTCACTCTGACGCACACGCAGCGCTGGCACGCGCACCGCGGCAGCGCCGGGAGCGGGCACGTGTATCAGGGCCGGTTCAAGTCCTTTCCCATCCCAAGCGGTGAACACTTCTTGGCACTCTGTCGCTATGTGCGATGGAAACGAAATCCATTGCGGGCAGGTGACGAAGCACATCCACCATCCAGCGGACGATACTCGGGGCAATGCCGAAGTTTGCAGATCAAGGAACGGTATGGGGTGAAGATCGGCCTGAAATGAACCTATTTGGCTGTCTCTCCCCATGGTGGTATTGCCAGCCCGGAAAGCCACTGCGTGAGCCCCTGCACAAACTGCTCATCCAGACGGCCTGCACCCTCGTCCAGGGCTTGCCTGATTCGGCTGGCCTGTTGACTGCTCGGCTTGGTGTAAATGCGGTTGTACCGCTTTTCAACCAAACCTCTTGCTCGGGTGCGGATATCGTCATCATCATCCTGGGCAGCTCTGATCAGGTGCGGCAGAGCTTTCCAGAAGTCGGCACTGCCAAAAATAATCAGCGCCGTCTGCCGAACGTGAGCTCGGCTGTCCGTCGAGAGGAGATGGTTGATACGGTCCAAGTCAATCAGATGGGGCCTTCCGCTCACCCATTGCCCAGCAGTTCGAACAACTCGGGGACTTTCGTCCTGAAGGTGATCGAGGAAGACGTTCACGAACCGGTCGTCCGCAAGGCGTGAGAGCGACTGGATGGCAGCAGTTCGTCTAGAGGTCACAGAGGAGTCGAGGTAAGGCAGCACCAGTGGCAGATCCGTTTCGTTGCCAGTCTCTCCCAGCCCCAGAAGTGCGACCCTCACCGTCTTGTCATCTTGAAGAGCTTTCCGATAGTAGTCAGCAAAGCCATTTTCGCCAGCTTTTCTCAGGTAGAATCGGGCAAATTCTCGAACTGAGGCAGACCGGTCCAGGAGCGACTCTCTCAGCGCTCCGGGAGCCGCGTTGGGAAAGTGATCAACATATGCCGATAGCGCCTGGAGGCGAACAGCGGCAAGCTTGTTCTGTCTCACCTCAGTGAGAAGCGATGCTAGCTCGTCCTCCCGAAGCATGTTCGGAGCAGACTGCACCGACCGAAGGCGGACGACAATATCGCTTGACTTCAGCCCAGCCCTGATGAACCGGCTATGATGATCGCCAGGCAACGACAGCACTACGGCAAACCACTGGCGAGCAGCTGACCAGCTGCCCTGCTCGATGAGACGGAACAGAACATCGACGTGTTCGGGCAGAACGAGCTTCTGTGCAACAGCGCGGATGAACTCGGAGAAGTCTGCCCTTTGGCACTCCGCCAGACGGGACACTAGGTAGAGGTTGGGAACAAACGGGTCGATAGGCCCTTCAAGGCGATTGTGGACGATCTGAAGGGCTGTTTGCCGAATATTGGGCACCCAGTCGTTGAGTCGCACCAGCAGGAACCGCAGCGCCTCTGGATGAGCAGATGTGCCAAGCCTCTTGACGGCCGCTTCCCGAACACGACCGTTAGGATGACAACTCATCAGTCCGAAGACCGAGGTCTCGAACTCCGGCGGAAAGGATGTCTTGCGTACTTCGGATGGATTCAGTTGGGACCAGCTTTCACGCCGTCCATACGACCACGACCAGGATCGAATCTCCTCATCCAGCCATGGCAGGTCTTCGGGGCTGGTGGCTTCGACAAGAGAGTGAACCGCCTGGGCAGCAGAAAGCCGTTCGGCATCCGATGGCGAGAATAGATACTCAATGATGTAGGGGATAGCAGCGGGTTCGCCTGAGCGACCGATCTCCCGCAAGACTTCCGAGGTATCGGTTTGTTTCCGTGCTAGCCAACGCAGTGGTGATGGTCGGCCGGACAGCCTGTTGATCACGGTCCATGTGCCTTCAGATAGTTTTCTCATGCCAATTCCCGTGGGATCGTGATCCTTCTTTCACTGAGGATGGACCATGTGCCCGTACCTCACAGGATACATCAATCCAGAATGCCCCGTAAGCCGCGAACCACTCGGCTGACTCAGCACGTTCAGAAGAAATATCTCCGCAACGGCGACACGACGAGCTATGGGTGTGTCGGAAAGCATGTGTGCGAAACGACACGCGGAATGGCTGGGGCCTGGACGATGCCCTTGGTCCCACAAAGAGAAACCCCCACCTGAGAGTCGTAACGTTCAACGGCGAGACACATATCTCGTCTGAATGGGCGAGGATACTGGGTGTCCAAGTGCAGGTGTTATGGAATAGACTTCATTCCTACAACTGGCCGCTTGAACGTGCTTTGACAACGCCCGGTCGATCCCGCAACTCGACCGATCTGAAATGATGCGGCCGCTGTCTTTTCAATTATCCTCATAGCCACGACAAACTTCTGCCACCGGGAAGGCAGAATGTCTTTCGGACGGTCATAGTGCCGAAGGTTAGAGCGAGAGTTTACCGGGAACCGTGACCAGGCAAGGAGGATTCAACCGGGTATGTCGATTTCGCGGACGCTTAGAACTTCCGCGTCTTCTTCGTCCATGTTGAAAAACGCTGGTACCGCCGCCAGGACGTGGTTTGTGGATTCGCGGGTGGGAAAGGAGAAGAAGCATTCGGCCACTCCGGTATGCGCCTCCGTGTCCGCGTCGGTGGTCCAAACCAGCGGCTTGTCGCCGCGAAAAATCATGAAAGCTTGCATGACGTATGACCTTGTCAGAAATGTAGTCGTGTGAAGTGCCTCCCTATGCGTAGTCGTCGTGCAGTTCCATCAGCTCATCGTCGCTGCGAAGCAGTTCGACGACCCTCTCGGCCTGCTGGGCCGTCATGTTGGCCATCAGGTGTTGAACTTCCTGTCGGGCGAGCCGTTTCCGGTCCAGTGCCCGGCTCTCCTCGGGGTCGGTGGTGATTTCCACTTCGCTCAAGTCCAGTCCTCCTTTGATGGCGTTCCACAGATCGAGGAAGCTCATCTCGCTGGTGGCCTCTTCGCTGGTGATGTAAAGGAGCGTCTTGGCGGTGAGTAGCATGGATCTCTCCTGGTAGTGGTTAAAGGCATGCTGGCGTTTCCGTTGCCATAAGTGCGGCGTGCGTTTCGATCCTCTCGAGCACCAATGATGTGTGGCAGACGGACGAGCTTCGTAAAGTTGCGATGGTTGGGGGACGAGGCCAGAAAGCCATGCTCGCGCAGGGCTGGTATGAATGCCTCTCGATCGCTCCAGTCCATCATCAGGTGACGCAACTTTTCAATCCGCTGGCCCGTAAGGCTTGATAGGTTGGACACTTCAGCTCGACTGGAGCCTGATTGTGAGACAAGCGCGGAAGGATTGCAGGCACGCGTGGCGGCTAGAATACGATCGAGCCCGAGGGGGTGGAAACGGGTACGTCGAGCGAGAAGGTGGTCGGCTATCTGGCCCGGATCCGCGAACAGTTGGGTGTGCCGCCGGTGGAGGTTCCGTACAAGGAGAATTCGGAGGACGGCGACGACCCGACCGAAGCGGCGGAACGGCCCCGGCCCCGGCACTGTGCAATCTGCAAGGCGAAATGGAATACGTGGGCGGTACGCATCGCCCCTCCGCCCGCCGAGTGATGGAGTTCATCTGGGACGACATCGTGCTGGCCGTCGACGTGTGCCCAGAGTCCTGCGAAGTTCGCACCCGGGTGGAGGCCTGCCGCGCACGCATTGAAGCCGCCCTGGACGCCGCCCGTGAACGCGAATCGGCGGATGAACAGAGTGACACCCAGGAAAAGAGCCAAGCGGCGTCGGATCCAGCCAATCAACGACGCGGTCCACCGCCCGACCCACAAGGGCGTCTGGCGTTCCCGGACACGCAACTCGTTTCCGCCCTTGCCGTTTCTCCGGACGGTCAGCTGGTGGCGGCGGCCACCACGAGGAAACTGTTCGTTTGGAAGTGGCTTGAGGGCGAGGAACCCGTGGAGATAGAAGGCCTTGAACGGGCAAGTGCCGTGGCGTTTGCGCCGGATGGACGGAAACTGGCCGTGGCGCGAGACCGGTTTGACGGCGGGCCTGGACTCGTGTTGTGGGACTGTGCTCGGCAGACCGTAGCCCGGGAATTCGGACTACCCGGAGTGGAACGGGTAAGAGCTGGAGACCTGGTTTTCTCGCGGGATGGAACGCTTCTGGCCGTTCCCATGTCTCTGCACAGACCCGGCACGAAGGAAAGCGCACTGTTAGTTTGGGGCGTTGAGACAGGCCAACTCGTGCGGCGTTTGCCGCTAGACACGAGGCGGCCCGCCGCGGCTGCCATCAGTCGGGACCAGCGGCTGATTGCCGCGATCAGTGACGGTGAGATCGCAGTCTGGGATTTGAAGACAGGCCAGCGTCGGGCGGATAGCTTGGTTGGCCACACCGGTATCATTACGTGCCTGCGATTCACACCGGACCGTAAACAGATCATCACGGGGTCCGACGAGGGCACTGCCCGTGTTTGGGATGCGGAGACGGGCAAGCCGCTGGGGGTCCTGGAACACGACTACTGGATTCGTGCGATGTCGATCTCCCCCGACGGAAAATGGATTGCCACTTCGTCGCTCGACGATACGGTGCGACTCTGGAATCGGGTTACGCGGGCGGAGGTCTACCGATTGCCTGGTCACGGATCGTTGGGAGGGCGACGCACGATTGAGTTCACCCCACCATTGCATAAAATTCGGGCAGAAGATCGCGTCTATCCCGCATTTCAAGTAGAAAACTGCCTTCAGCCGAGCGCGTCCAGACCTCACAAAATGTGAGGTCTCAGCGTTGCCCGTCGAAAAGCGTTTTGCACTACGAAATATGACACTTGAGCGAATTTCATTCTCCGATTTATGCAACGTTGGGGTTCACTTCGGATTCTGCCCAGTTTGTAAGTTGGGGCGACGACATGAATCTTCGGGTTTGGGATGTGACGACCGGAAAGGCGCTCATGGAGAAAAAAATCCAACCGGAGGGGGACGCCTGGGCCGCCACGGGTCCTTTCGGCGAGCTCAGAATGAAGAATGGCGTGTTATCCGCCGATGGATCCAAGCTGCTAGTTTGGATCCCAGGAGACGTCCTTCTGTTTGACGCCATGAGCGGGACCAAAATCAAGAGGATACCCATTGACAAAGGGATCGAAGCGGCATGCTTCGCGCCCCACGCTTCGAAGCTCCTATTCGCCAGAGCGGCGGTCGGCCCCACTGAGACTCCGCTGAAGGGCGGTGGCATTCGCCACACGGGACCAAAGAAGTACGAGTTCGTGATGATGAACTTGGATGATGATTCAATATTATGGCGCTTTGAAGTGAATGGTCGCCACGGACCGTTGTCCATTTCTGCTGATAGGCAGTTGGTAGCCGTTTCGGCGCGGCTTGACGGATGCGACAGAGTGTTCTTCCTCAACGGCTCGACCGGCGAACACGTCGGCACCATTCCGCGAGTGGATCGGCTCGGCTGGAGTGCCAACGGAAAGCGGATGGCCTTCTCGCAGGACGGCAGATCGTTTGCCGCGGGTTTGCGGAACACGACAGCACTTATTTAGCGGCTTTCGGATTCAGCACCGGGGAGTAGATGAACTTGATGTCGGGGCGGTAACTCGAGCTTCACATGGTTTCCCGTTAGCTCCCCTCGCCTGCCGGACAACCGGTGGAAGCCTTGGAGGCAGTCTGATGCGAATACTGGCGTTATCGCTACGTGCAGGCAGGCGGCGCGGATGCGAAGGTGCCAGCGGGGTGATGCATTGGCTTCACTCGATGGCACGGCTCTCCCGCAGCGCGTCATTCGTGGACTAATCGCCTTTGCGCAGAAACAACCACACTCGGCCGTGACGCTGCATGCCCGGGTCGAGCGCCTGCTCCTCGCGATAGTACTTGTTGCGGATGGCGGACTGCCGCTGTAGCTCGCGACGCAACCTGGCCAATTCCTGCTCGCGCTGCCGTCGCGCGTCCTCCTGCTCGGGTAGCGGACTGCCCAACAGCGCGCGGTACTCGCGAAACACGCCCGCCCACGACCTGAGCATCCGAGCTTGTTGCTCGCGCGCCTCCTCGCGCCATCGAACCTCTTCGTCGCTGAGCGTCTTTTCGAATTGGTCACCACAATCGCCCAGCAGAATGTCGTCGCGGCCGTCGCCGTTGAAGTCCACCACACAGATCCTGGCGTGGTCGCCGCGCGGGCTCCCTTGAGCCGGCGGCGGGATGAGCGTCTGGGCCGCTGCCAGATCCGGTTGCTGCGCGCTGCCGATGTTTCGGTGCCAGAGGACGCTCCCATCGCCCGCCCCCACGACCAGATCGAGCTGGCCGTCGCCGTCCCAGTCCGTCGCTACCGGGGCCGCATTGCCCTCGGGCACACAGATGACCTGGCCCTCGGCCGTGAGCGTCTCCGGCTTGCCAAATGCCGGCTTGTCCCGCGAACCGCCGTTTTGGACCAGCCAGACGCTCCCTTCGCCCATCACGTCGTTGGTCCCCGCCAGAACATCAAGATCACCGTCCGCGTCCCAATCCACCGCGTACACGTAGGTGCCGTAGCCGTCGATCCGAATGATCCGGCCCTGGCCGTCCTTGACCGGCTCCCCCGCGGAAAACGAACCGTCCGCCGTGCGGCGGAAGAGAATGACCCGGGCCAGCCAGTCACCGGAGATAATGTCGTGATCCCCGTCACCGTCGAAGTCCACCAACTGTGGACCAAACCCCATACATCAACTGGCGTGGATGCGGCCCGACCGCGCCCCGTCCTGGAACAGGTGATATCCATCGAAGCGCGGCTCGGAGTTCGTGCCGACGTTGCGGTAAATCCGCAGCTGTCCCTGGTAGTACTCACCGACCAGCAGATCCCGGCGGCCATCGCCGTCGAAATCACCCGCAAAGGGCGCGGCATGACCGGAATGTTCAACGTCCAGGATCTCATCGCCGACCTTGACAGGCCTGGGCTCCAAGAGATCTCCCGCGACTGTCCATTGACCCAGCAAACAGATGGCGGCCCACAGGCCGGCCATGTGAGAATTCAGCATGACAATCGTCCCTCCTTATCGCAGAATCAACACACATGTCATTCCAGTTGCAGCACCGACAGGTCCCAAACCAAAGCATGTCCCCGGTCCATGCCGGACACCAGCCGCTTTCCATCCGGCGAGAAGGCCAGCGATCGGACGGCGCCGTCATCGAGATCGAACGAGTGCAGCTCCTCGCCCCTGTCTGCTGACCAGAGAGTGATGCGGTTGTCAACCCGGGAACGCCAGAGGGCCCGCAGATACCCAGCCACAACTCGGCCGTCCGGCGAGGTGGCAAGCAGCGACGGCCATCGATCCGTAAGCGTTTTGTTCCAAAGCGGCGCGCCGTCTTTTGTCCGTCTCATCTCGAGCACGCCAAGGCTCGATTCCCGATCAATTCGACGCAATCCGCCTGCAACTACAAATGTCATATCTGGGGCAAGGACCAATCGCCGATATCTGTCTTTTTCATCTTCCGGGACCAATGTCGCGGAATGCAACTCATCGCCGGACTGAACATCCCATTGATAAAGGTCTGAGGTATCGCTGACCGACCACACTTGGTTCCCGTCTGGTGCGAAGGCGACTTGAAGAATTCGGTTCTCACCCACGTGCGATGGACCGAGCTCCTCGCCGGATGGCAGCTCCCAGACGTGGACGCTGAATCCGCTATCTTTGCCAGATTCGACCTCTCCATCCAAAAGCCCGATCGCAGCGGCGATTCGTGTGCCATCGGTCGATATGTCGCCGCACCATACCCTGTGGGCGACCGGAAAACGCTGGACTATTTTCCCGTCGGCCACTCGGGAGATTTTTACCTCCCCTCCGTAGTACGGTTCGTCTTTCAACCGTGTTTGAGCGCCCAGTGCAATGTGCTCTCCGTCCGGCAAGAACTCCACATAGCAAATCCAGCCGGAGCTCTTTGCCACGATCCGCAGATGCTGTCCGGAGTTCGCATCCCACATTCGCACCGTCGCATCTTCGCTGCCGGTCGCAATCTGAGAGCCATCCGGCGAGAACTGCACGGAAATCACCCCGGCAACGTGGGTCTTCTCCTGTTTCAACACGGGTGTGCCCGAGGCGGCATCCCACAGGTGAACTTTATCGTCGAAAGCCCTAGACCCCACAAGCGTGCCGTCGGGCGACACAGCCAGGCCGTGTGTGCGCCCACCATGTTGCACGGAGTCCGGCTCGATGATCCTCGTCGGCTGACAGGTCGCCACGTCCCATACCACGACCTTATCGTGATGAGAGCTGCACAGTACCCTCCCATCTTTGGAGATGGCCAGGCTGCAACTTCCGAGGAGATCTTCATCCGCGGCAAACTGACCCACTTCTTTGCCGCTGGCTACATCCCACATACGAATCTGCGAAACGAAACGAACAGACCTCTCGCCTGTTCGCTCCAGTGTGACGCCACTGGAGATGAGCCGTTTGCCGTCGGGCACGAAAACGAGCGATGTGATGTCGCGCTCGTGAGCGTTATCGATAATCTTGGGTTCGCCCCCCGAGTTCAAGTTCCAGATCTTGATCACCGCGCCGCCCTTGCCCGAACCGGTGGCGAGTAAGTCGCCATTGGGCGAGAATACGACAGCGTGCGCATCGTACCCGCCCTCATCTTGCAGCTCCAGCAGTACGGTTCCAGAGGCGACGTCCCAGATGCGTACGGACGAATCCGCACCCGCGGTGGCAAACGTTGAGCCATCCGGCGAAAAGGCCACACCGTACACCCTTGCGCCATGGGAGTGGCGCACATGTGCCACGACGTTGAACCGGAGTTCGCCGGTGCCGAGATCCCAGAGACGAACCGAGCCCCGCTCTCCGACGGAAGCTAGCAGCTGACCATCAGGCGAAAAGGCCACCGCGAACGTGCCCTCGCCATTGGCTGTTTTCAGGCGCCTGATTTGCCGACCCGTCTTCACGTCCCAGAAGCGAATCGAGTCTCCCCACCCCGTGGAGACCAGTTGCGTGCCGTCGGGTGAAAATGCCACACCTTCTACCCCCTGTCTTTGCCGCAGGCGGGTCGTGCCCAGGCGAAGAGTCGCCCCTTCCGGGAGAGGATCATCGAACAGATCCTGAGCGGCCGCTCCCTCATCGGTCGCTTGCGGCACACGGGGCTCTTGAGACTCGACTGCAGGGGACTTGGCTTGTGTCGCCGCGAGGAGGCCCTGTGCAATGCTGCACGTTGTCAGAACCAGAATCGCCAGAGAACTCACCGGACGTGACGGGACAGCGTGACGGTGTGTCATGATCATCAATCCCCGAAAAACAATGGCTGGTGTCCCCCCGGCCGCAAAGGCCCTTCCGGCATTGTACGGTCTCTAGCTGCACCGTGCGCTGACCGAGGGCAAATTCCATCGAATCCGCGAGCCGTGATAACCAACGCAGGGAGACGGTCCGCAATACCTCAAAGAGCTACTTCCCATTTCACGGCTCTTCCGGGTTTAGGTGCAGAGGACTTTCATGTCGCGATGAGTTGTCGAGCCTAACCACTTACTCAGCAACAGGTTATCGCCGCTATCATGTCTTCGGCGTAAAAGCAGTGCTAGCAGCCGTTGTCTCGCATTTTGCACCTAAAACCCGGAAGAGCCCATTTCACTCAACCTGTCGTGAAAACGAGAACGAAAACTTTCCGGTTTTGCCCCCCATGGCGGGACGCCAGGGCCGGCGGGGGCCTACTCCGCACACGGAGCGGTCAGTGTGACCACCTCTTTGAATTCGGGGACGGTCCAGACCTTCACATCGCCACCGCGGCATCCCGTGCATGTCATTGTTCTGGCTGCTTGCATCACACACGAGTTTAGGGCGCAGTATTCGAGCACTCAACACAGTATCCGCGGGTATAGCCTGCCATACATACAGTTAGTTCGCGAACGCATACCAAGAAAGAGCATACAAATCGAAACATCGGGATCGGAGGCCATTGGAAAAGTAAATTCGTGCTCCTGTTGAACGGCCCTGATACTATCGTCAGATTCTCCAAGCCCAACCACAA
>JBNJEM010000255.1:0-10328 GCA_051745935.1 Planctomycetota bacterium
ATCCAGAGAAAGCTATTGGCCATTTGCGCAACATGAACGATAATTCTGAGAGAGGAGATATGAGAATGGCGACGACTGATAAATCTACGCTGTATGACGAATTGCTTGACCTGCTGACAGAAGAAGCGAACGGGGATCGACTAGCCGCATTCCGTCTCCCGCCAGAAAAACAAAACCGCCTTGAGTTGTTATTGAAAAAGAATGCAGACGGATCCATGTCTGCTGACGAACGCGGCGAACTCGAGGAATACGAGCGTCTTGAGCATCTTGGTCGAATGCTCAAAGCTCGGCTTCGTCAGAAGAAGAATTCATGACTGCCAGGCCTTCGGCCGATCTGCGCCGACAAGTCATTCGACGAGCTGGCAACCGGTGTGAGTATTGCCTCATTCACCAGGATGATGCCATCGCTAGCCACCAAACCGATCATGTGATTGCTGACAAGCACGGTGGCTCAACAACTCTGTCAAATCTCGCTCTGGCATGCATCCTCTGCAACATCCGCAAAGGAAGCGACTTGAGTTCGGTCGATCCTGAAACCAACGACGTAACGCCTCTTTTCAATCCTCGAACGCAACACTGGGAAGATCATTTTCGGTTTGAAGACACGTCGATAATAGGGCAGACTCCGGTGGGACGTGCCACCGTGAGTCTTCTGCAACTGAATTCAGTTGAGCGTTTGGCTGAACGGCGGGAATTAGCCAAAGCCGGCAGGCTGCCAACAGGTCGTTAAGACGTAGCGCTGAACATTCTCTCGGCCAAACAATCGCTGGGCCTTTGTCGCACCTCTACCTATCCTACCTTGAAACTCTCGTCTCGCGAACTACAGACCCCGAAACCACTCGCTCGAAAGGAGTCAACATGTCACCCCGCAAGAGAGCTGCAACGTCGAAGCCGGTCGACTTTCACGACAAGTTACTGAAAGCTCTCAGCAAGGTCGATCGACCGGAGGATTTTTTCTACTTGTGGGGATCAGCGGCTGGTAATGCCGGGGCTGGACGTCGATGGGCTGGGCGCGGTGGGCTTGCCGCTGACGAAGGCGCAGGCTCGAAAGCTGATCAAGCTGTGCCAGCAGGCACCGTATGGCAAGGGGACCGAAACGGTTGTCGATACCGATGTGCCGCGATTGAATTGAAACAATTGGGCGTTGATCGTTGGATCACCCTGGCGGAAGAGAAAGGGGGCGGATGAACCAATAGTTGACGGTGGACACTTTGGTACTGGCATAGATGCTTAATTCTTCGCAGCATTATCGCTGCAGACACACGCGGGTTGATACTTGACACTTTCTGGACTGGTGTCTGCTACTGGAATAGCAGTCAATTGCGCCACAAACAGCCGCTGAACGCCGGCGGCATTCTACGGATAGATGCCCAAGCTAGCAAGTCATCCAACCCGGTTTCCTCTATGGTAAATTCGGCGTGTTCTGACACCTTTTACCCCCGCCACTCTCCAACGCGAAAAGCCCGGTGGCACGATGCCATGAGCTTCTCACGCCGCGCTGCCGGAGAACCACAGATTGCAGACTCTTGAGCAGAACCCCGCACCTGGGCATACGTTACATCCCGACCGATTGTGCGGTGCAAGTGCAAGCCCAGCCGTGACGATGCCGCCGAGCTTCTTCGACTTTTCCAGTTTGGCATTGCTGGTCAGTAAGGTCACATGGCTGCATGCAGTAATCATGACGTCGCTCCCATCATCTCGAGTGAAAAGCCTGGGCGAACGCTCGCCCCACGCCCGGGAAGGGGGCGAGTGTGAGCCAGGCGCGATAATCACTCAGCGACAAGAACGCGTCAGTACATAAGAGCGCTAAGCAGGAACGTAGGAGGGTTGGAAGAGGGCACGGTAGGCAACGATGCCTGGCATATCAGCGGAGGGTTACCGGTCCCGGCGATGGAGCGGGGGGAAGGGGGGTCGGCCCCCCGTCTGGCACGTTCTCATGTCAAATGTGCCCCTCGGAGATTTTTTGAGAATCCGGTGTCCCGTGACCCGAAGTCAGGAACAGCACGGAGGAGAGAAGGGAACCGACACGAGTGACAGTTCCGGGCGTTTCAGAATCGGGACCAAGCGGTCTGCGGACGACCGGCGGGCCCGGGTCGCTCTGAGCAGTGGAGCGTTTGTCTCGACATGGGCATGCCGGGCGTCTATGCTGCCGGGAGCGACAATGTTAGATGGTCCACGCCAGGGGGAGTTACGATGAGGTTTAGCCTGCGCTGCACCATCCAGGAGCTTGCCCAACTCGCTCGCCGATACCAGGCCCGTTACCCGGGTGAGGACGACGAGTTGCAGGTCTTAAAGGAAACGGTCGCCTCGCGTGGCTATCTCACCAAGGAGGAGCTTCGAGCGGTGGCACGTTGGAAATCACCCCGCAGTGCATGGCGGGTGGATGCGAACTCAGAGGAATACGTCCGCGAGCTGACGAGATTTGCGCTATCTGCAGAGACGCAGCGTGCGAGGATTGAGATATTGACGCTGCTCGATGGGGTCCAGTGGCCGACGGCCTCTGTGGTGTTGCACTTCTTTCATCCAGAGCCTTATCCGATACTGGATTTCCGCGCACTCTGGAGTGTTTCCGTGGACGAGCCAAACCAGTATCGGTTCGACTTCTGGTGGCAGTACGTCCAGTATTGTCGCAACATTGCTCAGCAGGCTCAGCTGACGATGAGAGAGCTGGATCAGGGGCTGTGGGAGTATTCGTCTGAGAATCAGTAGCCACAAAAGTACCGATCGGCAAGGACGATGCGTGGACATCATGTGGAGGCCAGCATACGCTCATTCTTCTACTGCTTCCGCCAGTGTCCAGATCCGCTTAAGTGGAAGTTCGGCCTGAAGCGTTTCGTCTAACTGTTCGTAATGCGCGAGCAATTGCTCAATCAGCTTATCCTGGTCCCAGAGTCGAACGCGAAAAAACTGGCTGGCCTTCTCCTTGTCGATCGAGGTCTTGAAACCTCCCCAGGAGACTAGCAACCCCTGATCCGCCTGAACGTTTTGCATCACGCCGACGAGTTGATCCAACGTAGGACGATCAAGCGGGGCATCGCCGGACTTGACCTGAACGCAAATTCGAGGTTGTCCGAATCCAAGCGGACCAGGAGCCGCCAGAATATCGATCCCTTTGTCGGGCCCTGGAGCGCTGACATGCGTCGTGTATCCTTGCGCTTGCAGCACGGCGTCGATAAGCCGTGCCATTGCGTGGCCTTTGAATCTTGCCGAAATGTATTTCGCGATCTGATCACGAGCTGCTTGCTCAAGGTCAGTGGCTTCTTGCGCTGTGTCTTCTGGCTCCTCCCCCGTCACGCCCGAAATGTCGCCGGAAGATAGAGGCTCAGAGCCGGTCCACGCTCTTTCCTGCATTGATCGCACACGTCTTTCAGCATCGTTTCGCTTGACCTGACAAACGGTCATGAATGCACCAAACGAGTACAAGATATCCTGGTCGAAGTTGGAACGGGGAATGTCCGTGGCAATCCAATCAACGGCTAGAGAATGGTAGTAGGGGTCAACGGCGTCCGGGTGGAACTCATAGCAACCAGTGACCTGTCCGATGTGGATAGCCGCTTTATGCTTGCTCGGAAGTGCGACCCAGTCTTTCGGTGCGATCCGATGACTAAAGGCCCAAATCTGGCCGAGGTTGTTGGAGATTCTTCCGTCGCTCGCCGCGGGGTATGTGTTGGTCAAGACGGCCCGCAATTCCTCTTTGCAGTCGATGGCGGATAGATCATGCTTAAGCCCCCACCAAGTCAAGTAGACGCAGTTATCGTCCAAGAATTTCTGTTCATGCTCACCATGCCTTCCTCCTCGCACAAGCCAAAGTGCCATGCGAATGCTCCTAGTTTACTGGAATTTGACGACTTCAAAAGCTTTTAGGCTCATGGCGCACGCCACCTTCGTACGGCAGGAACGAAACCGGCATTTCAGGAACTCACTCCTTTCCCGTGTACTCGGCCGCTGCCAGATGCTCCTCACAAATATGCTCAGCTAGGACCTTCGGTTCAAGAACGCGGGCATATCGGCCGAATCCTAGTATCCACCGCTTGAACTCCACGGTGTTACCCAGCTCGAAGGTGGCAACGACTGTTTCGCCATCGTCCTCGACGACCTGCTGGCTCGGATGCCATTGCATTTCCCGAAGACTCGTGGCCGCCCAGCCGGTGAACTCGGCCTGGATCGTTCGGGGATTCTGGGCGTGGAACACGCCGAACGCGCCCTCCAGGTGAGTGGCCAATGAAAAGTCAGCGGGTTTCTGGAATGTCTTGTCCAATCGATGCAGGCCCTGGATGCGGCTGACCTTCAGGGTCCGGACGTCCTCGTAACAGACAAGGTAACCGATACAGTACAGCGAGGCGTGCAGCAGCACTACCCCATAGGGGTGAAAGTCGCTGATGACCTCGCGGCCCTTGCTGGCCGAGCGATACGCGGTCCGCACCGCCACCTGATTGAGGATGGGCTCGTTGATATATCGACCGCGGATGACTTTCTCCGCAAGTCCGACCAACGGGAGGACGGCTTGCGTCGGGCAGCGTTCCATCCGGAAGAATCCAACCGCCTGAAATAAATCCGCGTCCGCGATCGGCTCTCGGAGTCGCCGGCGTATGTGCTGCACTACTGAGATCGCAAAAGCGTCGGGCGTCTCGGCGTCACGGTTCACCCGCAAAGCTCTCACAAGCCTTAAGCCCACCCCCCGCTAGATTTTTTGGCTCCAGGGTGGATTGTACGCGTCTGCATCGATTGGTAAGGTTACGGATGCTGTGACAGCTACTTCTTCCCTTCTCGGATGGGGATCGAAAATGGCGAGCGACCGGACCCTCATTCGGGTCAAAGAGGCTGCGAAACTGCTTGGAGTCTCACCGAATACTATTCGGGCATGGGGCGCGATTGGCAAGATTCCGGAATACCGCCACCCGGTCAACAACTACCGGCTGTACAAGCGGGACGAACTGGAGGGGCTGATGAAGCGGTTGGAAGAGTCACCGAAGCCGACGAAGGCCTCCAAGCCGAAGCGAGACAACTGAATCCACTTACTCGTCACCACGGGAGCCATCGGGGGACGGCATGGCCAGCGCGAAGAACTGGGTGAGCGTCACGCAGTCCAGCTTCCCCTGGGAACGGGAAGCCCTCGACTTCGTGCGCGGCCGTTTTCCCACGCACGAACCCTACCGAGGCTGGTCGAACTTCGAGTTCATTGCCGACGATGGCACCATCAACGAGGTCGATCTCCTCGTTTTCACCCCCCAGGGCTTCTTCCTCATCGAGATCAAAGGCCGACCCGGCCGGCTTTTCGGTGATGCCGGCACGTGGACATGGGAGAAGGACGGTAAGCTCACCACCGTCGATAATCCCCTCGTCCTGGCGAACGCCAAGGCGAAGAAGCTGCGTAGCTTGCTCCAGCGGCAGAAGGTATGTAAGAAGAAGGGTCCGCTTCCCTTCATCGAGGCCCTCGTGTTCTGCTCGGAAACGGACTTGCAGTGCCAACTCCAAGACACGGCGGCGTACCGCGTCTGCCTGCGCGATCGGGAAGCTCAGGGCAGCTCTCCGGCCCGCCCGGGGATTATGGCGGCACTGACACGACGCGAATGCCCCGGACTCGATTCGCGGCCGAAGGGCCCCCACGACAAGCCTACCGCCAAGGTCGTCAGCCAGGCTCTGGAGCAGGCCGGCATCCGCCCCTCACAGCGGTACCGCAAGGTCAGCGATTACACGCTCAACCAACTCATCGGCGAAGGCCCGGGCTACCAGGATTGGCAGGCGAGTCACGTCAAGCTGCCTGATTTCAAACGCCGGGTCCGCATCTACACCGTCCGTACCGGCGCCACCGAAGACGAACGACGGACCACCGAACGGGCGGCCGAGCGCGAAGCCCAACTACTCGAATCCCTTCAGCATCCAGGCGTGCTCCGCCGCGAGGGTTTCACCGAGCACGAACTCGGACCGGCCTTGATCTTCGAGCACGACCCACAGGCAATTCCGCTCAACCATTACCTTGCGCAGCAGAAGGACGATCTTCCCGTCGACGTACGCATCGACTTGCTTCGACAAGTGGCCGAAGTCGTTCGATTTGCACACGACAAGAAGGTCATTCACCGTGGTCTCTGCCCCCAGAGCATACTCGCCATCCCCAGCCCCGGCGGCCGGCCTCGCATCAAGGTCTTCAACTGGCAGGCCGGCTATCGACTCGCCAGTTCCACGTCGGGCGTATCCCGCGAAGTCACCGCCACGTCGCATGTTGATCGACTGGTGGAGGACGCGAGCACGGCCTACATGGCTCCGGAGGCGTCCGACGAGGCCAATCACGGTGAGCATCTCGACGTGTTCTCATTAGGTGCCATCGGCTACTTCCTCTTCTCCGGCTCGGCGCCGGCGGCGAACGGCGTTGAACTCAGCGAGAAACTGCGCGGCACAACGGGGCTGCAAATCAGCTCCGTTCTCAACGGCGCCGGCGAGTGGCTGCAAATGCTCGTGCAAGAGGCAACGCATCCCGTGGTGGCCAATCGCACGGACAGCGTTGCCGACTTCCTCAGCGTCCTGGATGAGGTCGAAGAGGAACTGACGGCCCCTGAGCAAGACTATGTGGACGATCCCACGCGCGCTCAACGAGGCGACATCCTGCCCGGCGGTTTCCATGTTCTGAAGCGACTCGGCCAAGGGGCCTGTTCGCTTGGATTGCTTGTCGAAAAGGACGACGAGGAATTTGTCCTCAAGGTCGCCAGCGAACCCGATCATAACGCTCGCCTGAAGGACGAAGCCGAAGTGCTCGGCAAACTGCGGCATCAGCACATCGTCGAGTTTTGCGGCGCGGTCGAAATGGGAGACCGCCAGGCTTTCCTGATGCGGCCCGTGCTGGTGCAGGTCACGGTTAACGATCGTACCGAGAAACGTGTGGAGACGCTCGGTCAACGCCTTCGCAAGGAGGGGCGGTTGAGCGTCGACCTGCTCCAACGCTTCGGGAGGGACCTGCTCGATGTCGTCAACTACCTGGAAGAGCAAGGCATCTCGCACCGCGACATAAAGCCCGATAACATCGCTGTCGGCCAGGTCGGCCGGGGCAGCAAGATGCACCTTATTCTCTTCGACTTCTCCCTTTCCCGCACCAGTGCCGAGAACATCCGTGCCGGCACCACGGGCTATCTCGACCCCATGCTTCCGCTGCGTAAACCGCCCCGCTGGGACCTGCACGCGGAGCGCTATGCGGCAGCCGTCACGCTGTACGAACTGGCCACCGGCCCCAACAACCTTCCGCGCTGGGGCGACGGCACCACCGCCCCATCCCATCTTGATTGCGAGGCCACGATCGAGCCCGAGGCGTTCGATGCTCCCTTGCGCGACGCGTTTACGGAGTTCTTCCAGTGTTGTTTTCGTCGGAATCCGTCGGAACGGTTCGACAACGCGGAAGCCATGCGCGATGCGTGGCGCGAGTGCTTTGTTGGCATCGACCAGCCCGGTACGCTCTCCGACCACGAGGACGAGGACGAACTGCGTCGACTGCTGGCCGACGCCACGTTCGATACCCAGATCCCCGAACTCGGCCTGGGCACCCGTGCCACGAATGCCCTGGATCGCGCCAACCTCCTCACGGTCGAGGATCTACTCACTGTGCCCATGCGACGCCTGCTGCGCCTACGCGGCGTGGGACACAAGACGCGGCGGGAGATTTCCTCGGCGGTCAAGATTCTTCGGGAGCGTTTGGGATCGCCTAAGCGGGAAGACGTTACGACGGTCGAACCGCCGGACACCAACACCGATGAAACCGACGTTACGAACCTGAGTGTCGACCTCATTGCACAGCGCATTAGCCGTACCGGCTCACGAGAAGGCGAGACGGCGCGCGGTACGCTCATGATGCTGCTGGGGCTGGGAGAAAGCATTCAGCGGCCAGCGGTCAGCGGTCAGCCAGAGCTGATAGCTGACAAGCTGAATGCTGAGGGCTCTCCGTGGCCGAGCCAGTCCGAAATTGCCAGCGCCCTCGACGTCACCCGCGGCCGAATTGGGCAACTGGTCGGCCAGTTCCAAGGCCGCTGGGCCAAGGAACCGGCGGTGACGGGCCTGAGAACCAGCATCGCGGAGATCCTCGACGGCGCTGGCGGCGTGATGACGGCCCCCGAGCTGGCTGAGGCCATTCTGGTGGCCCGGGGGTCGATTGAAGATGAGCCCCAGCGGAGCCGGCTCGCGGTCGCTGTTACCCGAGCGGCCGTGGAAGTGGAACGTACGATGGCCGAGCCCCGGTTCATGGTGCGACGGGTGGGGGTGTCAGTTGTCAGTCGTCAGTTGTCAGCTGTCAGTAATCACTTGGGGTCCCTCAGTGGTCAGGCGATGGCAGTCAGCGGTCAGCAGTCAGCGATCAGCGGGAAAGAAGAAGCTGATAGCCGATCGCTGAATGCTGATAGCTTGCCCCGCGTCCTCATTGCTCTGTCGTCGGGCCTGGCCACCTACGCCGAGCAGCTCGGTCGCGCGGCGGATCGTCTGGCCGATGAAGACCCGCTCGTTCCGCCCGCCCGCGTGATCGGGCGGCTCCGAGAAATCGCGCTGCCCACGGGCGCGCCGGTACTGTCCGACACGCGACTCATCCGGCTGGCCGCCGCGGCATCCGAACATGCAGCCCTGTCCAGCCGCCAGGAGTTGTATCCGCGGGGTATGGATGGCGCCCGAGCACTCAGGCTCTCGCAAGGCGCCCTGTACGGCGTGGCCTTCCTCACCGTGGCACAAATCCGTCAGCGGGTTGCCAGCCGGTATCCGGAAGCCGCCCCGTTGCCGGACCCGCCCGCTCTCGACGGGCTGCTCCGCGACGCGGGCTTCAGCTTCCAATGGGACCCGGCCGGCAAAGAAGGCGTTGGCTGCTATGTCAGCCCGTTGCGCGAGACCGTCTCCGTCACCAGCGGCAGCGAGACGATCTCCAGGCATAGCACCGCCGTGCGTCCCATGGAGGGCGGCGACATCACCCCCGAGGTCGCCGACGCCCGGCAGTTCGAAGAGCGGCTGCAACGGGGACTCAAGGATGGCTCATTCCTCGCGCTGTTGGTCCATCCGAAGCACTACCAGCGTGCCGCCAAGGAGCTTTCTTCCCGCTTCGACATCGAGCTGGTCGACTTCGAGGGGCTATTCATCGACGAGCTGCGCCAGGTCGCCGGCGCGGCGAACGTCAACTGGGACCTGGTCCTCAAGACCGACGCCGCACCGAATCAAGGGGACTGGGACAGACTGATGATGCTCGTCGGTCGGGCCATGCCGCGGGTGGAGTCGTCAGTTGTCAGTTGTCAGTCGTCGGAGGCAGCGGAGGGCGGAGGGGTTTTGTTGACTTATGTTGGGTTATTGGCTCGCTACGATCAGATGACGTTGTTGGAGCGGCTGAGGGAGAAGGTCGAGCGGGGCCGCGAGTTGCGAAGCTGTTGGAGCCTGCTTCCCGGCGATCAACAGGCCCTTATCGACGGCAAACCAGTTCCCTTGATCGGCCCCGGCCAGAAGGTGAGAATTCCGGAGAGCTGGTTGCAAAACGTACATCGCGGCGACGCAGCGAAGCTCACGCAAAGACGCGAAGGCGCGAGCGAGGGGGACGATTCGTGAGAACGAGATTGCACGCATTCGACGACTGACGACTGACAAACACCGAAGGACAAAACCATGTTGAAATCTGTGGAAGGTATTTACCAGGACGGAAAGGTCAAGTTGTTGGAGCCCGCTCCGCCGGAGGCCAAGGGCAAGGTCATAGTCACGTTCCTGGATACGACTTCGGTCGACCTAGCTGATCGAGGAATTGACGAGGCGCAAGCGGCTGACCTGCGACACCGGTTGAAACCGTTTGCCGAAGATTGGGGTCGACCGGAAATGGATGCCTACGATGCCATATAACCAAGGTGACGTTGTTCTGGTGCTATATCCCGACTCGAACCTGCGGACGGCTAAGCGACGGCCGGCACTCGTGGTTCAGGCCGACGGCTTGCGGACGGCCCTGCCACAAACATCGTCGCGATGATCACAAGCAACATGGATCGGGCGGGCCACGCCAGTCGTGTCCTCGTGTCCCAATCGTCGTCCGCCGGCCAACAAATGGGCTTTCAGACCGATTCGGTAGTGATGACGGACAACCTGGCGACGGTCCTTGACTTTGAGATTGACCGAACGATCGGTCGCATCCCTGACATCCGTCCGGTAAGCGATGCTTTGCGTCACACATTCGGCCTGTAGTGACCTGCCGAAACCCCGACGCCAAAGCGGTGGGAAATCGAGTATGTTTTTTTCGAACAAGGCATCGGCCACAAGCCTCGACTAACGAGTGGCAACAACTGACAACTGACCAAATCCCATGATTAACCGCCAGCGATTACTGAACGACCTCCAGG
>JBNJEM010000256.1:0-10320 GCA_051745935.1 Planctomycetota bacterium
GAATTTGAACCCGTGACGGGTGCAGTCATGGCCGAAAAGGCGCCGAAAGCCGGGCTTTACCAGCTAGTCGAGACGCGAAGCTTACAGTTTGAGTTATTCTTGAGCGAGTCCTTAGTTCGACAGCGCCACTTTGGCTGGACCGATGAACGCAAAGCGTAGCGATGGGGAGCATTGGCCCCACCGGCCCCGAGCCGGTGGTTAGAGGGTTTGAAAACTAACGGGGGGTCGTCGAGTTGCGCGACCCCGCCTCGCCCTCGCAGCGGCGGCGACGGGGGGCGGGAAATGATCATTGCGTGGGAAGGGAGTTAGTTACCAAACCAACGAGCCACCGGCACAGGACGGGTGGGGAGTACCGAAGCGTCGCCGTACGATGACGAGCATGCGTGCCCGTCGTACGACATGCGACAGTCATGGGCCGGCCGATGCTTTTGGGCAACCTGCCTGGAGACTACCTGTTTCACTTTGGGAAGATTGAAGATAGATGTCGAATCACCACGAGAGTGGCACGGATGTGCACGACACGACTAGGACGGATGACGCGCGGAGTCGGCGGGAACCGATCGCCATTGTGGGGATGGGATGTCGTTTTCCCGGCCAGGCGTGCACGCCGTACCAATTCTGGTGCAATTTACGGGACGGCGTCGACGCGATTACCGAGATTCCAGGGGACCGCTGGAACCGCGAGCAATTCCACGAACCGGCCCAGGGAGTACCGGGGAAAGCTCACGCGTGCCGGGGCGGATTTGTCGACCATCTTGACCAGTTCGACCCCCAATTCTTCGGCATTTCGCCTCGCGAGGCCGCTCGCATGGACCCGCAGCAGCGGATGTTGTTAGAGGTGACGTGGGAGGCGATCGAGGACGCGGGGGTGAGATGGGATCAAGTGGCGGGTAGCCGCACGTCCGTGCACGTGGGGATTTCCAGTTGGGATTTCGCGTACTTGGGGCTCAGCTATGAAGATCGCGGGGTGATCAACGCGTACAGCAATACGGGGGGTTCATTAAGCATTGCCTCGAACCGAATCTCGTACTGTTTCGATTTGCGCGGTCCCAGTGCCTCGATCGACACCGCGTGTTCCTCGGCCCTCGTCTCGCTCCACCAAGCCTGTCAAAGTATTTGGAACGACGGTTGTCCGATGGCCTTGGCCGGCGGGGTCAATGCGTTGTTAATGCCTGACTCGTATATCGCGTTCAGCCAGTTGGGCATGCTTTCACCGGATGGGCGTTGCAAGGCATTCGATGCCCGGGCCAACGGCTTTGTGCGAGGGGAAGGGGCGGGCATGGTCTTGCTGAAACCACTCTCGCGCGCGGTGGCCGACAACGATCGGGTGTACGCGGTCATCCGGAGCACGGCGGTCAACCAGGATGGCCGCACGCCGGGGATGACGGTTCCGCGACAACAGTCACAAGAATGCTTGTTGCGCAGCGCCTGCGCGCGGGCTGGGATCGAGTCTCGATCGATCCAGTATGTGGAGGCGCATGGGACGGGAACGCAGGTTGGTGATCCAATCGAAACCCGAGCGTTGGGCAATGCGCTGGCCGGCGATCGGCCGGACGACCAACCGTGCATGATCGGGTCGGTGAAAACAAACATCGGCCATTTGGAAGCGGCTGCCGGGATTGCCAGTGTGATCAAGGTGGCCCTCTCGCTGTACCATGATCAAATCCCGGGCAACCTGCATTTTGAACGTCCCAACCCTGAAATTGACTTCGCGAAGTTGAAGCTGCGGGTACCGATCGAATGCGAGCCCTGGCCCGACCATGGCGCGGCCCGCCTGGCCGGCATCAATGGCTTTGGCTACGGTGGCACCAACGCGCATCTCATCTTGGAGGGGCGGGATATTGCACCCGGTTCGCCGCGGAACCAGGCGGCGAGCGTGTCGACGAGGGGAGTTTCGCATCAAGGGTCCCGAAGCCACTCTGATGGCAATGGGCGAGCGACGGAGGACGGGAGCGCCAACACGCCGGTTGTGCAGCCATTCCCGGTGTCGGCTCGTTGCCGCGGTGCGTTAAAGGCGGCGGCGGGGAAGATGCAGCAGTTTATTGACGGTTCCGCCGCCGATATTGGCTTGCGCGAACTGGCTGGCCATGCCGCGCATCGCCGTAGCCATCATGATCATCGCCTGGTCGTGATCGCGGAATCGAAAGAGCAGCTTTCTCAACAATTGGCCGCTTTTTCCGAGGATCGTCCGGCGGCGGATGCGATTGTCAACCGTTGTCTCACGAACTACTCCCCGGAACCCACGTTCGTATGTTCCGGCCAGGGACCGCAGTGGTGGGCGATGGGCCGGCAGCTCTTGGAGACGGAGCCTGTATTCAGGTCGACGGTCCAGCGATGTGACGAGATTTCACGACAGCTGGGATCGTGGTCTTTGTTGGAGGCGTTGTTGGCTGACGAGTCCGCATCGCGGTTACAGTCGACGGCGATTGCCCAGCCGGCCATCTTCGCGATCCAAGTCGCTCTCGGAGCGCTTTGGCGGAGTTGGGGCGTTGTGCCAGCCCGAGTCGTGGGTCACAGTGTGGGAGAAATCGCCGCCACCCACTTGGCTGGCGTCTATTCATTGGAAGAGGCGTTCCGCATTGCCTACCATCGTGGCCGCTGCATGGATCTTGCTCCTCCACGGGGCCGCATGTTGGCCGTGGGCCTGTCTCGGGATGAAGCGGAACCGCTGGTCGCCTCGTTCGGCGACGACGTGACGATCGCGGCAGTCAACGGCCCCTCCTCGATCACGCTTTCGGGGGCCGCCGAGCCGCTGCGGCACATCGCTACTTTGCTGGAGGAACGTGACATATTCGTGCGGCAACTCAAGGTTGAATACGCGTTTCACAGCGCCCAGATGGAACCGGCCCGGGAGGAATTGTTAAGATCGCTCGATGACCTTCAGCCGGCCGAGGCGGCGATTCCCCTGGTCTCGACGGTCACGGGAGATTGGGTCCGAGGTCCGGAACTGAACGCCGAATACTGGTGGTTGAACGTACGGCGGAGAGTTCGGTTCGCCGACGCGATGAGCCGGATCGCGAAGACGAGTTCGGATGTTGTCGTGGAACTGAGTCCGCATCCGGTCCTGGCGTATTCGATTACCGAGTGTTTCCAGCAGGCGGACAAGGCGGTCCGGGTGCTCTGCTCGCTCAAGCGAAAAGAACCGGAACGGGCAACCATGCTGCGTTCGCTGGCTGAATTGCATACGATCGGGGTTCCGATCGACTGGCGTGGCGTGGTTTCCGTCCCGGGAAGTTTTTTGCGGCTTCCGTCCTACCCGTGGCAACGGCAAAGGTGTTGGTTTGAATCGGCGGAAGCTCGGCGGACGCGGTTGGCCGCCCCCGTTCATCCCTTGCTGGGCGTTTCCCAAGGGGGGCCTCGCGCGGGTTGGCAATGCCGGCTTGACGTCAACCACCTGACCTATTTGGCTGATCATTGCGTGCAGGGCTTGATGATGTTTCCCGCCGCTGGATATGTGGAGATGGCATTGGCCGCCGCCACGGCGATCAGCGGAGAGTCGGGATGCCGCGTTAGCAGGCTCAACTTGGCGAACCCCTGCATCCTTTCGAGTGATGAGCCGCGATGGATGGAAACGGAGGTGCTGGCGGAAGATCGAGGCCTGGGCATTTATAGTCGTCCGGCGAACGAGACTGGAAATTGGATATTGCACGCGACCGCTGAGTACTCGACGCAGTCCCCGCCGGCGGCCGCTGACTCCTTTTCCAGTGCCGAGGCGCGCCGTCGTTGCTCGCACTATTTTGACCGGAAATCGTGTTACGATCATATTTCCAAGCTGGGATTGCACTACGGTCCCGCTTTCCAGGGAGTGGTTGAAGGATGGCGGCGCGATGGCGAAGCCCTGGGGATTGTCGAGATCCCGCCGGTGGTCGCGGATCAGCAAGAGAAATACCTCGTGCATCCAGCGTTGCTCGACGCGTGTTTTCACGTCGTGATTCCCGCTGACGCCGAGTTTCAAAAGGAGCCCACCCGCCTTTACCTGCCGCTCGAGATCGAACGACTGGTGCTGCATCGCCGCGCGGGAAAACGCCTTGTTTGTCACGCTCGCTTGCTTCGCAAGACCTCCGAGCGGATGGTCGCCGACCTGGACCTGTACGATGAACAAGGCAATCTCGTGCTGGAGGTGCGGGGGCTGACGAGCCAATATGTCAACGGTTCACGCAGCGATGAAAAGCTGGATGACCTTTTGTACCACTATGCGTGGCAGTCGAATCCGCGACGGGAGTCCGGTGACGGCGAGGCGGCGACCGCCGTCCCGCCGGCGGAAAACCATGGACGCTGGATCGTCTTCGCGGATCGGACAGGAGTTGGCGAGGCACTCATTGACCGGCTGAGAGCGGAGGGGCATGAGGTGGCCGCCGTCATGCCGGGCCAGTGTTTTTCCAGCGATTCCGCCGGGGCTTTCCAGATTGCCCCGGGGAACCGTGAGGACATGTTTCGGCTCATGCGAAGCGTGCTTGCCAACCCAGCGTCCGGCTGCCAAGGCATCGTTCATCTCTGGAACCTCGACGCGCCGCAAGATGAAGGTTTGCCAACGGAAACATTGGAAGCCGCGCAGGACCAGGGGGTTCTAAGCGTCCTGCATTTGGTCCAGGCCTGGGACGCCGCCGCCGCGGGGGAGCGGTCGACGCGGCTGTTTCTGGTGACGCGAGGGGCGCAATCGGTCGGCGAGTGTCCCGAACGGACCGCGCCGGCTCAAAGTCCAGCGATCGGATTGGGCCGTGTGATCGGAAGTGAGTATCCCAAGTTTCAGTGCGAATTGATCGACCTTGATCCCTCCGGCGAGACACCCCCCGTGGATGAATTATTCGGCGAATTGCAGGCGGGCGATCAAGAGGACGAGGTGGCGTTTCGGGCCCGGGAACGATTTGTTCACCGGTTCGTTCCGATGGCCGGCCAGAAGCAAGAAGTGCCTGGAGGACAAAGGGAGTTGCCCTACCGTTTGGATCTTCACTCCGGTGGCACGATCGAGGATCTGGCGCTGCGCACGTCGGTACGACGCGCGCCGGAGGCGGGCGAAGTGGAGATCGCCGTTGCCGCCGCCGCTCTCAATTTCAGCGATGTCATGAAAGTTCTAGGGCTTTATCCGGGCCTCGCCGACGGCCCCGTCCCGCTGGGCGCGGAGTGTGCCGGGACAATAACGCGGGTGGGTCGCGAGGTGACGGAATTCGCCCCCGGCGACGAGGTGATTGCCGTGGCGCCTTGGGCTTTTGGAAGTCATGCCGTTGTCCAGTCGCGGCTCGTGGCGGCAAAGCCCGGCCATTTAAGCTTCGAGGAAGCCGCGACGATTCCCATCGCGTTTTTGACCGCCGCCTTCGCGCTTGAACGGCTGGCGCGCATCGAACCGGATGAGCAGGTGTTGATCCATTCGGCGAGCGGTGGCGTGGGCTTGGCGGCGGTTCAGTTGGCGCGAGAAGCCGGCGCCAAGATCCTGGCCACGGCGGGCACGGACGAGAAGCGTCAATTCCTGCGTCGCCAGGGTATTGAGTGCGTGATGAACTCGCGTTCACTCGAGTTCGCCGACCAGGTGATGCAGTGGACGGCGGGCCGAGGTGTTGATGTCATTCTGAACTCGCTGGCCGGGGAAGCGATTCCGCGAGGCATGGAAACCCTGGCGCCGGGTGGCCGCTTCCTTGAAATCGGCAAGCGGGATATCCACCAAAACACGCGACTCGGACTCCTGCCGTTTCGCAATAATCTTTCGTTCTTCGCAATCGACCTGGACCAGTTGATGCGAGAGTCCCCCGATCGTATCGGAAGATTACTGCGTGACCTGGCCAGCCGATTCTCGTCCCAAAAGCTGGCCCCGCTTCCGCGCCAGACATTCGAGATTGGGAAGATTAAGGAAGCGTTTCGTTTCATGCAACAAGGAAAACACATCGGCAAGATCGTGGTTTCCATGGAGAATCGTCCGTCGAACGTGGAATGGGGCGAGTGTGAATCGGTCGGGTTCAATGCGGATGCCACCTACTTGATCGTTGGCGGGTTGGGCGGCTTTGGTCTCGCGCTGGCACGGTGGATGGTGGAACGTGGCGCTCGCTACTTGGCGCTGTCGGGGCGGCGAGGAGCGGACACCCCGGCGGCCCAACAAGCGGTCCAGAAGCTCCAATCAATGGGGGCCCATGTGCACGTCCTGAAAGGAGACGTGGCCAAACCAGATGATGTGCAAGGGATGTTGAACTCAATTCAACGTTCGTTGCCGCCGCTGCGCGGCGTCTTCCACGCCGCCATGGTTCTGGAGGACGGGTTATTGCTGAATTTGGATCGCGACTGGATGCATCGCGTAATGGCCCCCAAAGTCAGTGGCGCCTGGAATCTCCATACGCTAACTCAGGGCCGCGATTTGGACTACTTCGTGTTGTTCTCTTCGCTTTCCAGTGTGTTTGGGCACGCCGGGCAGGGTAATTACGCCGCGGCCAATGCCTTCCTCGATGCCTTGACTCACTACCGCCGCGCAGAAGGATTGCCTTGCCTGACCGTTAACTGGGGTTACCTGGGAGACGTCGGGTACTTGTCCGAACGCCGGGAATTGGGAGAGCGGCTGGAACGACAAGGGGTCGTGAGTTTCACGATTCGCGAGGGGTTGGATGCGTTGGAACGGCTGTTGCAGCGGCAAGCCATTCAAGTTAGCGTGATGCGAGTCGATTGGTCGCGGTGGCGGGGGTTGGGCGTCACGGGCGTGGTCTCGCCTCGGTTTGCTCACCTGTTGCCACGCCAGGGACGGGCGGACGGGGAGGTCGCTGGTGAGCTGCCCACCGCGGACGCCGTCCGTAACGCCACGTGCACCGAGCGACCCCGATTGGTCGACCGGCTGCTGCGGGACAAGATAGCAAAGTTGTTGGGCGGTGCGCCTGAACAGCTCGACGGCGACGTTCCGTTGCTCGATCTCGGCCTGGATTCATTGATGGCGGTCGAACTCAGCAATTGGATTGAAAGCCAGTTGCGGATCGACGTGCCGGTGGTGCAATTGATGCGTAGTCCGGGATTGGCTCAGTTAGGCAAAACCTTGTGTGACGGGCTGGCCCAGGCTCCGGGCGGATCGTCACCCAGCGAGGCGGAGGCCGAAGAGGATACGATTTCCAATCTACTCGCGGATCCGCAACAACTTTTGACCAACATTGATGACATGTCGAGCAGCAAGGTGGATCAGTTGCTGACGACATTATTGCAGGAAGACAATGGCCGGGCGAGGGTGCATGAATAGGCGTTGGTTGGCCCTCACCGTTCACGGCCAAGAGACTAAGACCCCATGACAAAACCGTGCAAGTCTGGCGTTATCCAGGGGGTTTTGGAAGCGGAAGCCAGGTTTTGTTACGGGCTGTAAGACTCTAGCGCACGAACCCGCGGACACATTGCAGGTCCGTGATGCTTGAGCGGATTGGCGGCCATGTACGTCAGCTTTTCCGGGCTGGCGCCGGTTTTCGGAGAATCCCGCCGCGTTTCGCCGGACTCATGGCTACCGGGCTCGACAGCTTGGCCCGCGCCACTTTGACATACGTCCACGGGTTAAACCGTTACGAAACAGCGAGTGTTCCACGATTCCCATGCTTGACACGCCCAAATCACTTGAGGGGCTTTCAGCCGCCGAAAAGCGAATGCTGCTGGAACGGCTGCTGCGCGAGAAAGCCGAGCGCGGGAGTTGCTTTCCCATGTCCGAAGGGCAAAAGGGTTTGTGGCTGTCGCATCAGATGGAGCCGCGCGATGCGTGCTACAACATTTCGCTTCCGTCCCGCTTTCGCTCTCATTTGAATGTGCCCGCCCTTCATCAAACGCTTCGGACACTTGTCCAGCGGCATGCCAGTTTGCGAACGACGTTCGCCGAGCGCGACGGTGAACTGGTGCAATGCGTGCACGACGCCATGCCGCTTCCGTTGGAACGGATTGATGCCTCGGCGTGGAGCGAACGGGAGCTACAGCGGCATTTTGAAGAAGCCATTGCCAAACCGTTCGACCTGGCAAACGGCCCGCTTCTTCGCGCCTCGCTGTTTACTCGCGCGCCCAGCGACCACGTGTTTCTGGCCGTGGCCCATCACATTGTCATTGATTTCTGGTCCCTCGTGATTCTGCTCATGGAGATCCGAACGGTTTATCCGGCGGCATGCGCGGGCCAGGAGGCGCGGCTTCCGCCCGTCACGTCGAATTATGCGGATTTCGTGCGGTGGCAGAAGAGGTTGCTGGAGAGCGAGAAGGGCGAGCAGCTTGCCGAGTATTGGGACAACAAGCTGGCCGGCGTGCCGCATGTGTTGGATTTGCCGGCGGCTCAACCGCGCCCCCCTCGGTTTTCGCACCGTGCCGGAGTTGTATCGTGTCACCTTCCGGAAGCCTTGACCTCTGAGTTGAATGACTTGGCGGTACGGGAAAAGGTGACCATCTACTGTGTGCTCCTGGCCGCGTTCCAAATCCTTCTCGGGCGGTACTCCGGGCAACGCGATTTCCTGATCGGCACGCCCTTCGTCGGTCGCAGTCAGCAGGAATTCGAATCCACGGTTGGCTATTTCGTCAACATGCTGCCGATGCGAGTTCAGCTCGGTGGCAATCCGACGTTTCGGGAACTTCTGCGGCAAGTCAGTGCCACGGCACTGGAAGCCTTGGATCATCAGGACTATCCTTTTTCGCTGATCGTCGACCGGCTGGAAGTGATGCGGGATCCCAGCCGGCCGGCCCTGGTACAAGCCACCTTCACGCTGGAGCGTTCGCATCGAAAGGAAGAGGCCGGGCGGGGGCGGTTTCTTTTTCCCGGTTCGGAAGCTCACGTCAATGTCGGCGGGTTGTTCGCGGAACCCCACTACGTGGAACAACAATCGTGTCGCCATGAACTGGAAATGGTGCTTGAACAATCAAGCGGCACGATCCACGGGCTGCTCTGTTACTGCGCCGACTTGTTCGACCGGCCCATGATGGAACGGATGATCGAACACTATCAAACGCTCTTGAGCAGCGCCGTTGCGAATCCCGATCTGCCGCTGTCGCAACTGAGCTGGTTTTCCGATGCCGAACGGGTGAAGGTGGTGCATGAATGGAATCAAACTGAAATGGAGTTCCCTCCCACTCTCCTATTGCACCAGTTGTTCGAGCAGCAGGCCGCGCGCAGCCCGAATCGAATCGCGGTTGGGTCTGGCGGCGAGAGCTTCACCTACCGGCAACTGGACGCCCATGCGAACCGGCTGGCTCACCAGCTGGTCGGACGCGGCGTGGAACCCGATTCGCTGGTCGCGCTGTGCGTGGATCGGTCACCACGCCATGTGGTCCTCGTCCTGGCGATCCTCAAAGCGGGCGGCGCGTACGTGCCCCTCGATCCCAGTTTGCCGGCGGAAAGATTGCGGACCGTGCTCCGGGAAACGGGAGCCGTGCTCGCCGTCGGGCAGCCGGGGAACTTGGAAGCCTTGCGGGCGGCGACCGGTCCGAGCGTGATTTCGGTCGATGAACTGGAACGGACGGACCTTCAAGAGCAAGATCCGGGACCTCCGGAATCTCGGGTACGACCGGACAATCTGGCCTATGTGATCTTCACCTCCGGGTCCACGGGACACCCCAAGGGCGTCATGGTCGAACATCGCGCGATTTGTAACACGATCCAATGGCGAAAACACGTACTGCCGCTCGAACCTGATGACCGCGTCCTGCTGTTATTGCCCTGCTTCTTCGACGCCTCGTTGAGTATCATGTTCTCGACGCTCGCTCAGGGTGGCCGGCTGGTGATGGCAACGACGGGCGCGGAGCTGAATCCGACCACCTTGCTTGATTTCGCGGTCGAGGAACGGATCACCGTGTTGCCGTCGTCGCCGCGTCTACTTCATGTGCTGCTCGACCACCCATTGATCCAACAGCTGCGGAACCTGCGTCAAGTGCAGGTCGGCGGTGAAGTCATGTCGGTCGGCTTGTGCCAACGGATTGTCGATCAGCTTAACGTTCCACTGGTCAATCTCTATGGCCCCACGGAAGCTGCCGTCGAAACCTCGTATTGGATCTGCCAGCCGGGTGATCGGCCTCGGAACATCCCCATCGGACGGCCGATCGCGAATGTAAAAACGTACGTGCTTGACTCGAACCAGAAACCCGTGCCGGTGGG
Organism: Planctomycetota bacterium; assembly: GCA_051745935.1. GTDB lineage: Bacteria > Planctomycetota > Planctomycetia > Pirellulales > Pirellulaceae > JBNJEM01. Next base: position 10,067 of record JBNJEM010000256.1, read on the forward strand.
CGTGCCGGGTGAGCTCTACATTGGGGGGGCCGGCTTGGCCCGTGGCTATCTCAATGATCCGCGGGAAACGGCGGAACGGTTCCTAAATATACCGGTCGCGGATGGTTTTTTCGGCCGCGAGTCCGACCAACGGGAGGACGGCTTGCGTCGGGCAGCTTTCCACCCGGACAAGTTCGATCGCCTGAAATATATACCGGTCGCGGATGACTTTCTCGGCCGCGAGTCCGACCAACGGGAGGATGGCTTGCGTCGGG
>JBNJEM010000257.1:0-10272 GCA_051745935.1 Planctomycetota bacterium
GGGCCGCGGAACGCGACCGGCTCGCGGCGGTGATCGCCCGCGGGGATTTTGACTCCGTCTACGCGATGCAGCAAGCGCGGGTCAACGCCCTTGGCGGCGTGGTGGAGGGGCTCTACCATGCGTCGGCGCTGCAAGCCGAGGTCGGCACCGAGGTCGTCATGGCCGGCTTCGGCGGCCTGAGCGGTGCCGCCGATGATGCCTTTCGGTCTTCAACAGACAGCGTGCTTGATCACGCCACAGCTCAAGAGTGATCGGGCCCGCCTGGGCCTGAGTCTCGCGCATGTCCGCCAAGTCCCGAAGGTTCTTGACCGATTGACCATTGAATCCTCGCAGGACGTCGTTTTCCCGGAGTCCCTCTTTGTCGGCGCGACTTCCGGGGGGCACTTCGACAACCAGCACGCCGTTTTTATCGCCCAATCCCACGGCCGACACTTCCCCGTCGCTTTCCAGTTCCTTGATTCTAGCACCGAGCCAAGAAGCGGTCTTCGGCTTGCTGTACCGCCGCCCCCAGCCTCCACTGGAAATCTTGGCGGCCTCGAGCGTTCCGGGCAACGGCGGGGTTTGGGCGTGTGCCTTCAGCGCCGGCTTTTGCACGCCGAAGCGGTCCATCGCGAAGTTCTGGAAGCCTTGCGACAACGCGGGCGACCCTTGCTTGACGCGATAATCGCCGGATAGGGGGTCGACAAACATCGCATCCGCGATGATGGAATGTTCGTCTCCGCCGAACTTGCGGAGCGTCTTTGCGGGGCGAGCGGACGCCCCCGGTTCATGGACGAGGTTGTCATCAATCCGCTTGGTTTGATCGGTCGTCCGCATGCCGGCCGCCGCATAACCGTCTTGCCAGATAATGTTATGCCGAAATGATGTGTGACAATCGGGATACCAGACGTGAGGGCAAAACGTGTAGTTCACCAGCACGTTATTGTAAACCTTCCGGTAATAGCCTTCCCGAAGTTTGATGCCCCCGGCGAGACAGAGGTTGTTGTAGATCTCATAATTGCTCGATCCATCGTCCAGATCGATGTCCCACCCGTGATCGCAGCGCCAACGGTTATTGCGGATGACGATCGTTTGGCGGCAGTCCCACTTGGGCATCTCGGGATGGGCCGCGACCCATGCGGCTGTCTGGCTCCGGTTGGGGTGCCAGAACCGGTCCCGCCCCCAGGAATTAAACGATCCATGATCGCCCGTCTCCAGCACCGTGTCGAACACGTCGCAGAACTCGATCAGGTGCCCCCCAAATGCCCCGTCGCAGATGTTGATGCCCGCCCGTGGGCAGTCGTAAATGCTGCAGTGCCGAACCGTGATCGACTCGGCCATGCACATATTCACCCCAGCCGTTTGTTTTTCGACGCGACCATTGAGGTAAATCAGACAATCTTCCACCAGGCAGTTGGCCGGGTAGTTGGGCGTCTTGGGGCCCGGCGTCTTGTCCATTTCCTCAAGCGTCTGGGTTTGGTGATACTCGAACAATGGCGAACGGAGCGCATCCGGATCGCCCACGAAGCTAATCGCGCTGGCGCCCGCCTTGGCGATATGGCAACCAGCGATCGTGATCTGGCGATTGTACGCGTTGACGAAGATCCCGTTGCCGCCCACTTGATCGACCACGCAGTCGCGCACTTGACACTTTTCCGCGCCATCCAAAAAGATCGCCCCGCCCCGATAGGTCGTCCAGTCGCTCCTCAGCAGCGGCTCCTTATTCTCCATGAAGGTTCGCGCGGCATGAGTGAACGTAAGCCCTTTCAGTGTGACGTGTCTGACCGGGTTCTGTTGATCGCCCCGAAATTCGACCAGGTGCTTGAGGCGTACGGCCTCCAGTTTCGCCTTATTCAGATCAACTCCGGCGGGAGGAAAAACGTACAGTGTGTCTTGCTTCTGGTCGTGATACCACTCGCCGGGGGCGTCCAATTCTTCAAAGATGTTTTCCACGAAGCGGAATTTCTCATGGGCGCCCATTTGGCGGTTGTTCTGCCAGCCGCCGATCATTTTCAGCGTTTCTTCGTCCTCTTTGCCGGTGATTTTCCAATGCATATCGCCCCACAGGTTCCGGTGCATGGCGTGAAGGAATCCACCTGCCGGATCAGACCAGCGTGCCACGCGCCGAGGAGACGTGGCAGCGGCCGAAAAGCCCTGAAAATACTGGGCCCGTGGATTGTAATCGGGCCAGCGCGCCATGTGTTGCCGCTCGCCATCGACAAACAGCTGATCGAACTCAAGCCCCTTCGGAACGTCCGCCCGCATGATCCCGTCACGATACGCGCGCCAGCTCGGATCAAGGCGCTGGCCGCCGCTGATCACGGGAGTTTGCCCCGCGACCGCCGTGTACACCACCGGGGCCTCCACCGTACCGGAGTCGGATGCCGTAAAGACAATCGGATCGCTCAAGTAGTACGTGCCGCCCTCCAGATAGACGGTAACCGGCTCGCCCTGGACATCTCGCGCAAGCCGTTGGGCGGCGACCAGCGTAGCCAGCGGCTTCTCCCGCGTGCCAGCATTCGTATCCGCTCCCATGGGCGAAACGTACAATTCGGCACCCCAGGCGGGCACCATGCCACTGCAGGCCATCAGCCCCACCAGCGCCCATAATGTTCGCGTCATTCATTCATCTCCAGAACTCAACCAGGGCTGGAACGTGGACAAGCGGGCTTCCTGAAATCGGATCATGAAATTGGAGCATGAGGCCAACGTAGGATGCACGACGCCCATCCGGGACTGTCGACGGGGCATCTTCGACGACCTCCGAGGGCCATCGTACCAGATTTCCGCACACGCTCTTATGGGTCATCGCTCGCCGTTGAGCCCTTGGTTGATCCGCTCCAGCTCCTCGGAACGTACGTTGGTTTCGAGCGACGGGCGGCGGATCTTCGTTGAGGTTTCAGGGGCGGGCACGATCTTCTTGACCACCACATCATCCCAATCGAGCGTCCCCTGGCGCAGGTACCCGTAGAGCATGACGCGTCCGAATCGCGGTTCGTACTGGGTGTGTTTGGGGGTAAAATCCTCGGTACGGGTATTCCAGGTATCCGCCGGTCCCTTCAGGTTCTGCTGGTTGCGATACACTTCTCTTTTCTCGCTCTGTCGAACTTCCCCGTCGGCCCGTTCGGTGAACGACGTGGGACGCTCGGTGTAGCATTTGATGAAGACCTTTGCAGCCGGCCCCGAAGACCGCCACCGGCACTGGAACCGGTACGTGGCGCCCGGTTCAACGGGAAAGTATTCACTATAGTAGAGCACGCCGCTTGTCCTCGCCACACCGCGGGGAATACTGAAGCGGATAAAGTGATTGCTTGCGCCTTGAGCCGTGCGTTCGACTTGCCGGCTGACATATTCCTCGGGGCGATCCCAGCCCTCGAGTGTGTCAAACGTCCCTTTCACCAGGTTCGGTCCGGTTTCCCATCTTCGTTCAGCCGCTTCATCCGGTTTGTCCGCGATGCCACCGCCCTGGACACCATACAGTTGGTCCAATGCCTGTTTGAGGTAAACGTGTGGGATCTCACTGACCGTTTTGGTTTGGGCCTTGGTTTTGGCAATCACTTTTGGCGGGCTGTGCGAGAAGTCGACAATATTGATCCAAAGATCATACTGGTCCCATTCGACATTGGGCAGCCGTTCTATTTTCCCCCAAATGCCGATGTCACCTCCGAACGTATCTTGCACGATCGACTGCATTTTTTCGAGCGAGATATCAGGACCGGGAACGGTCTTCGTCCTCTCGCTCCATTCACGCACATCAAGCATGGCCTCTGGAATAATGTACTGGCCTCGCTGTTCAAGTTTTTTCCAGATCATGTCGCCCAGTTTCCGGCCGTACCGGCCCTGGTCGAATGTCGATTCGAAATCGAATGGAATGACGATCTTTGATTCCTGGGAATCTGCTTGGGGTTCAGTCGCCGTTGCCGTGGCGCTGAGCAGAACGCCGCCAAGCCATGCGAGAGCGAATCGGGCAATCTCAACACGGTGATCGATCATTGTTGAATTCCTCCGTTCGTTCGATTTCAAGGGGCTGACGCGTCCGGGCCGGCCTGGCTGGCCGTGCTGGCATCATCTTCTGTCGCCAGACGCTGGAAGTAGCGGCGATTCAGCTGTTCCCAGCCTTCCGGCGAGGCTTCCTGCATGCTGGCCAGGATATCTTTTTGGATATCGGAGGGAAGATTGGATGATCGATCACGACGGACCTCCATTTCACCTTCCACGTATGATTTGACGTGTTGCAGTTCATCAACCAACACTTGTTTCCGCCGCAGGGCACTTCGATATCGGCCGCTGCGCAAATCACGCTCCACGGACGCCATGGTGTCGACCAGGCTGTCGAGATCCTCATGGTGATAGTTGAGGACTTTGAATTTCAGGTCGATCGCTTCGGCGCGATTACGCAAATCAGCCTGTTTCTTAGCGAGACGTTTCATGTCCCGCTGGACCCGTTGCCGCAAGGGGCCTTCCAGCCCTTCCCCTCCGGCTCCGCTCTCTTTCCCCCCGCCTGTCGCGCCACCAACCGGATCTTTACTCACGTCCTTCACTTGTCCCTTCACGAACGGATCGGGGGCCAGGCGGCTGGGCGTTTTTCTTCCCCCTTTGCCGACCGCCGTGTCGCCAACGAATTCGCCACTGGATTTCCCTTGTCGGCCTTCGCCACTGCGTCCTCCGATTTCGCTGCTGTTTGGTAGCCGGTTTCCGGTCACGCCGCGGGCACTCATGTTGGAAATGGGGCCGTCCTTGGCATCCCAACCAGCACCTTTGTCCAAAGAATCGGCCCAGCTGCTCGACATATCTTCCATTTCGTCCATCAGATCCTCTTCTTCCTCCATGAGCTCGCCCACGAGATCTTCCAGTTCGCCAGGCAGTTCCGCCATTGGGGCCTCTTTCATGGCGTCGGTCAACGGCTCCTCCTGGCTCCATCGTTCCCGATCGGGCGTATCGGGAAGCCACTTCTCGATGTTGGTGGTCATTTCCTCGGCCATTTCCGCCCCCAACTGTTCCAGCGGCACGGCGATATCGGCGGTCTTTTTCGTCAGCGCGTCCGCGGCCATTTTCAATTCCGTTTGAATCTCGATAAACTCTTCCAACATGCTCGGATTGGCAAAATCCTGTTCCGGCAGCTTGCTAAAGTCACTGTGCGTTTCTTCCATGAATCGGCTCCATTCATCCTCGGTGGCCGCTAGATCCTTCAGGCGTTGCTTCTCCTCTTCCGTGAAGTCTTCGACCGGCTTCTTGGCCAGATCCTTGGTGGCTTCGATGACCCGTTTTTGTTGTTTGGAGAACTCCTCGAGTTTGTCACGCAGGTTTTGCAGCTTGTCCTTCACATCGTCCGGCAAATCACCGCCGGGCCGCTTTTCCATTTCCGCCAAGGCTTTGGTGGACGCCCGGCGCGTGAACTGCAACAAGCGTTGCAGCGTCTCGATAATGGCATCTTGCGTTGTCGCCAACTCCTCCACCACCGGTTCCCCTTGACCGACGTGGCCGATCCGAACCACTTTTTCCGCGAGTGACACGGCGTCCTGCATCTCATCATTCGCCAGATTGACCAGGGTTTGTTTGAGAGCCGTAATTTCCGAGTCATGATCCGCCGCGATACCGTCCGCCAGGTTGGCGGTTTTCTGCTGAATGGGCACTTGCTTTTTCCGGATGCTCCCGGCGAGCTCACGGCCGGTTTCGCGATCCTCCTCCAACCCGAGTAGCGCGGTCTTGGCCCGCGTTCGCATTTGCATCCGCAAGACCGCCCACAGCGCGGCCCGCCACGATTCCATCCGATCCAACTGCTCGGACAAGAGCGTCTCGCCCTCCACCAACTCGATGCGCCGCCAGACACTCGTGCCCTGCTGCGGCTTCAAGGAAAGCTCCGCCGTATCGACCCGCCGGCCGTCCTCAACCACGGCGCGAACCAGCACGGCTCCCCCCGCGCTCACTTCCTCAAACGGTTCCACCAGGGTGTGCTTTTCAGTTGCCGCCTTGCTGCCGCCCATGTTCTCCCATCGATGCACGACCCGTGGATCGGATTCCTGGGTGGTGTCAGTGGCCGTTTTCCATTCCAACCACGCCTTATCCAGCCCATAATCATCCGTTGCTCGCACGACGACGGGCAAGCTGCCGCTGGGTGCGACGCTGGCGTCTCGGGGGGGCTTGACGATGCTGACCGAAGGCGGCGCATCCTCCACCACCTGAATGCTATTGAGCCGCGGGGCGTCGTTCGCGTGGCCCTGCCGGCTGACAAGCTGAATGGTGTAAGTGGTGCTTCGAGCCAGCGTGAATCGCAGGGCGAGCGTCCGGCCATCACCCTCGATGGTTCCCGGGATTTCACGTTCGGCGAGCAGCGCCGAACCGCTTTCCAAGGGGGCCGAACAGTGAACGTTCAGCACGGCTTCGGTGAACTGCGGGGCTTTCAGGTCGGCGTGCTTTTGCGTGACCCTGTTGGGATCCCTGTTCAAATAGTCTGGGTAGTGGTACCTCACATCCACTTCGTTGATCGTCGGCTTTCGGGCTACTTCCACGTGAAACACTTGCGATTGGCTATCACCGATCCGTAACCGGTACTCCAACGACTTCATGACGGCCGGAAGCGCGCAGGTCAACCGGTTGGGAGTGTCGCCGGCTAACATGGCGCGTTTTTTGCGTTTCGATTCATTGCCCTCGGTCCATGTCTCGAGCGTGGCATTCAAGTCTTTTTCCCCCGCCGGCGGATCAATGCGCGCCGAAATATCAAGACGACCGCCAACGAGCACGGTGGTGTCGCCCGGGGTTACCTCCAGGATCCTGGTCGATCCCACCTGGGGAACGAATTGCCAGGGGGCAAACAAACGACGAATGGACGACGGCCAGGTTGGAACTGCCGCATTCAGCGTCAGTGTCACCATCATGACAGCCGCCAGAACCACACTGACTTCGGCAAGATCCCGGGGGCTTTGCAGCCCCAGTCGCCATCGCGCTCGCCGCGAGTGACGCGTGGCAGCTTGATCGATCTTCACGCGGGCGACCCGATCCGCCGCATCCTTCACGGCCACCTCTCCAAAGGCGGAGGGGGCCTGGCCGGAGGTTCCGGCCAGTTGCACAAGGTTGATCAGGTGGCTGTCCAATTCCGGAAATGCCTGCTCGATTCGACGCGCGGTGGCCATCAAGTTGCGTTGCCCCTGCAGGCCGAGACGGAGGATCCAGATCAGCAGCACCAGCGAGACAAGAGCCCAAAGGGAAAACAACGCCCCCAGCCATCCTTGGTGTAATTGGAGCAGGGCATCGGCCGAGATGCATACCGCCAGCACAAGCAGCGATACAGCAACCGCCAAAATGCTCCGCGAGAAGAAACTACATACCCACCAGCGCTGCCGAACCTGATCCAACCGTTCCAATGCTGCTTGGGCCGCGGGAGACATGGCTCGCTCTCTTCTCTCACATCACAGTACGTTGTAAACCGTCGAAGCACCGAGCTGCGTGAGTCACTCGCAACATACAACCGCGAGCAACCGCCGCGTCGCGCCGGTATAACCGTTCACGGGCAAGAGACCGATATCCGCGCCCGTTCGCACTTCCGTTGCACATCTTGAAGAAAGGCTTTTCAAGGTGCAAATGCCACGGGCTTGTCCCGTGGCTCGTTACGTTCCACGCCACCGACGGCCAGGAGTGGTGTGTCTGACCGGTTTGTAGCGGCGAGCGTGAACCACCACGGGACCAGCCCGTGGCATCATGCGGGCTCCGGTGTCCAGGCCGTGTAGCGGCACCCGTGAACGGCTACGCGCCGGTTAAAGACCATAACGAAACTTTCAGATTCTCCGCCAGCGAAGGCGTTTCTGAAGCGGCCCGCACTGATCGGTTGTAAAACGATCAGGGCCCCGAATAATCAGTGCATGACCGCGTAGACGAGCAAATTCGTTCCCAGCTTCAAGGCATCGTCCGATTCGTATCCGTAACTGTAAGGATGTGGAAACTGTTCCCAACCGTTGCCTAGATCGAAGCGGCTGTAGACGACCGCCAAGCGACCGTCGAGACTGATCCCTTCCAGTGCCGGCGTGGAGAGTTCGCCGAAGTCTTCTCGGGTACGCGCGGTGTAGTCCGTCTCGTGCACGTCGTAGTGCATACTGTACACGGGATGATCCACCGGTAATGTTTCCAGCTCTTTGTCGGGAAACACTCGTGCCATGGCTTGCCGGAATCCCTGGTCAAACGCCAGTCGGCCACAACATGCATCGGCCACCAACATGCCTCCCGCCAGCAAATACTTTCTGAGCCGTTCCACTTCCTCTTCGTCCCAGAGGAATTCGTAGTGCCCCGTCATGTAGAGCAGCGGGAAGGTGGCGACGCGAGGGTCGGTCAGGCGCACGTTAACTCGCTTGAACTTGACCTCCATCGTCGAGCTGTCCCGGGCGTGCCGCAACAAATTGTGCACCGCCGAGGGATCGGGATCCCAATCCCCTTCATGCATGATTTGGGCCAAGACGAAATCGTCCCGGGTCGGAGCCGAGGCCTCGTGATAAACCTTTTCCGTGCTCAAGAACCGGCCCAGCTGATAGTTGCCGAGCAGGTAAGTAATGTAGTTGGCGCCGAGCTGGCGGGCTTGATTGATCACCACCCGCTTCCCCCGAGGATGATCGTGACCGTCCCATCCACAGGTCATGTCAACCGGCGAATAGATGACGCCCAGCCGGCATCCCACCGAGATACCTTCCAGGCACGGCTCGTCCTCGTGTTTGGTGCCGTCCGCTTCCTGGTACTGAAAATCGCCTAGTTTGTAGTACGTCGAAAACAAAGGGTCATCCGGCAATAACGCGTGCAAAGGCCGATGCGGGAAAATCGCGTTCATCTCCTCCCGAAACGACTCGTTGAAGTCGTTCCAGCCGCAGCACGCATCACCGATTAGGGTGCCTCCGTCGAGCACATAGCGGGCTAGTTGAGCCCGCACGTCGTCGGTCAAGGCGAAATGGTTGTGGCCGGTGAGCAACAGGGCGGGAATCTCCCGCGGATCAAACGAGAAATGCGACGTGTCCGCCTCAACCGCCCGGTAGTGAATGCCAAGCTTGCTGTTCGTCCAGTTCAACAGACTCTTAATGTCCGCCGGGTCGGTCATCCAATCCCGGTATTTGACGCGCTTGCCGTCCCGCGTTACGAATTTAGTCGGGCCCAACGCCAGTTTGCCCACCAAAGCCGGCGGGGCCGGGGGCCGCTTCTTCTCCGTTCGCCGCAGCGGCGTGACCGGCAACGGCAACGGGGGAAATGACTCGCCCCCCGTTCGGCTCTGCGGCTTCGCTTTGGGAGGGGGGCCGCAATCCACCGGACCACTGTTTTCCTGAGCGACCGCATGGCGAGCCGGCGCCAGCGCTAAAATGCCACAGGCTGACGTACCGGCCAGAAAATGACGACGCGTCGTCTTTCGACTCTTTCTTGGCGACCGAGATACGATGAATTGGCGAATCATCAGCCTCTCCTCTCGCGAACACGGATGTATGGACCACGCCGCGTGACGTCAAGGCAATTTCGTCACGCCGGACGGGGCAACTGACTTGCACGTGGGGTTCGAACCCAAGCTGCAGAGAGGAAACTCTATCTCTCAGTGTAACATTAAACGTGCCGTTTGCACACAATTCCCCGCCCCATACTTTGGCGGCGCAGCAAAATGGAGGCACATCGCCCCCGATCGTCGGCCGCCAAATGGCCAATCGTGGCTGCCATCGATGGATGCCAGCGTGTACTTCACGCGGAAGAAGTGGCCGCTACACGGCCTGGACACGCAAGGCCCGCATGGATGGGTGCCACGGGCTCGTATCGTGCCCATCTTGTCCCGTGGTGGTTCACGCTCGCCGCTACAAACCGGCCAGACACACCACTCCCGCCGGTCGGTGGCGTTGAACGTAACGGAGCACGGGACAAGCCTTTCCCCAATATATACAACCGACGTGCGAACGTCCGCGGATATCAGTCTTTTGCTCGCGAACGGTTACGACCCCTGCCCCCTGACACCTGACCCCTGACCCCCGGACCTGGGGTGAGGATAAACTCTAAGTCGTTGCAGGTTGCATTGTTGCGCATCTGTTGGCTTGGTCCTGTTCGGCACGGACCGCTGCACCGCGCGGGGTGAGCGTGAAGGTCGGTTACAGCGTACCGCCCCCCAGACCGCCACGGCCCCCGCGAGCTCGCCTCGTGGGGGAAGAAGATGGACAGCTACCCGCGCCCGCCCCAACCCACTCTCGGCCTGGGGTGGTCAATTTCTTAGGTGGTTCACGTTTCGACTGTTGCGCATTTGAAGATGCCTCTGTGTTCGGCGTAGGTGACGTTACGGCGGAAGGTGTC
>JBNJEM010000258.1:0-10241 GCA_051745935.1 Planctomycetota bacterium
CGTGGTGGTTCACGCTCGCCGCTACAAACCGGCCAGACACACCACGCCTGCCCGTCGGTAGCGTGGAACGTAACGGACCACGGGACAAGCCCGTGGCATCCATGCGGGCCTTGCGTGTCCAGGTCATGTAGCGGCACCCGTGAACGGCTACGATAAGCCTGATTCGGCGAGACGATGTCGCTGGTCGAAGGGTCATTCCAATCCTGTCTTACGGCGACGCTCCGCTTTGACGATCCGACGGTCCGACCAGCCACTGGCGTTCGATCTCTTCGAGCGTTCTCCCCTTGGTTTCCGGAACGAGGGCAATCACCACCCCAACCAGCACCACGCAGAAGGCCGCGTACAGTAAGAAGGGAAACCCATGGCCGAAATGCGCGACGAGCCAGAGATTTTCATCCATCATGGGGAAGGTTTGGCTGACAATCCCGTTGGCGACCCACAGCCAGAACGTCGCCACGGCCAGGGCGCGGCCGCGGATCTTCGTGGGGAAAATCTCGGAGAGAATCACCCAGGTGACCGGCCCCACCGACATGGCGAAGCAGGCGATATAGCCCAAGATGAAGACCAGCACCCAGCCGGCAAGCTGATCGAGCATGGCGGCGACGCCGATGGCGGCCAGCGCGACCCCCATGCCGGCAGCGCCGAAGATCATGAGCGGCTTGCGCCCGAGGCGGTCGACAATCACGATCGCAAAAACCGTAAAACCGAGGTTGACGGCGCCGACCACAACGGTTTGCAGCATGGCCACGTCGACGTTGGAACCGGCTACCTCTTGAAAAATCTCCGGCGCGTAATACAAAAACACGTTGATGCCGGTCACTTGCTGCAGAACGGCCAGTGAAACGCCGATCAATAGCGCCATGCGAAGCCCTGGCCGCAACAGACTTAGCAACGAGGCGGGCTCCTCCGCCAGGGCGGCTTTGATTTCGGCCAGTTCGCGGCGGGCATGGCCGGGTCCGTCGATCCGCGTCAGAATCTGGCGGGCCTTTTCGGTGTGGCCCTTCTCCGCAAGCCAGCGGGGGCTTTCCGGCACGAACAACAGCAGAAGCAAGAGCGTTACCGCCGGCACCGCTTCCGAGCCGAACATCCAGCGCCAGCCGTAAAGGACATTCCAGCCGTCTGCGGCGGCCGTAACGGCGGCCGCGCCGTCCATCGCCTGCCCGTGACGAGTGATGAAGTAATTGACGAAGTATACCACCAGCATGCCGCTGACGATGGCGAACTGATTGACGCTGACCATCCGCCCGCGAATGCGAGCCGGACTGATCTCAGCAATGTACATGGGACTGGTCATGGAAGCGGCGCCCACGCCTATGCCACCAATCAGCCGCAGGGTCACGAACATGCCGAACGGGCTAAGGCAGTTATCAGCCAACCAGTTGCCAACGCGGCCCCAACTGCGAATCGCCTCGGCGAGTGGCCGTAGAAGCTCGCTTGCCTCGTGAGGCAGCGCGGTTCCCAGCGCCGATACGAGAAACAGCAGGGCCGCCAGAATGAGCGTCCGGCGGCGGCCGAAACGGTCGCTGATCGGTCCGGCCACGATCACTCCCAGCACGCAGCCTGCCAAGGCGTTGGAAGCGGCCCAACCCTTCATCGCCGGGGTGAGTTCAAAGTGGGTTTGCAAAAAGCCAATGGCTCCGGCGATCACGGCCGTGTCGTAGCCGAACAACAGCCCGCCCAGCGTCGCCACTAGCACGACCAGGGTCAGGTAAACCGCGCTGCCGCGGGGCATCGGACGGGCGAGAGTATTCGACTGCATGAACCGTTCCCCTACTCATTCACCGGCCAGATCTTCCACTCCCACGTCTCGCCGTCCGGCAAGGCGAACGGACCGGGCAAGGGATTGTCCTCATTGCGTGGCCGGCCGAAGTAATCCGTATCCAGCCGGTAGGCAGATCCGTCCGGCTGTTCGTACGGCAGATCGGGGATTTTTGCTTTGCCAAGCAACTCGGTCGTCACCAGCGGACGGTCGCGCCGGGTGGCCCAACTTTTGTCCAGATTCATGTCCAGATAGATTTCGTCCGCCTTCTCGCTGAGCTCGCCGCCCGGATCGACCTGCGGCAGCGCGAGCGGCTGCTGTTCATGCTTGGACGGTTTGGCGCCAGCGAGGAACACATTACCGCCCATGAAGAGCGGATCGGAAACCGCGTCATACGGCGCCAGACCGCTGCCGCCGACAAACAGATTGTTGTAGTACCGGTCGTCCCCGTCGATGAAGCCGTGCAAACCCGCGATTTCTGTGCTGTGAGCAGGGTGGTAGGGCGTCTCTCGCCGTGGCTCGCGGCGCGGCCGGATCCGCCCCGCGATCAGGTTATGGGCGTAGGCGCCCCCCTGCGACACGTCGAGAATGCCATCGGGAGAAAGCATGATGTTATGGTCCACAAGGAACGGTCCGTGGTTGACCTCCACGAATAAATCGTGCCCGGCTCCATTGTCGTACAGCAGGTTGCGGGTAACGTGCGTCCCTTGCGTCATCCAGTCCAGCCATATGCCGCGAGTGGTGCGGGAGATGTGGTTGCGGCTGATCACGGTGTCGATGGCTCCGTGAAATTTGATGCCGGCCATCTCGGCGCCGCCGAACAGTTGCCGCACGTGAATATCATGGATGGTATTGCCGGTAATCTGGCTGAAGATCGGTCCCATGGAGCCCACGATTCCCGCCTGCTCGCAATGCGAAATGTGGTTGTTTCGGACGATATGATGGCCGATGTTCTCCTTCGACCAGCCGTGCTGATGGGCCCGCTTGATTGTCTCGACGTATCCCTCCGCGGTGTTTGACGAAGTGTTGTCGAACTCGTCCCCGTGCTTGCCGAGCGTCACACCGGTGCAGGTGGAATAGCGAATCGTGTTGTTCTCGATGATCCAGCCCTTACTCCAATGCACACCAATCAGGCCGATTTGCTCGGCGGTGGGCGGCGCCCAGGGAGTGGCGGCGTGCTCCAGAATAAAGCCCCGCACGGTGATGTAATTCATCCCGGGCTTTTCCGGGTAGAAGACGGCCTGCCGCACGTTGATCTCAATGCCTTCCTCATTTGGATCAACACCGGGAAATTGTGCCCAGATGGTGGTGGTGTCCGGCTCGGCTTCCCTATGACAAGCCTTATCCTCGTGGGAGCGGAATACGAGGCACAGGTCGCGCGTGCCGGAGGTCGGCTTGATCGTCGCAGTGAACGACTTCCACTTTTGCCAGTCGCCGGTTCCCGACACGTCGCAAACGCCGACCAGCGGACCGCGGGGCTTATCCAGGCGGAGTTCAATCCTGCCGCCTTCACGCGGCGAGGCCGCGCGAATTGCGACTTGCTGGGTACCGTCGCCAAAGTCGACGTTGTCGTAGCGGACCCAATCGCCCGCATTGACCCAACCGACGCACCGTCCCCCTTCACTGCACGCGGCGGTCTGGATGCCCTGCTGGGCCGTGAAATCCTCCGCGGGAACCCGACGGGCCGCCTCATCCTCCTTGCCGACGGATAAATACGCCACGTTCAGCAGGTAGTCGTCGGCGTTGCCTTGTGGCGAGGGAGTGAACCACAGCGGGTTCTCGCCGGCGGGCTCGAGCACGGGCTCCAGGCTCGCCGCCTCGGTCAGCCAGTGGCCGTCGAGATAAACCGCTCCAGTATGATGGACACGGCCGCGAGGGTTGAACCAGTCGCCGTGGATGACATCCTTGAATGGATTGAAATCGCCGAAGAATTCATCGGGCAGGGTAATCTTCCAGGTATCGTGGGCGACTTTCTCCCAACCTTTGACGATCTCGGAGCCTTTAATGACAACCCGCTCTCCCGGCGCCGCTTGGTACACAATCCGCTTGTCATCCGCCAAACCGCCTCGCGGCGGATTGATCCGCTCGCGGTACACGCCGGCGTGGACGGTGATCACGTCGCCCGGTTGCGCAAACTCCGCCGCGGCCGTGATTGTCCGCAGCGGATCGCCCGCGCTGCCCTCGTTGGCATCCTTCCCGTTCATCGCGACGTGGAACTCCCGTGCGGCGGCCCGATTCCGCCACAAATCGCCTGGCGCCGCGGCAAAGGACGCGAAGACGATACCGATAATGAATGTCCGTGATGCATAATCCCGCATGGTTGTGACTCCCGGTAGTAAGTCGTCTAATGGCTGTCGTGGATGGCCCTGAACATCGCTTGCACATTTTCCAGCGGCACGTTCCCCTGGACGTTGTGAATGGCGTTGAAAACAAAACCGCCGCCGTCATTGAAAATCTCGATCCGCTCGCGAACTTCGTTGTAAACCTCGTCGGGGGAGCCAAAGGCCAGTGTCTTTTGCGTATCCACCCCGCCGCCCCAAAAAACGATATCGTTGCCGAAAGTCTTCTTCAGGCGGCGAGCATCCATGTCGGCTGCCGAACACTGGACTGGATTGAGAATGTCGAAGCCCCCTTCGATGAAGTCGGGAATCAGTTTCCACACGCTGCCGCAAGAGTGGATGAACGTCTTCCAATGGCTCCTGGCATGGATCAAGTCGTTAACCTGCTTGTGGTACGGCTGGTACAGCTCGCGGTAGGCCTGAGGAGAAATGAACATCCCCGTCTGCATGCCGAAGTCGGTCCCCGTGATGACCGCCGCCTGGACGGAATCGCCCAGGATGTCGATGAGCTTCTGCACGTTGTTCAGGGCGTACTCGCACTGCCTGTCGAAGACGGCTTTCACGTAATCGCGCCGGACGGCCGTGGATACGTACCACTCGGCGACGTCCCGAATGCCTTTGGGATTCTTTAACGCCGGCGCCGGGACCAGCGCGATGTCGCCAAATGCGGTACCGGGAACAATCACAATACTGCCGTACTCGCTCCGCTGTTCGAACCACCGCCGGGCATGCTCATAATAGGCGATGTCTTCAGGCCCACAATAGTCGAACTCCTCGCAGTTGTCCTCGGGATCGAGGTTGTCTTCGTCGATGGGCGGTTGGCGGATGATGGCGTCGAAGAAATAGCCACCCTTGGGCATTCGGCCCGATGGCGGCACGCTGGTATCACCTTCGGGGTACATGAGCACATCGCCCGTCTCCTCATCGACCGTCGCATTGAAATTGTGCGGGACCAGGACCTCGGTCCCATCAAATAGGGTGAAAGGCTTCCAGTCCGCTTCGTCCGTGCCGAAAATGCTCTTTCGCGGCAGACGGCCGACGACATCAATGCCCAGGGCGTCGCGCAGCTCGTCGTCGATTTCACCCAGCATCTGGTATGGCTCGCAGACCCTGACCCGGTAGTCCATGTCGCCGAGCACGGCCTTGCGGAGCTTGTCGACAATCGAGACATGCATGCCGGTAATGAACGTCGATCCGAAGTCGACGCACACCCGGTCCGGCTGCTGGTGGTTGAGCGTCGCCGCCAACCGCTGCTTTCCGTTCATGGATGAACCTCCCACAAGCTTCGACCAGCTTGCGTTTCAACGAAAGTAGAATCGCCGCCAACGAGGGCAATCACCACCATTCGCGGCAAACGGGCGTTAGTGTTGCATATTTACGCAGGGATTGCCAGAGGGAGACGGACGTACGAGGTATTCGTGCGCGACCTCGGCATCACGCCCAGTGAATACCGCAAACAGCGGCGGATTAGCGCAAGACCTGAAAAATGACCGGCAGACAAAGCCGACGGACCGTAGAATACGATGGCGGCAAGGCACAGCAACTTCGCGATGAGCACCGAGATCGGAGACCGTTCCATGAGACGACGTGAATTTCTCAAATCCGCCGGCGGAGTGTCCCTGGCGAGCGCGTTCGGCGAACTGGTGAGTGCGGCCGAGCCGGCGCCGCTTGATGTCGAACAAGCCAAAGGCCGATTGCAACATGCCCTTCGCGTCTCCGGCAGCCCCACGCCCTTCTCTCGAAAGGTATCGGTGGGACCCTTGGCGACAACACCAATGACGACGTCGAGCGGGACATTTGCACCATCCTTTTGACACGCATTGAGCGATATCCGCCGTTACTAGCCGCTCCCTACAAGACAACTCGTAGGACGGGGCTCCAGGCCCGTCGAAACACCATCCATGGTAACAGAAAACACTTCGGACGGGCCTGGAGACCCGTCCTACACACCACTTGTGCAACCGCGATAGCTCACGAGTCTGATTCACCCACGAGATGAACTCGTGGGGGTAAATCAGCGAGGGGGATGTGGCAACCCGTCCACGTGTGCTTGGTGCTTGGTGCTTGGTGGTTGGTGGGTGTGGGATACCGTGGCGAGATGCGCTGGTGAAAACAGACCGACTGGGGCCACCAGGGTTCCATGCATCCGTTGCGCGGCTTTTTTTTCACCAGCAAGCTTGCAGCTGCCGCGTTCTTTTTGGTCCTTTCAGTCCCTTGGGCAGGTACGGGTGAGATGTCGCGCAGAACGGCAAGAACTTTGGGGATTGCGCGCAAGGAATCCCCTTCTTCCCAATCACGGAAGAAGGGGCCGGCGAACGTTTGAATGAAGGCCGGAGACCGGCTGTTAGGGCTCGCTCAAGAATAACTTCGCAATTCAACGTGCCTCCGAATCGTCCGGCACACTGGCTGCTCGCGATCCCCGTTTTTTGGAGCGGGAACGCGTCGTGCCGCTCGCTCAGGAAAGTGCCACCCTCCGAAAAATGCCAGAGTTATTCCTGAGCCGTTCCTTAGTTCGACTTTCATCAGCCCCGGTTGTGCTTAGGTTTTGGCCTTGCTCTTGTTCCAAAAACTGAGCCAGCGCCCACTTGCTTTGTTTCTCGAGTCGTCCTCCTCGGTGTTTTTTCCATGGCCACCAAGTTCATCCGCCAACGCGACCAGCGACTGGGTCAGGCTGGCGCGGGGCGATTGTTCGATCAAGGGCACACCATTGTTACGCATTTCGACCATGACGCGATAATCGTTGGGCAGTTTGCCGTAGATATCGCACCCAATGGTCTCTTCCGCCTTCTTCATGCTGATATATCCATTGTCGAGCCCGACTCGATTGACAATGACACGCACCTTATCCTTCAACCCCTCCACTTCCGAAAAGGATGTCATCAACCGCACGACGTTTCGCAGACAGGGCAGGTCAAGCTGCGTAACCAAAAGCACCTCGTCGGCCGCCGTTAGCGCTGAAAAGTCGATGCGATTGTAGGCCTTGGAAAGATCGATCAACACGTGCGAGAACGTGGCTTTCAACAAGCCAAACACGCGTTGCAACGCATCGGGGGTAATCAAGGAAATATCCTGCAATTGCACGGGCCGCGGCAACAGATAGAGCCCGGAGGAATGCTTGGTCATGGACCGTTTGAGCAGCTGGAAATCCAACCGCGAGATATTCTGTACCACGTCGAGCACGGTATAGTCGGGGATGGTATCGAGAAAGACATCCGCATCGCCCAGCGACAGATCCAGGTCCAGGAGCGCTACCGAGTTCGACTCGGATGCCGCCAAGGCACAGCCCACGTTGACCGCCACACTGGTCGTCCCGACGCCCCCGGTCGCCCCGGCCACCGCCAGGACCTTGCATGCGCGTACTGGACCGCCGCCCCCCCTGGTCCCCACCGACCCGATCCGTTCCAGGGCAAGGATCATATCCTCGACGCTGAGCGGTTGGGTGAGAAACTCCTTGGCGCCGGCTCGCATGGCCTGCAGAATCAGCTGTCCGTCCGAACTGCTGCTGACCACCAGAATACTGCATTTAGGGGCGGATATCCGGAGGTTATTGATTAAACTGACCGCTTTGTCGGGATCGGCGTCAATACCAACCACGCCGATATCGGGATCGGTCTGTTCAACAATATCCTTGAAAAACTCATATCGCGAGGATTCCGCTTCCAACCAACACATATCCATTCCCAGGAGCATGGACTTGAGTGACTCTCGCGTCGTATCGTTGGGATCGACGATGGCCAAGCGAAGAACATTGGTCATAACAGTGACGCTTTCCACAAATCAGACGTCCAAGCCGGAAAAAAACGTAAATCGGGGGCTTACTTCAATGACTCGTACCCAATGGGACCAATGAGCGAGGGAGTTTCACGAAGCTCGCCGCCAACCGTCGCCCGCACGGGACCGCTCACTCGCTCCGTTTCGGCTGCTCCCTTGCCCCGTGCTCTCGCGGGACGTCTTGCTTCCCGCTCGATCGGCTCGCCAGCCGGTACGGGCACGTCCCCCGGATCGAGCTGGTCCGGTGTCATGATCTCCATCTCCGACGGGTCCATCGGAACCTGGGAAGCATCAGGCCGGCACTCCGGACAACCCGCTCCGTTGCAACATTTGGGCACTTCCAAGTACTGGCGGAAGTACAACTCGCAGTCGTTTGGCGAGGTTGTCGCCTCACCCGGTCCGCGGGCCGGCAATTCATCGGGGTCGCTCGCTTCGATGAACTCGGGCGTAACCACGATCAGCAATTCCACTTCATTGGTTTCCTCCTTCACTCGCCGGAATGGAACACCAAACCAGGGAATTTCCGACAAGCCGGGGATGCCACGATTGTACGCCTCGGTTCGCTGCTGAATCAAACCGGCCAGGGCCAATGTCTGCCCCGCTTTCATTTCCACCGCCGTGTCAACCCAGCGCACATTGAATCCCGGTACAAGCTCGCCGTTGACTTGGGTACCCCGCGCCGTGTCCAACTCGCTGACCCGCGGGCGCACCTCCAAACGGATGTTGCCATTGCCCAATACAATCGGCACGAAATCAACTCGGGTTCCATATTCCCGGTATTCGATGGTTGTCGTTCCCAGACTCTGTGGAATGGGGACTGGGAATTCGCCGCCCGAGTTAAAGCTGGCTACTTGACCGCTAACCGTGACCAGTTGCGGTTCGGCCAGCACTTTCAACAGCTTGTTTTCGCGTAACGCCTCAATGAATCCAAAAAACGCTTGACTTCCATTAACGATCCCGAAGCGAACCGTGTCGCCGCCAGCGGCTGTCGCCGCGCCAATGCCGCTCCCACCACTGCCCAACAAGCTACTGCTCGCCTGAAACACGAAGTCCTGCCCATCAAGAAACTGCCAGTCAAAACCGGCTTCGCGCAGCTTGGTGCGCGACACTTCCATCACTTTGGTCTTGAGCAAAACCTGCTGTACGCCGCCGATTTGCAGATCATTGACCACCTTGGGATAGTAATCTTCGGCAATCTTGACAATGCTTTCCACGGCCGTCGGACTCGGCACGTAGCCCGACAAATAGACACTGCTGCTGAGCGGCCGCACCCGCACATTGGCGTCCGGAAACTCCGCGTTGATCAGCATCTGCAATTGCCGCGCGTCGGGGATGACCACGACGTCCACCGTGTACAGCTTCTTGTCTTCGTCCCAGACGTTCAGCTGAGTCACGCCGGGTTTGAGCGCGGACACCTGAACTTGGTTGGGAGAAATCGGCGTGGCGTTGACCACGTCCGGATTGCCAACCAGCAAGCGGGGTATTTTACTCTCCAGCGTGACGATACGGCTGGTGGAGACGACCATCTCCAATCGCTCCGCCGGCCCGTCGATGCTGAAGTTGACTTGTTGGCCAAGCAAGTCGTCCGCCGCTGTCGACGGTTCTTGCTCCCCGGCCCAAGTCGGTAGACAAGCGATGAAGGCCCATGCGAAAACAAGGCCGACCATGGCGGGCGCTGCCGCCCAGCGTTGTTTGGACATCCGTGTACTTCCTTGCGTCATTGAAAAACGCGCTAGAATTCCTTGCGAGGTGTAACACCCTTCCAACCCTACTCCAACCGTTCTCCTTCAAACCCATAACAAAACCACTCGGATTTCCTGCCATCCAAGGCGTTTTGCAAGCGGGACCCGGGTTTTGTTGCCGGCGGCATACCGGTCGCGGATGACTTTGTCCGCCGCGAGTCCGACCAACGGGAGGACGGCTTGCGTCGAGCAGCTTTCCACCCGGACAAATCCGACCGCCTGAAGTAAAAAATCTCCGACCGCCGGCTTAAGGTAGGCATGCACCATCCGGCACGTCGCGGCCCAACGAAATCGCGGGGAACTCGTCCATTGGCAAGGCGGCTTCCCGTCAATTGACCCCGCCCACGTTGCAGGGACCGCTCTCCGCCTTTCATCCATCGGCCGCGGTCGACGCCTTCCCTTAGGGCTCGCTCAAGAATAACTTGGCAATTCAACGTGTCTCCGAATCGTCCGGCACACTGGCTCCGCTCGCGATCCCCGTTTTTTGGAGAGGGAACGCGTTTTGCCGCTCGCTCAGCCAGTGCCACCCTCCGTGTCTCCGAATCGTCCGGCACACTGGCTCCGCTCGCGATCCCCGTTTTTTGGAGAGGGAACGCGTTTTGCCGCTCGCTCAGCCAGTGCCACCCTCCG
>JBNJEM010000259.1:0-10198 GCA_051745935.1 Planctomycetota bacterium
TGGGCCCCGGTCCAATGTCGTGACGGACTTTTACAGCCCGTGACAAAACGTGGTTCCCGCTCCCAAAACTTCCCGACGCGAAAGGGAACCTGCCTGGTTTTGTCATGCCTTCTTGGCAATTTGCCTGGCCGCCTCCACATCCTCGGCCAGTTGGCATTGTAGTGCCGCGGCGTCTTCAAATGGTTGGATATCCCGCAATCGACTCAGGAAATCCAGCTCTAACAAGCGACCGTAGAGCTCCCGTTCACAATGGATCAGATGGACTTCGATTCGAACCCGATCTTCTCCAAACGTCGGATTGGGGCCGATGTGCGTGGCGGCAGCATAGCTGGTACCACCGACCAGGCCCCGGCCCGCGTAGACTCCTGGCGGAGGCAAGACGACGCCAACCGGATCAATATTGGCGGTGGGAAACCCAAGTTTCCTGCCGCGACCCGCGCCCTTTATCACGCGTCCCCGTACGCGATAGGGCTGCGTGAGCAGCTTTTCCGCTTCTTCGATTCGCCCCGCTAAAATCAGTTCCCGTATCCAGCTGCTTGAAATGTACCGACCCCCTAGTTTGGACGGCTGCACGACCTCCAGAATAACCCCGAATAGCCGGCATAGGCGCTGCAAGTCCTCAATCGAACCGGAACGATCCCGCCCGAAGAAAAAATTCGGTCCTTCAATCAGGGCCTTGGCCTGCAAGTGATCGTTTACGACTTTTTGAAAAAAATCCTGGGGGGAGAGAGAAAGAAGCGCCCGGTCGGTCGGACAAGCCACGACCACATCCGCGCCCAGTTCCGCCAGCAATTCCGCCTTTCGCTCAACCCACGTCAGCGGCGGTGGCCCTGAATCGGGATGGAGTAACTGTACCGGATGGGGATCAAAAGTGAATACCACCGCTGGCCCCCCCACGGCACCGGCGTGTTGGACGAGCCGCTCCAGGAGGACTGCATGCCCCCGGTGGACGCCGTCGAAGTTTCCGATTGTTACTGCCCCCCCCGTCACGGATGCGGGCAGCTCCTCTAGTGTTCGGATCAGTTTCACGGCAGCGACAAATCGGAGCAAAAGGATTTACAGCCGGTAACAAAACGTCGTTCCCGTGTCCACCACTTCTTCATGGCGGCCCCTCCCACGGTTTTGTTAGGGCGTTTCTAGGCGCGGTGCAACTCTATCAACGGGAGCTTGCCAAACCATCCCGGTTTGGCTGACGGGCCTACGTCAGGCGTTCTAGCCTGACAGCCGTGGATCTGGCAAGCCCCGGCAAAACGCTTTGTCAACCGGCGTCAGCCTGGAGAGCCTGAGATACATGGCCGCCAATCGCCCAACGTGTTACGGCAAACCAAACATTATGGAGATCAAACAGGCTGGGATCAAGCTGGCGTGTCCCCGTGCTGCTGAACCTGCTGCCAGGCTTCTGGAAGCGCGTCGACGATGTCGCCCGCGGTCATCGACACCATGGACAACCGCCTGGCGGCACAATCGCCGGCTAGGCCGTGGACGTACACCCCCAAACGAGCGGCATCCCAGGGGGAGAGGCCCTGACAGAGTAACGCGGTAATGATTCCAGTCAATACGTCTCCCGCTCCGGCCGTCGCCATGCCCGGATTGCCGGTCTCGTTGCGCTGCCACTGCTGGCCGTCGGTGATCAGTGTCCGATGGCCCTTCAAGACCACCACGGCCCGGCGACTCGCCGCCAGTTCGATTGCAAGCCGCTCCCGGTCCGCGTCTCCCGCCGCTTTCGCCCCCGTCAAGCGGCCAAATTCTCCGGGATGAGGCGTGAGGATTCGAGGGCCTGCCGGCAAGGGGAGCCCTTCAGGGTGGTGCGATAAGGCGTTCAGTCCATCGGCATCGCAGACCATCGGAAGCGGAACCTCAACATACACCATGCGCACCACGCCGTCCAACTCCTCGCTGCGGCCGAGACCCGGACCACAGGCCACCGCCGTCATCTTGTCCGCCAGCTCCATGATTCGCTTTCCGGCGCCCCCCGCTAGCCGCCCCTCCCCATCACACGGCAAGGGGGTCGTCATGTAACAGGGGTCCAGTGAGGCGACCACCTCGAGACAACGGTCGGGGACGGCTAAGCTGACCAGGCCCGCACCACTGCGCAGCGTGCTCATTCCCGCCATCGCAATCGCGCCGGTCATGCCTCGCGAGCCGCCAATCAACAATGCGCGACCAAAATTGCCTTTGTGCGAGTTTTCCGCCCGCGGCGGTAGATTCGGAATACCATGGGTCTGCTCAGCCATTGCAGTATTGTTTTACCCTTAAAGCCTGTTACGGACTTGTCGCACGCGGGGCCGTGTGAGACAACGAGTGTCCGATTCTGGTTCGATTCCGGTTCCCTCCTTGGGTGAATCGATGCGTGGTTTTCGATTCCGGGGCACGGCCCGGCCAATGAGGGGGCACCGGCCCTTTACCCGTTGCGACCCGCTGTCGCCAGTCAGGGAATCTTACCGTGTTTCGTGGGATTCACAAGTGTCGGCCTAGGAAGCCTCGGCTATCTCGAGCGCGGAAACGGGGTGGGGCGTCAGCTGATAAAAACTGGTTGCTGGGCGGTGACTATTATCCCGGTCGCGGATGACGTAACCGTTCACGGGCAAGAGACCGATACCTGCGGACGTTCGCAGTTCCGTTGCACATTTTGAAAAAGGGCTTTGCCGGGTGCAAATGCCACGGGCTTGTCCCGTGGTCGGTTACGTTCCACGCTACCGACGGCCAGGAGTAGTGTTTCTGGCCAGTTTGTAGCGGCGAACGTGAACCACCACGGGACAAGCCCGTGGCATCCATGTGGGCTCCTGTGTCCAGGCCGTATGGCGGCACCCGTGAACGGCTACCGGATGACTTTGTCCGCCGCGAGTCCGACCAACGGGAGGACGGCTTGCGTCGGGCAGCGTTCCACCTGGACAAATTCGACCGCTTGAAGTTTATTCCATTGCGTTTTGTTCCGCTCGCGGCACGATTGTTGGGATCAGGGCGGAACCTTGCGCGCAAGATAAGGGCAGATCACGCGTTTGGAATTCCGGTTAGTACAACAGTTCCCGTAATCGTTGCGCGACGGACGGAGAATGCTCGGGGCCGGGATCCTGTCCTTGAGCGAACCGCTGCCATGCTTGAAGATCGTTCCCGTAATCTTTGCCACTGGCTTCCCGCAGCGATTCGATGGCCTGGTATTGTAACGCGGGGTCCGGATCTTGAAGGGCCAGGCCCAGAGCCTGGTAGGCGGTCGGGTCCTCGAATCGCCGCAGCTCGCGGGCGGCGGCAATTCGCACGTCAAGATCCGTGTCCGTGCCCAGCGTTTCAGCTAACCGTTGCAGTGCCTCTTCGCTCCCTCGCGCCCCCCAGGCCGCGCATGCCGTCTTCCGGACCTTGGCGTCCGCGTCCGTGAGCGCGACGCGAAGCCCCTCGTTCGCTTCGGGAACCGTGAATTCACCGAGGGCTTTGACTGCGGCGGCACGCAGCAACGGATTGTCGTTCTGTTCCAGGATGTACGTGAGTTCTCCGCTCCAATGACGCTGTCGCGCGGCCGAGAGATAAGCGGCGGATTCGCGCAACGCTTCGACCTCGGCCAGTTGCCGATGGAGCGTGGGTTCGTACATCTCGTCCGCTTCCCACTCCTGACGTAGCTTCGGATTGAGCGACATGATGTAAGGCACCGGGCCCTCGGCACATCCACCCAAGATGGCCAGAAGTGCTAGCGGATACAGTCGGGCGAAATCGAGTCCGTACATAAGTTCAAGCCACTTTCAATCGGAATAGACCGCGGATCACGACAAGATCTCCAGAGAGATGTGGGGCGGCGGACTATAGCAGAACAAACTCGCGGTGGCCAGGGCGTTTTCGGCGGTCGATTCGCCGCCATTCGCCGCGCCAACCAGAGGCATGAACACGGTAAAGAACTCTTTTCCCCGTCTCGCCAGATTCGCGACCGCCAGATTATCTTTCAGGCGGTTGGATTGTTCCGGGTGGAAAGCTGCACCACGCAAGCCGTCCTCCCGTTGGTCGGACTCGCGGCGGAGACAGTCATTCGCGACCGGTATGGAAGGCCTGACCGACGCCAACCAGCTAAACCGTTACCGAAATACAAAGGTGGCCTCAATTGTAACCCCATCCACCAGCGCGGCCGGGGTGGCTGCAACCAGCGGGGGGGCAATCGCTGGGTCGAGCAAACCCTCCGAATCCAGGCGGACTGGGCCACGAAACGGCGGCATTGACTCAAAAACCTGAACAAACCCGGGTTTGCCACCCAGAAATCCTGTTGTGAGATCCACTTTCGGCAAAATGTTTTCCCAAACGCGAACGGCTTGCTATGATAGCTCCTGTTGAACAGGCGTGATAACATTCGGTGCTCCAACCGCTTACGCCGGCTTTGTTTGCCCTCGTGTTTCCTTTATTACTTGTGGGAAGTCCAAGTGTGGGTATTAGGTAAATCGCGCAAGATTGAATATCCTCGGTGACGAAACTACCAAGAATCAGCAGCCTTAGCCGAATGAATCGATAGACAAGGCAATGGCCAATCCAGTGAATCCAGGCCCGTCGGGGGTTCGGCCGCGCCATCATGTTCTGATTTGTTTCCTAATTCCACATCGCGCGAACTCATGAGGCGATCCTTGCGTCCAATGATTACGGAGCATGGAGCCGACGAACCGCGGCGCACAGGACGTTTCGCCGCACCGATGTCGCAGGGAGAAGCGACGGGTTTACAGATTGGAGGCAGTGGCGATGGCTAACGAACCCGTCTCTCAGGTCCGACTCGTCCTTGGTAACCATGAAGGCATGGGCCGTATCACGGTGGAGTTGGAGCCATTTTTTGAATTCAGCTTCTGGATGGCGGAAGAACTTCAAGATTTGGTCGCCGCGAACAAGCACTTCGCTCAGCCGCCGGAATCACGGCAGCCGCGCGCGCTCCGGCGGGTTGATTGATTGGTCGCTGTCCCCTGGCGCGAATCGGGCCAGGGATCGATCAACATAAATCCATCACGAGAGGTCATCTTGCAGCTCGCCCCATCCAAAAGTCACATGGGTAGTTCCTCGGTCACGTGTGATCGGGTGGAGTAGACAGTGGAGTAGACAGTTGCCGATGAGCGAAGATCGGGTTTGGAAAAACTGGCCGACGTGTCGGCAGTGCGGTCGGCGGCGGCAGACAATTTGTCCGACCTGCGGCGTGGCCGGAAACCAGTTCTTGTTGGCCGAGTACCAGGTGCCCGGAGCACCGCGACGCGACACTCGAAACCGGCAGCACGAGGACTCGCCATCATCGGAACCAGCGTCCTCCGTGTTGCTGCTCTGCCCCCGCTGTGACGAAGCCTTTTCGCCGCGGTTCTACCGCCTTTGCCCAGCCTGTGGAGGTGATGCCGGCGAGGGGATCAGGGCGAACGAAGGGACGCGGGAGCCGCTGTCCAATCGCGTGCTGCTGGTCATTTACGGGCTGGTGGGTTTGACCACGTTGATACTGCTCTACTTCTGGTTCCTGTTCCAGCACGCATGATGCGAGGGCGCCTGGCCTAATGAAAAGCTGTCCGATGCAAGCCGTCCTTGATTTTCGTAACCCCGGAGGGCACGGAAACCGGAGGGCACGGAAAGAACATCGAATATCGAGCAAGGAATATCGAACGATGAAGTTAGGCAGAACACTGATCAACACGGGGGAACTATGATCGCTCTCAACCCCAACGTTCCAAAAAGGAATGCGTAGGACGGGTCTCCAGGCCCGTCTATCACAGTGGAAAATGGTCATCTTTCGGATGTTTGCAGACTTCACGTTTCGTGAACTTTGCAGACAGTGAATCAAAGTCGGTTTCGCACGCCAACAGACGGGCCTGGAGACCCGTCCTACTTCAATCGTTATGCAACTGCAGGGTCAAGTCTGTGTCCTCCGTGGTTGAAGCGGGCCCCGCCGTTGCATAACACGCGGGCGGAAAAGCCCGTTCAACGTTGCCCGTCGAAGAGCGTGTGACGCTATGAAATGCGACACTCAGGAGAATTGCATTCTCGGATTCATGCAATGCTGGGGTTCATGCTTTCGGGGGCGCGAAGAATCATCACCGCCCGGAGGCCGTGGCGCGGCTACGATGACGGCGTGTCGGGGGCCCGATGCGGTTCGAACACGGTCCGTCTCGACTGCTCGGCCTGTCTGACCGCGGAGACCGCTGCCCGGTACAACACCTCTTGGCTACGGACGCGGGGGCTGGTGGTGATCGCCGTTTTTCTCGTCCAGGTACCGTCCGGCCGCAAGTCGGCACTCTTCACGTTGTCCTTCAAATACGTATCCAAAACCGAGATCAATCGCTTTTTCGCGGCCGCGTCGTGCACGGGCACCAGCAGCTCGACACGACGATCCAAATTGCGTGGCATCCAGTCGGCGCTCGATATAAACACGCGTTCATCGCCCCCGTGGTGGAAATGAAACACCCGTGCATGCTCGCGAAAGCGATCCACAATGCTGATGACCCGAATGTTTTCACTCAGGCCCTTAACCCCTGGCCGGAGACAGCAGAGCCCACACACGATTAACCGGATTTTCACGCCCCGCCCGGCGGCGGCATAGAGCGCGTCGATGATCGCCGGGTCACCGAGGGCGTTCATTTTCGCCGTAATCATGGCCGGTTGTCCTTGCTCTTTTCGCCGAGTCTCCGTCTGGATCATTTCAATGAGCTGGTTTCGCAAGCCGGCGGGCGCCGCATCAATCCGCCGAAACTCTTGTGCGTACGAATAGCTGGTGATTGAATTGAAAAACTTGATCGCGTCCGCCCCCAGTTCCTCATCGCTGGTCAACAGGCTCACATCACTGAAGAGTCGTGCCGTCGCTTCACTATAATCGCCCGTGCCAAAGTGAACATATGGCTGAATTCCGGTCGGCTCGCGACGCACCACGACGCAAAGCTTGGCATGCGTCCTCAACCCCTCCACGCCATAGATGACCTGTACCCCGGATTGCTCCAACGTCTTCGCCCATTCCATCTTGTGCGTATCGCGAAAGCGGGGTTTAAGTTCCACGATGGCCGTGACATACTTGTCATTCTCGGCCGCTCGAATCAGCGCTTGAATAATGGGGCTGTCCCGGTCCGTTCCATATAATGTCTGTTTAATGGCGACCACATCGGGATCTTCCGCGGCCTCTTCAATCAGTCGCATGACCGGCAGGAAGCTATCATAGGGGTGGTGCAGCAAAACATCTCTGGCCGCCAAGGTGTCAAACATGCTGCTCGTCAGGTCCACGTCAGGCGGGGGTTGTGCCGGCCACGCATCGTATTTTAGCTTTTCGAATCCAAGCAGTTCGTGCAATTGGCCAAAAGCCGCCAGGTCCACGGGTCCGGCGCAACGAAACACGCCGTCGTCGGATACATGCGACGCCGCCTGCAGAAACGCAACCAACTCATCGCTGGCGCGCTCGTCGATCTCCATGCGCACACAGTCCTGTTCCCATGAGACATCGGCGCCGGCCGGCAATTGCGCCAGCAAGTCCCCGGCCAAATCCTGACGCACGTCCTGATCGGCGTGACGCGTGAGCCGGAACGGGACGCATTCCTGGACCTCTTCCGACGGGAAAAGCCGATACAGAAACATTGACAGGGCATCCTCTAGCAAGAGATACGCATAGCCCCCTTCGGAATAGAGCGTCAAGAAGCGATGGGGCGCGCTGCCAAAGGGAATGACCACGTATCGGCTCCCCGTGGATGTCTTCAACCGCGCCGCGACAACCACGACCTGGTTCAGCAGAGGGGGCATCTTATCGACGGTCGGAACCGCCTGCGGCGCCAGTACCGATGCAATCTCCCCTTCGAACACCTGCTCCACCATCCGCACCTGCCGGTCCGACAACTCGGCCGGCGACAGCCGTTGGATTCCCGCCCTGGCCAGCTTTTGTTCCAAATCCGCGAAGCGGGCATACTGGTCTTTCGACATCCGCTGCGTGCGTTTGCAGATCGCCTCAAGCTGCTCGCCAGGCAACATCCCCGACAAATCAGGAACCGCGCACCCTTGCGTGGCCAACACTTTCAACGCCCCCACCCGCACCATGAAAAACTCGTCCAAATGGAGGGCGGTCAGCGCCAAGGACTGGAGTCGTTCCAGCAGGGGAATTCCGCTATCGCATGCTTCGTCGAGAAAGCGTTGGTTGTACTCCAGCCAGCTCAATTCGCGGTTCAGATAGGGAGGGGAATCCGGTTTCATATGTCATGTGATCAAAACGGTTAGAGGTGAAAAACAACGGGAACCAGCGTGCTCGCGCGACTACCGCGAAATGCGCAACAAAACCCGGAGGCCAAAAATCTCTTCGAACAAGGAGCCGTTTTGCTTCAACGCCAACTGTTCAAGCGATAAATCCTCGGCTTGTGGAATCGAAATAACGAGTCGAGAATCCTCGACACTGCAGGTGAACGTATGGATTCGCTGGCTGCGGGATTCATCAAGCGCCACGGCAACACGCAACATCGCGGCCATCTTGGCAACCGCCACCCGCTCTTCCCGACTCAACATCGCGTACCATTCGTGGTTCGGCTGAGGCGACGCCCGGCGATGATATCGCGCCACCAGCGACACCAACAAAAGGAATCGTTTGCCTAATCCAAAAATCTCACTGTTTCGAATCAGGTACATCGAGTGTTTGTGCATGGCCCGGTTGCTCACGTAGGTTCCAATCTCATGCAGCAGAGCCGCCACGTGCAGCAAGACCCCGTGCCGCGAGTCCAGCTGATGTTCATCTCGCAGCTGCTCGAACAACCGCGAGGCCAACGTGGCCACGTGACTCGCGTGAGTCTCGTCAAAGTTGTATTTGACGCCGAGGTTCAGGGCTGAACGGAGGATCTGTTGCCGGAATTCATAGGTCCACGACTGGTGGACTGCCATTTCCTGCAACAATCCGTCCCGCAAGTTTGTATTGGTCACCAACACGTTCTCAAGTTCAAAGGCTCGGGCCAACATGACATACGTCAGCAACGCGGGCCCCACCGTTTCCGCTTCCGGAAAGCTCAAATGATAACGGCTTACAATCCGATCGTCCGAGAGTCCAATCAAATAGGTCGTAAACTCCTGCAACGCCGCCACGGGGATTGGCGTCAACTGGTCGGGCTTCCACTCAGGAAGCAGATGGTCGGCGGCGAATCGCATGTCGCCTCCCAGCCCGATCATGTTCACATCCCCCTCCCCCGCGACGCTCTCCCGGACTTCATCCACCATTCGCTGGATCTGATTCTCCATGATCCTGCGAACTTTTTCCGGCGAAGCGTTGTAGCCTTCCAGCGACTTTCGCAGCCGGAGCGAGCCGAGCCGATAGGTGTCCGCCAGCAATACGTTGCCCTGATGAACCAATAACAATTCGGTACTGCCCCCACCCACTTCGGTCACGATGGTGCGAACATCAGCGAATGAATCCCGCCGCAAGTGAGGTTGAACGCCCAAATACGTGACCCGATTCACCTCGGCTTCGTCAATCGGTTCCACTTCCAGACTGGTCGCGATGTAGACGCGATCAATGAAAGCTAGTCGGTTACTCGCCTCCCGTACCGCACTGGTCGCCACCACCCGAATCCGTTCCGGCTCGGTAATTCCATACTCTTCCAGAATCTTGCGGTAACTCTTAATCACGCGGACACAACTTTCAATGGTGGATTTTCGGATTCTGCGATCCGAAAACGTGTCCATCCCCAAGCTGACCGCTTGCGACAAGGATTCCAAGGTGCGCACGTTGCCCCGCTCGGTGATCTCGCCGATCGCCATGCGAATCGACGTCGCGCCGATATCGATTACCGCCACCGGGCTGACCGAGGTGCCTATTGGCGAAATGCCAGTGGTATTAGGTTCCATCGACAAACTTGCCCCTTCCCAAATGACCAGGCGTGATTTCGCGACAATCGCTCACGGAATTGAAGTTCAAGGCACCAAAACCCCAGGCAGGAAGGAATGACGAATGACCAATGCACGAAGCACGAGGCCAACCGGAATGGCGAACATGTCGCGCCGCCCCTGTTCTCACCGTCGCACATGATGTTGGGAACTCCGCTTTCCGCGTTGTCATTGATCAAAACCAAAGCGATTGTTACGTCGCGAGTTCCATATGCGCACTTCCCCCGCCCTGGCGTTGAATCATCGCGATCCGTGATTCAACCGGGTCCGCCCTGGGGTGAGGAAAAACTCCAAGTCGTTGCCATCCATATTGTTGCGCCGTTCGTTTCGCCGGTATTGAGACGAAAGGACCTCTAAGAGACCTAAAAAA
>JBNJEM010000260.1:0-10092 GCA_051745935.1 Planctomycetota bacterium
ACACGTGGCCAGCTCTTGAACCAACAAGTAAGCCAGCATCACCACGAGCAAATGACCTCGGGTTCTCGATTCCAGGCAGACATGAATCGGGCGGGCCTCAAGGAACGTCGTCTTGCTCGTTCGAAACGCCCACTCCACGTGTGACAGGTCCTTGTAACGATCATGAACCGTTTCCTTGGACGCTTATTCCTTGGACAGATCCGTTTTCAAACAATAGCAACCGTCCAGCCGTGCCGCCTCTCGCAGGAGATGCCGGGTGTACGTTCTTCCGTTCGCCGAGTAGGTACAAGCGTCGACAAACATAGTGTCCACATAATGCCAGACATATGCCGACATTTCAAGTTGTTTATCGCATTGTCCGCAAAATATGTAGTGACTACATTTCCGCCCTTGAAACACGCTAAGTGGTTGGAACGAAACAACTTACGTTAGAATAGAGCTGGAACATCCGTTTGAGAGAGACTCTGGTTAACAGCGGCCGATTTTCAATGGGGGAGAGACAGCGGGAAGAGCGCGTGCGAGTTGGCCCGTCGACGCAAATCCCTTTGTGCCATAGGGATATGCGAAAATGGCCGGACGTTTCGCAGAGACGCGTTTGCGTTCACCGGCGGGGAGGTGGATTAACTCTGATTCAGCTAAGCCTCGCGCCGGCGTACTTCGTGGCCTTCAAGAACATGCTTTCAGCGCGTCTTGCCCGCCTCGACGTCGAGGCGATGAGCCTGGCGAAACGTTGCATACAATCTCGGCAACGGAGTGCGTGAGGCAGGAGGCGGTGCCGAATGTCGCCGGGTTTCCAGATGGTTCTGGTCGCCCGGCTGGCCGCCCGAGCGGTCACTGGTCCAACTCCGCCTCGTACTCCTCCCGCATCCGGACCAGCTTTCCGACCATCTTCGGATGCTCCCGCGCCACGTTCGTCATCTCCGTGATGTCTTCTCCGAGGTTCACGAGAAACCGTTCATCCTCCTGGGTCAACTCGGCCTTGTCGCTTCGATCCCGAGGGTTGCCCAGAAGCTTCCAGTCGCCGTGACGGACCACCCACTGGGCGTTCTTGCCACGCCCCAACCGCCAGTAAAGCGTTTCGTGCGGACTGGGGGCGTTTTCGAGGATCACGTTTTCCAGGTTCTTGCCATCCAGCGTGGCGGACGGTAGCGGCACGCCGCAGAAACCGGCGATCGTCGGAAGCCAGTCGCACCCGTGAACCATCTGGTCGCGCACGTCGCCCTCCGGAACCGTGCCCGGCATGGACACAATCGACGGGACGCGAATGCCTCCCTCGAACAGGCACCCCTTCGCGCCCCGGTAGGGCCCACAGTAGCCGCCGGAACCGAATGTGCGTTCCTCGGTGGAGTGACCGTGGTCCGATTGGAAGATGATCAGCGTCTTCTCGCGCAGGCCGAGCTCGTCGATTTTCTCGACGACCTGACCGATGCGTTCGTCAAGCGTCGACATGAACGCGTTGTACTTGTCGCGGGGCGAGGGCAGATCCTCGTACGCTTGTCGCCACTTGGCGGTGCCTTGCAGCGGGTAGTGGGGCACGTTGTTCGCCCAGTAGATGAAAAAGGGCCGATCTTGGTTCCGTTGCATGAAGGCTTCGCACTCCTCGGCCATCAGGTCCGGGAAATAACGCCCGTCTTCCCAGATGTGCTCGCCGTTTCGCCACAGGTCATGGCGGTTCGGGCCGGCCCAGTAAAAAAAGTGGGAGTAGTTGTCGATGCAGCCGCCCATGTGGCCGAAGGAATAGTCGAAGCCTTGGCCGTTCGGCATGGTTTCCGGCGTGTAGCCCAGATGCCATTTCCCGATGTGGCCCGTGGCATAGCCCGCTGCCTGCATCATGTCGGCGATCGTGATCTCCTCTTCAGACATTCCGGCAACGCCTTCCTGGGAACTGACGTTCCCCGGCACGCCGGCGCGCGGTGGAATTCGCCCGGTGAGCAGCCCGGCGCGAGAGGCGGAACAGATCGCCGAGGGCGCGTACATCTGGGTGAAGCGGACACCTCGCTTCGCCAACGCGTCGATATGAGGCGTGTCCAAATCCTCGGCCCCGTAGCAATTGGCGTCGAGCGTGCCCTGGTCATCGGTGTAGATAAGGACCACGTTGGGACGCTGGACCGCGCGAGCCGCCGACGCGAACGCGATCACCGTCACCAAAGCGATTGATGTCGATAACGTCGAATACCATTTCATGGCCGCGAATACTCCAAAGAAGTGTCATAAGTCCAATTGAACAGCCCGTAACAAAACCGAGATCTCGCTTCCAAAACGCCTTGGCTCACGGGATATGTGCACGGTTTTGTTATGGGTTCTGAAACACCAAAACATCATAGCGGGACGCGACTCCGTTGGCAATCATGCTCCGCTCGGTGTTTGGGGCAAAAGGAAATGCCACCGGCTTGACCCGTGGATGATTACGCTCGATGCTATAGCGTGGAACGTTAATCGCCACGGGGCCAGCCAGTGGCATCGTCGTCGCGTTACACTTTTTTGCAACGCTGGGGTTTCAGACCCAAGGCGAGGTCTTGCGGAACGAGGGGGAAAACATAGACATCATTCCCATGGCGGACGACTCGCGGAATACCGGAGCCAACGCCCCTGGTCGCGAGGACTCCGAAAAGTGATCAGAGCCTATCCAAAAGCCGGGGGAGAGCGGGATTTTTTACGCGCAACCAGCCAAGTTCTTGCCATTTTGCGCAAGGTTTCACCTGTAACTGCTTAACATCGGAGAGCGCAAGAGGCCACTGGCGATAGGATTCGGTGCGCGGTATGGATCATCCAGGCTGGACGTTTGACGCTCGGGGGGGCTATGTCCGGATTGAGCTCCCATGCTTGAAACGTTAACGAGCAAGAACCGCGACAAGGACCGCGCTGATGAGCCCCGCTATCATGCCCATCCAGCCACAGACAGCAAACGTGAACCCCCGATCCACGGGTGGTACGTCAGCGAACAGCACGACCAGCAAAGCGAGAAAGAGACCGAGAAGTGGACCACTCACCAGAGCGAGGATAGGTAGTCGCCATTCTCGAGAACCCTGCTGC
The DNA here is from genome assembly GCA_051745935.1 of Planctomycetota bacterium. Lineage (GTDB taxonomy): Bacteria > Planctomycetota > Planctomycetia > Pirellulales > Pirellulaceae > JBNJEM01. The sequence continues at coordinate 3,034 of JBNJEM010000260.1, forward strand.
TCCCCCGTCTTTCGGCTGGCTGGTCGCAGGAACACTCCACTGCTCAGCGCGCCCACGACCGCGGCGAGGACACCTCGATCATGCAGGCCGGGACCGTGACGGCTGGGAAGCAGAATCTCGAGTGCGACGATAGTAACCACCGATACAAGGACAGCAAGGGCAAATGATTGGCCAGTGAACGGGCCTCGAACTGCTCGAAACAGCACCGCGCCAAGACCGAGCATCAGTAAAGCGACAAAAAGCTTGCCGCCGAGCGGAACGGGTGGGGCCATGGCCAAGACTGACATTGGGGGCTCCTTGCGAAAGCTCCAGTTCAACACCGGAATCTACTCGGGCAACGAAATCTCTTTCACTTCATGCGCGACCGGCCAACTGGCGCGACGCTCGTCGGCGTACACGCCGATCTTCTCGACGGGGATCGGCGTGAAGTCGATCTTTTCGACGGCCTCGGGGTCTTCGTACCGGATATCGACGAGCTCGCCCGCCGGATCCTTGACCAGCCGTACCCAATCCGGATCGTCGTCGAAGACCAGGTTGTGCTCGATCGTCTGATACGTCCGAGTGGCCTCATTGATGTCGTCCCAGGTTCCGCCGGCGCTGATGTTTCGAGCGAAGACGTTCCGTTTGGGAATGTTCGGCTCGTCCTCGAGGATCCCCGGCAAGGTGGGATAGCGTTCCTTCCAGAGGTCGCTGTCGATGGGCATCGCCCGCAGCCGGGTTCGGAGGGTGCCGTCGGGGTCGTCGGTGGCCGCTTTTTGCCAGCCCATGCCGCGGTTGTCGATGTGGGCGGCCCGCCAGCATTTGACGAATACGTTGTTGGTGACGACGTTGTCGTCCCCGCCGCCGATGAACACGGCGCGGCTGCATTTTTCGAACACGTTGCCCGTGATCGTGTGGCCGCAGTGCTGGTCGTCGAGATAGATGGTCATGCCCCCGTGCCCGGTCGCTCCGACGATCTGGTGCCAGTAGTTGCAGCGGAGGATGTTGCCTCGCTGGGTCCAGTCGCGGCCCACGTAGTAGGCTCCCGCATCGCCGCTTTCGTAGACGACGTTGTGGATCTCGTTGAACTCGACGAGATGTTCGTTTCCGCCCGCGGAAAGGGCCATGTGGGGACCGTCGTGGATCAAGTTGTGGGCAATCCGGTTGCCGACCCCGCTCACGCTGATCCCCGTCTTGTAGGTGCGGGCCCGACGAGAGTAATGGTGGACATGGTTGTTCTCGGCGTTGTGGTGAGCCGGTGTGAGCGAGGGCCGATCGCCGCCCGAGAGACTGATGCCGCCTTCGCCGCAGTGGTACACGTCGCAACCGTAAACTTCGTGCTCGGTGCCGCCGGAGGCCGTGACGGCCCGATGACCCACGTTGCGGATCGTGCAGCCAACGACGCGGCAGTTGTTCCCCCCCTTCAGCGCCACGGCCGTTGCCCGGCACGCCTCGAAGGTAAAGCCGCGAAAGGTGACATGGGCGAGACCCTCCGCCCGTATTATCCCGTTGGACCGAGACAACACGGCTTGCCCCTCCGGCGCGGGCGGCCAGAAGTAGAGCTTGCCGGACGTCCGGTCGAGGTAGTATTCACCCGGTTCGTCCAATTCGGAGAGCAGGTTGTAGGCGTACCACCGAGCCCTGCCCTGGGTGATGCCGTACCGCGGTTTGACTTTCTCGGACCGCACGAGCACGTTCGTTTCGGGATCGATATCCACGATCGGCTCGTACAACTCGGCCCAATCGTGGTGCCAGTAGGCGAAGATCCACGGATCGGGCTCGTCGGTCCAGCGCCGCGGGCGGTCCGTATCGACGGTGATACGTTCCACTGCGTCGCGGCCTTCGATGCCGCGGAAACCTTCGTTCGGCCAACGGGCCAGCGTCATCGGCTCGTCGCCGTAAAACAACTCCGCCTCGGCCGGTTGGCTGCCATGAGCGAATCCGTGCACGGTCAGTTTCCCATAGTCCGTAACGCCTTGCGCCCGAAGATCCGCGACCCGAACGTGCTTCCGGGCCGCGTCCGGCAGTCGATCCAAAGTCGCCTGGTCGGCAACCGCTTTCCACTCATTGACCGGCACGCCGCCGGTGAGGCACGCCTCGTCGCCCGGCCGGGCCTGGTAGGTGATTGGGGCCGATTGCGAACCCGAGTCCTCCGCGGTGAACTCGACGGGCTCCGAGAAGCGATACACGCCCGCGGCCAAGGAAACGACGATCGGTTCGTCCGGGCCGTCGCTCTTGATCGTTCGGACGCGATCGCGAGCCTCCTCCAGCGTGGCGAGGGGAGCCGCCTTCGTCCCGGGATTGGAATCGTCGCCGCCGGGGGCGACGAACACGGCCGTCTCCGCCAGCGTGCCGGAACACGTCAAGACCATCGCCAAAAGGCCGCTCAAACAGTTCAGCAGTCGCATCGGGGAACCTCCACGTCAATCGGGAATCAGGCCGTATCTTTCGCTGGTCGAGCCTCTATTGTACAGGGAGTGGCGGCCCGAAGGAACAACCGGAAAGGTCGCCGTTCACGGTTTAACCGCATGTCTGCGACTTCGCGTAATACTCATGAGTTTCCACGAAACGCTCGGAAGCCGAACCACCGATGATAGGTTTAGAACGATTGAAGGTTTGCCAACAGTACGCCTCTTTGATAAGATGACACTCCCAATTATCTACTTCTGTTGACGCTTCACGCCTTTATCGGTTTCCATCGCTTCACGGTACTCATGAGGCAGTTTCGCCCCCTGTTCTTTCTCCGTTAGCTCTAGCCGCTCTTCCGATAAATCGAACGACACCAGACTCCTCCTTGGCTATGCGGTTACCGATCAACACGGGTGAACCATGATGTCTCTAAAGCCTGCGTGCTCCGTGGTTGAAGCAGAACCCGCCGTTGCATGCCACACGGGCGGAACAGCCCCTTTCAACGTTGCCCGTCGATGAGCGTGTGACGCCATGAAATGCGACACGCGGGAGAATTGCATTCTCTGATTCATGCAATGCCGAGGATAACAGTGCCGGATTCTTACGAAAACACCGATGGCAGCCACCCGAAAACTTTACAATCAGTAACAGATGCGTGACACGTCAGCCGTTGGAACCAAAAGAGCTGGCGGGAAGGGTGTGGAACTTCCGCGGACAGGGTGTTGTATTGTTGGCGTTTCATTGCTACCTTGCCGGAGGCGGTGCTTCGTGGGTCCGCGCAATCGTCACATGAAAGTGCGGGTGTTTTTCCCATAACAAAACCATACAGACGTCTTGTAATCCAAGGGGTTGTGAAAGCGAGAGCTCGGTTTTGTGACGGGTTGTTTCATCTTTGGGGGAGGATCGATGTTGAACCGCTGTCTTTTAATCGCGAACAACCTGGAACCGGCTTCCGGCGTCGGGCGAATTGTAACCGGTCTCTGTTTTGCACTCTCCCTTTGTGGGGCCGCATGTCTTCGACAGACCGTTCATGCCGAGACGCCCGCCGCTTATCTCCAGAAACAAACGAAGCCGGTTTTCAAGGATGGACATGGTTTGCCTCGGTTGACCCGTTTCGGCTGGACGCTGCCGTTTGAAGCCCGGGTCGAACTCGCCCGGAATTGGGCATACGCCCTGGAGTTGGGAGGCTGTACCACGGAAAGAATCGTTGAACGTTTGCAGGATCCCGAGTCCACCGAGGCCCGGTTGGTGGAACTGGCGAGATCCCAACCGGAAACATTCCCGCTGCAGGTGATTCTATCCCGCAAGCTGCCCACCGGTGATGTGAAAGCAGTGGCCGAGCCGCCCTCGGTGGCCGAGACGGAACCGGTGGATGACCAACCGGACGCGAGCGCGAAAGAGGATGCACACTTCAAGCGGCCCGGGGTCAATCCGCCCGGCTCGGAGGACCATCGCACGACATCTCGCAAAAGGGCCGCGGTGATTCTTCACGCCGAGACCCCGTACACGCCGGATTATTCCGTTCAAAGGGGACCGCTCAAACTGTCGGATTTGGGCCCTCGACGGTGTAGCCTAGCCGATGAAACGTGAGCCAGGAAGGGGCCATCTCTTCGGACCAGGACCCGCATTTCAAAGTCAAAAGCGTTGGGGCTCGCCAAGAGGCCACTCTCGCGCCACCTCGACGAAAACGAGGTAGCGAAGTGAAACGCTAATTACCGAGCCGCGTCCCCGCGCGCTCCCGTCCTCCTCGGCTGGCGCGGCTGTGTCACGGTCGTCCGATGCCGGCGTCGCTCCACCCCCCACTCCGATCGGGCCGCAAGACCATTGCTTATGCCTTCTGTATGGCGTTAAAATCCGAGGAGTGAGGCTTCGGTCCGTGAACCTGGTGTTGAATGCGGGCCGTGTGCCGTTGAGGTAGGCTTTCTCTTCACGGACTCATTCAACCAACATAAGGACGGCTAAAGACATGTGGAAGTACACCATCGTTTTGCTTCTGTTGGCGGGACCGGCTATCGGCTCCGCGAAAGACGTATACGTATCCCCCAATGGCAGCGACGAAAACGTGGGAACGCGGAAACAACCGTTTGCGTCGCTACGGCGAGCGCGAAAGGCGATGCAAGCTGAAAAAGGGGGCACGATCTGGCTCGCCGCGGGCGAATACCACGTGGCTGACGGTTTTTCGTTGGAAGCGACGGATAGCGGCACCGAGGAAATGCCTTTGGTCATCCGCTCGATGGTGCCTCACGCCGCTCGGATTACCGGCGCGAAAGAGGTGACCGGGTTCAAACCGATTCCGGATGAAAAAGCGGCGAGTTTAATCTCGGAGACGGCTCGCACGCATGTATTGGTGGCCGATCTGAAAGCTCAAGGATTCCCCGAACTGACCAAGCTTCCGAAGAGATTCCGCGCGGCCGGCTGCGAGGAAGTGATTTTCGATGGCCGCCCTTTGCAATCCGCGCGGTGGCCGAATGAAGGCTTCGCGACCTTTACGGAGGTGATTGACGCCGGGGCGTCGGACCCCGTGCACTGGGTGACTCGCGAGGTATACCGTCCAGGATCATTTCGCTTTCCCAACACGCGTCCCGAGCACTGGGACCTGTCGCGGGACGTCTACCTACACGGCTTCTGGTGTTACGATTGGTACGATGACGCCCTGCGAGTCGCGAGCTACGACACGGAAACGCGCGAGCTGCGGTTCGCCGCCAAAACTCCCTACGGGGTCGGGAATCCGTGGAACGAGAATTCGGAACGGGAGTTTTATGCCTTGCATGTTTTCGAGGAACTTGATCGCCCCGGCGAGTACTATTTGGACCGCCAAGAGAACAAACTGTACCTTTGGCCAACCGCCGATGTCAAGGAAACACCCGTCATGGTGTCTCTTTGCCAGGCCCCTCTTTTCACGGCCAGCGAAGTAGCCCATCTGATCCTGCGGGATCTCGTCCTTGAAAATGGATGCGACTGGGCGGCGCGGATGACGAACTGTACGCACGGCAGGATCGAAAACTGTATTGTCCGAAACATGGGGCTCGGTGGTATTCGCTGTCATGGCGGTAATGACAATCACGTCATCGAATGCGAAGTGACTCGAACCGGATCAAGAGCGGTGTCGATGAACGCGGGCGATCGAAAATCGCTCACCAATGGCAACTGCTCGGTCAAGGGAAGTCACTTGCACCATCTGGGGCGTCATGACTGGGGCGGGGGCCGCGGTGTGACGCTCGGCGGTTGTGGCAATCGCGTAGCGCGTAACCTGATCCATCATTGTCCCACCGGCGCTGTCTCGTACGGGGGTAACGAGCACATATTGGAACTCAACGAAATTCATGACGTGTGCGAGCTTTATGGCGACGTGGGAGTTTTCTACACGGGGCGCGATTGGTCTTCGCGCGGCAATATCGTTCGCTGGAATTACATCCACCACATCGTGAACAAGGAAGGGCACGGTTCACAGGCCATTTACCTCGACGATTGCGACAGCGGCGACCGGGTTGTCGGAAACATCGTGTTCGGCGGAGTAGGGCGGGGCGTGCTGCTCGGCGGTGGCCGCGATAATATGATACAAGGCAACCTGTTCCTTTTCTTGCCGAAAGGAATCCACGTCGATGCGCGGGGCCCGAGAGGCATCACGTTGGACAAGCCGGGTTCCTGGAATCTCAAGGCGAAGTGCGAGAAGGTTGGCTACCGTTCGCCGTTGTGGCGGAAACGATATCCGAAACTCGCTCGGATACTCGAAGAACAACCGCTGCTGCCTCTAGGGAACGTGATGCGGGACAACATATTCATCGCGTGCGATGAGCCCTGGGCCTTGAGGGACGAGGTCAAGGAGGAATGGCTGACCCGCGAGAACAACGTGCAGTGGCCGGCAACGAAGTTCCCCTTCCTGCCTCAATCGGCGGAAAACGGGGAGCTGGACTTGGCGAAACTTCCCCAGATTTGGAAACATCTGCCCGGGTTCGACCCCATCCCGTACCAGAAGATCGGCCCAGGCCGTCTGAGTAGCCAGTAAGAAGTTGGGAACGCTTTAGCCGTCTGAAGTAGAATTCTATACCGGTCGCGGATGAGTTTCTCCGCCGCGAGTCCGACCGACGGGAGGACGGCTTGCGTCGGGCAACTTTCCACCCAGAAGAATCCAACCGCCTGAGAAATCGCTTCGTGATCATAAATCCCTTATGACGTACCCCGTTTAACCGCAAGGCCGGAGTCCGCTCGGCCATGCGTTGGAATCGGCGGGGATCATGACAGCGGACGGCGGCCTGCGCGCTGCACAGGGCCGTTTTTCCCCCCCCATTGCCTGGAAGAGTTTTACTTCAGTGTGCTAAAAAAGTTACAGAAGGTGATATTCATGCGTCTGTTTCTTCTAGCCGTGGCAACGCTGGTCAATGCCGGCTCCGCGGGGAACACCCGCTGATTGAGGTTGCCGGTCTCGAAGTGGCCCAAGATGGTGATGGCCTACCACACGGGAACCGGACCGTGCGCGGCGACTGCAGGATCGATGAGAATTGGCGGTTTGATGACTTCGATCGAATGTGGGCTTGATTCTAGAGGGGATAATGGAACCGCATGGGGTACCTGGCACTGGGCTGATGAAAAACCCGAAAATCGGACAAAATAGAACAAGTGGGTTGTCCCGAGTTTGTCGCGCGTGCTTGATTGAAGAGTGGAAGATTTCGC
>JBNJEM010000261.1:0-10091 GCA_051745935.1 Planctomycetota bacterium
GTCCAGGTTTGGTCCTTTTGATACCGGTTGGCCCGCTCGACCACCACCGGATCGGTACTAACCTGCTTCACTTTCTCCAAGGCCTCGTGAAACGCGGCCTTGTTCGGCTCGCGAAGCGAACGGTGATGGGCTAACTCGACGATCGATTGGCACGCATGCTGGGCAAAGGTGGGCTGATCGAGATAGGGAAGCAGGAATTGCAGCGTTTCCGGAAGACGAACGGCGGCGGCACGCCGCAGTACCAGCTTCCGTTCTTCGTCTCGCACGCACATCTTCATCGCCGTTTGCAGCAATTCCAGTTTTTCCATATCGGACCGCCCGTCCGGCAATGGGGCGACGCGGATGAGCGCCCGCAACGCCCCGATGCGGTTCCCGCGCCGCGGCTCGGTTCGCGCGAGTTCAATCAACTGGGGCGCCACCGACGCATTCGGCCAATTGAACAGTGCGCGCAGACCGGCTTGGTGGCGAGTTTCATCCGCGGTGGCGATAGCGGCCTCGACCACCTCCAATGCCTCCGTCCCCCCGACGCGGCCCAAAGCTGGCAGCAACGCGACCCGATCAGCCTCACTCAAATCGTCCATGGCGGCCAACAGGGGTTTGGCCTGTTCGTCGTCCTCTCCGACGCGGTGACACGTTCGCATCAGCGCCTTCTCCGCCGCATCACGTTCCCGCCCTTTCTCGGCGGCTAGGATCCCCTGCACCATCCCGGCGATGTGCTCCGCGCCAGCCAGTTCGCTCAGCGCCTTCATCGCGGCCGCGCGGACCTCCGGGTCCGCATCGAGGGCTTGCGGCACGAGTTCGACCGCCGTGGATGAAGCGCGCCGAGCGACCAGGATTTCCATCAACGTGATGCGAAAGGCGGGGTCGGCCTGCTTCATTGTCGCGGCGATCGCCTTCGAAATCGCTTCGCCCGGTAACCGGCTCAAGCTCTCCCGCGCCTCGCTCTTTTCAGCCTCCGAGCCTTCCTTAAGCCATTTCAGCAACACCGGGGCATCGTCCGTCCGTCCCAGAAACCCCAACGCTCGGATCGCTTCCACGCGTACTCGCTCTTCGCCACTCGATGCCAACAAGGCGATGATGGGGGGGCGGGCGGCATCATCACCGCGATCCGTCAAGGCCCTGATCAGTTCCACTTGTACGCCAGGCTTCAGGTTGGGCAACCGCGCCGCGAATTGCTTCGTAAACGCCTTCCCTGGCGCTTCCGTTCGAATCTGCTCCAGCCCCAAGGCTCGCATATCCCGATCCGGTTCACCCAGTAATTGGATTACGAGCTGAACCAGTTCGGCGTCCCCGCCTTCCTGGGCAGGCAACGCGCCGGGCCATGTCAACAGACCCAGCGACAAAACGAAACCGAGGACAATCCCAACCATCAAATGCGAGCGAATCACGGTGCGGAACCTCCGTCCAAGATCGACGGCCATGGCGGCCGGGCCAACCCCATTCCAAAGCAAAGTTCAAAACCGCCGATCTCGAAAAGCGGACGGCGACGCGCCACTCGCTTCCCGAGACCGACACCAAACATCAACGATACGTTATACCGGTCGTGGATGACTTTCTCCGCCGCGAGTCCGACCAACGGGAGGACGGCTTGCGTCGGGCAGCTTTCCACCCGGAAAATCCAACCGCCTGAAATATGGCCAACTCACAGAGCAAATCGGGCACCGGCGTCCACGGCTTCAGTGCCGCCTATTCCCCGGCACAGGCCAACAAGCCGCGGGTTGCCGCCAGTCGCACGTGCTTCGGCCGGTCGTCGCCGGAAAGGCCCTTGTACAGCCGCCGAGCCTGGGCTTTCTTGCCCGCCTCCAGCATGGCTTCAGCACAGGCCAGGGAAGCGTCGGCGATGGCGGCACTGACCGCGGCGTTTTCCGTCTTGGCGGCGTTCAGTGCCTTGGCGGCCGAGGGAAGGCGAATGGCGCCCAAGGCCAAAGCGGCGGAGCGAGCCACCGACTCATCACCCTCCTCCAGCAGCGAAGCGAGCACGGGGACACTTGCCGCGTCCTGGCGGACCCCCAACGACCCGATCACGCCCACCTTCAGTTCGCCACTCACTTTCGGTAATGCGTCCCGCAGGGCCTGAGCCGCCTCTGAAACCGGCATGCTTTCCAGTGCATACCGGGCCATGTGCGAGTTCTCTTCCTGGGGAAGCATTTCGGCGAGTGCCGGAACCGAGGCGGCGGTCCCCACCACCCGCAGCTTGCGGCAGACATAGTCCTTGGCATCACGGGATACATCCGCCTTTAACGTGGCGACCAGACGCTTCTCCAAATCTTTTCGCGCATCCGCGTTGTCGCGAGTTGTCACGACCGCTTCCTCGATCGGATCCAGCACCTTGGTATCCGTGCCCCAGTCGTAGGTCTTCAGTGCTTCAAAGGCTTGGTCTAGCATGTCGAGCTCCATTGCTCAGAAAGTTTTCAGTGTTTCTTATCATTCGAATCTTGGATTCTGGAACAAACTCGGCCGGCTTCCCTTAGAGCTGCCAGGGTTCGCGCCGAGCCCGATCAAGGAAACGATTCGCCTCCGCGTCCCCCGGAAACTCTTGCTTGGCGGCATCCCATTTCAACGACCGCTGCAAGGTATACGAGACGATTCCCAAATGCGATAACGCAACCGTGTTAATGGCGATCTCAATATCCCGGAAAGGACGCTCGCGAGTCTTCACGCAATGGATGAAATCACCATAAATACCACCGGTTCCTTTATAGGAGGGAACGGGTTTGCCCGGCACCTTCTCATCCGGCGTGCCTTCCACTTGTAGATTGCCCGTATCGGGCCGGTTATGATAAATCGACAAGCCGTTGGGATACTTGAACTCCAAGTACTTCTTCCCCTCTTCCTCGTGGTAGACCACTTCCTCGGGCTGCAAGTCCCGGACATCGACGGCAAACGTGGCGCCGCCGAAATGGTGCGCGCCCCAGTCGGTCATCCCACCGCCGGAATAATCGATGTAGGACCGCCAGCTGCCGCCGCTGGTACTGAAGTTGCCGTCACATCGCTTGCCGTTGTAGGGCGCCCACGGCGCGGGCCCCAGCCACATATCCCAATCCATGCCGGGCGGCACGTCTTCCTCGGGTAAGTTGCACAGCTTTGACAGGGGACCGACGTTGACGTTGATCCACTTTATCGTTCCTTTTTCTCCGGCCCAACATGGATCCACGACATTCCGGTAGTCCTGCAAAACACGCTGGCTGCCGCCTGAAACCACGCGTGAATAGCGGCGAGCCGCCTCGATCATCAACGGGCCTTCACGCAGCGTTCGGGTTTCCGGTTTCTGGCAATAGACATCCTTCCCCCGGCGGCACGCTTCCACCACCATGATGGCATGCCAGTGGTCCGGCGTGGCCACGTGCACGGCATCGATATCCGTCCGCCCCAGCAGCTCCCGATAGTCGTTATACGCCTCGCAGTCCTTGTTCTTGTAGTGTTCGTCTACCTTGCTCTTCGCCTTCTCCCGCACCCCCTTCCGCACATCGCACACCGCCACGTACTGAACATCCGAACGGCCAAGGAACGCGCCCTGGTCGCCCCGTCCCATATTGCCGATGCCGATACCGCCCATCACGATCCGTTCGCTCGCGGGAGGAACGTCCTCATCTCCCAAAGCGCTCGAGGTAATGACGTACGGGACGGCAAGCGTCGCGCCCGTGGCCTTTAGGAAGTCACGGCGTGTGGAATTGCGTCTGTTGCCCATCATTGCGTCCTTTTTCAAAAACATATACAAAACATTAGATCAGTCTTTAGTGTACCAACACCCAGATTTCCCGGCCTCCCGGGGGGCTTTGGCCGCGGAAGCCAAGTATTGTCGAAGCCAGATTGTGTCACGGGCTGCAAACCCCCATTAGAACCTAACCGCCGCCAGCGTGTCTAGAAGGCGGGCCGTTGATTTTCCCAATTCTTTCCACGTGGCGAGTTCCATAACGCGGCCGGACGGAGCACAATGTCGGGCCTGGCTAACGGACGGATTTCGTCCTCACCGCCGTGGCTCCGGACCTCGCGATACCGGCCTTCGCGCGGACGCCTGCGGATATCAGTCTTTTTCCCCTGAACGGTTACATTGCGTGAAAGGGGATATCATGGAACCCCTTTGCCAGGCATCAGGTATTCCAATCCCTCTCAGTCGAGTCGTCGTGATACGATCATTTGCGCCGCCGGCAGCTTCCACAACCCTCTCGTGATGCCGCCCCTTTCCATCCTCGCAATCTCGCGAACCGGGGTTGGAATCCTGTGCCAATGCCGCTCCAATCTGTTATGATGGAGGACCGTAGGCGATGCGTGGACTGGAATGTATTTCAGGCGGTTGGATTGTTCCGGATGGAACGCTGCCCGACGCAAGCCGTCCTCCCGTTGGTCGGACTCGCGGCGCAGAAAGTCATCCGCGACCGGTATAAACCCTAACGTTGCAAACAGTATATGTAGGACGGGTCTCCAGGCCCGTCTTTTCAAGTACGAAATCGTACTTGATCTGGTGTCCGCGGATTTCACGAAATGTGAGATCTTCAAACAACCGCAAAAAGACATTTATGCGCTGTAAAAGACGGGCCTGGAGACCCGTCCTACGCCGTCTTTGTGCAACAATAGGGTAAACTCACGGCAATCACCCAACGCGAGCGTGATCATGGATCAGCACTCACAACGTTTTCCCCCTCGTTGTTTTCTCAAAATGACCACCCCCGCGGTCGCGGCCGCGTTTTTCGCCCCCAAGGCCATCAAACTGGGTGCCGTGTATCACAAGCGGTGAAATGCCCGTGGCGGAGGTCGAGATCGGCCGCCGCCCGGCCGCGGTCCGCCACCTGGGAAATGTCGCGAGGCGGCAACGGCACGGTTACGAGATCCCTGATGCGTGAAAGAGGAATGATGCCAAACATTACACGTCGCGATTTTTTGACCGCGACCACGGCGGCCGCGATAATAGGCAGCGCGACACCGGTCGTGGGAAAGGACACTCCGGTGAAGATCGATCGGATCGACGTATTTCCCGTTCGCTACCCCATGACCGGTTTCTTCAAATTCCTGGATGCGGGTCGCGCGGCGGTCATTGTGAAAATGGTCGCCGACAACGGTACCGTCGGGTGGGGACAAAGCATCCCGGTGGAAACGTGGAGCTACGAGACGTTTGAAGCCGCCACGGTCGCGCTGCGCGACTATTATGCGCCACGACTCATCGGTCACGATCCCACCGACATCGCTGGGGCGCACCACGTCATGGACCGTACAATCCGCCCCGCGTTCAGCACGGGCATGCCCATCACGCGAGCGGGCATCGATATCGCGTTGCACGATTTGACTGGCAAGCTGTTGGGCAAATCGCTCTGTCAATTGTGGAATCGGCCGCGAGGAGGCCCCATTGCGCTCAGCTGGACCGTCAACGCGCGCACAATCGATAAAGTGGCGGAGGTCGTGGAAGAGGGCTCTCGTCGTGGCTACCAGCACTTCAACATCAAGGTGGCCCCCGACCCTGCCTTTGACGTGCGATTGGCGCGGACGGTGCGCGAATTGGCCCCCGCTGGATTCCTATGGGCCGACGCGAATGGCGGATACGATCTGGAAACAGCCCTCGACGTCGCGCCGAAACTGGCCGGCGTGGGCGTGGATGTGTTCGAGGCCCCCATTCCGCCAAACCACATCTCCGGCTATCAGAAGCTCACACGACAAGGCGCCTTGCCGATCCTCATGGACGAGGGCGTTGTTTCGCCGGTCGAACTTCGCGAATTCATCCGCTTGAGAATGCTGGACGGTCTGGCCATGAAGCCAGCGCGTTGTGGGGGACTCATGTCAAACAAGCGGCAAATCGAGCTGATTCGCAAGCACGATCTGATGTGGCTCGGCAGTGGCCTCTCCGACCCCGACATCGCCTTGGCGGCCTCACTGGGGCTCTACGGAGCTTTCGGCCTCCGGAAACCGGCGGCGCTCAACGGACCACAATTCCTCACTGCCGATGTCCTGGCCACGCCACTGAATATCGCGGACGGCGTGGCCGAAGTTCCCGCGGGCCCCGGTTTGGGCATCGAAGTGGATGAAGACAAAATCGCGGATCTGATGGAGTCGTAGAGAATGAAGAAATCGCAACACGGACAAACAGGGATGTCATGAGCCAGGCCGGAAATCCTGGCGGGGGTACAGCTCGAACTCGTGGCCGTCAACGGGACAACAACAGGGACAACAACAATGTGGTAGTGTGTCATCAGCTCCGTGCTGGTGTAAACAACTCTAAAAACGAAGCGGAAGGGAACCATGATGCGGCACACACATGTATTGGCGGGACTTCTGATTTTGTTCGCCGCCCAGACCGGCCTGTGGGGACAATCGCTCACCGTGAACTCATCCAGATTTCCACAACATATCCATGCCGAGCTGCCGGCGGCCGATTGCGAGCCGTCGGCCCAGTACTCGCTGGTCGACGCGAGCGATCCGCAAGTTCGTTTACCGGCGCAGATTACTCCAGCGGTTGCCGATGACGGAACAACCGATCCGTCCGCGTACCAATTGGTCGCTTCCGTCCCGGGAACGGATCAAGAAGCCTCGCGGCGATCCTTTCGACTCGAGAAGGGATCGAAAGAGGCGGGGAAAGAGGCGTTCGCGTTCGAGAAAGATGATCTTTCCGTGGAGCTTATGGAAGTCGTGCCGGACCCGGCCCGTCCGATCTGGAGATACAACCATGGTACGATCGTGAAAGAGTCGGTTCCGGAAAGCGATCCCAGACGGTCTCGCGCCTGCTACATTCATCCGGTTTGGGGGATGCACGGCGAGATACTCACTGATGATTTTCCCCAGGATCATTATCATCATCACGGGATCTTCTGGACGTGGCCCTACGTGAACGTCGGGGGACAAACGTATGACTTATGGATGTCCTCCGACATTCAACAGCGGTTTGTCAAATGGCTTTCGACTGAAACAGGCCCGGTCGCCGCGGTGATGGGCGTGGAAAATGGTTGGTTTGTCGGCCAGCAGCAAGTGGCAACGGAGCGGGTTTGGGTCAGAACGTATCGATCCGAGCCGGATTGCCGGGCCGTGGACCTGACCCTGTACATCGAGGCAGGGGACAAGCCGGTAACGTTGAAAGGCCGCCAGAAAAAAAGCTATGGCGGTTTGACCTTCCGCTTTGATGTCAGCCCACGAAAGGATGCCACGGTGCGCATCCCGGGAAAAGCCTTGGGACATGGCGCCGGTAATCAGTCCGGGAACCCCGACCTGTTGAACACTCCCCTGCCCTGGGCGGATCTCACCACCCGAATACCGGGGTCGCCCCGGCGCAGCGGCGCGGCCGTGTTCATTCACCCGCGGCACCCAGACTACCCGCCAACCTGGTTAACCCGCACGTACGGGCCGCTGTGCGTCGGCTGGCCGGGCGTGGAAAGCCACACGATCCAGCCGGGAGAATCCGTTAAACTTCAGTATCGCATCTGGGTCCACGCGGAGGAACTTGATTTCAAGCAGATCGAGCAGCGATACAAAGCGTACCGCCAGTCTCGCGCCATTGAGGATCTGACCGCCAACTGAAGGTGGTCGGCGGTGCGTGCGGAGTGACCGCGGAGCGCGGCTGCGAGAATGATTCCAGCGGCTCCCCACCGCCACGCATCGGCAGGCGGCGGCCTTTTCCCGAGCCCGGCAACGTTTAGTTCGACAGCGCCAGTAGGGTTCGACCTTATGGTTCGACCGATGAACGCAAAGCGTTATGAGAGAAAGTTTTAGCCCCACCGCCCCTGTGGCGGTGGTTAGGGGGTTTGAGAACTAACCTCACTCAACTCGCGCCGTGTCCCCGCCCTCGCCGCTGGTCACAGTGGCGGCCAGGGCGGGCGGGGACGTGGCGCTGTGCAATTAGAAGCCATAACAAGACCAGTCAGGTTTCCTTTCACGGACGGGGTTGTGGAAGCGGGAACCATGTTTTGTTACGGGTGGATTCGGTTTCAACCCGAAGTGGCATAACTTATAGGAGTTTCACGATGCCAATCCAGACACGATTTTCCCATCGGCTAATCGCACTTCTCGTGGCCCTCGCCCTGCTGCCGTGCATCGCGCGCGGCGCCGATTCCGAACCAGGGCCCCGGAACGTGATTTTCATCTTGAGCGACGATCATCGCTATGATTTCATGAGCTTTCTGGAGCAAAGCCCGCGGTTTTTGAAGACGCCGAACATGGATCGGATGGCCCACGAAGGCGCTCATTTGGCCAACGCGTTCGTGAGCACGTCGCTGTGCAGCCCCAGTCGCGCGTCGATCCTGACCGGCCAATACATGCATCATCACCAAGTCGTGGACAATCAGCGTCCGGTTCCGGAGGGGACGGTTTTCTTTCCCGAGTATTTGCAAGAGGCGGGCTACCAAACGGCGTTCGTCGGCAAGTGGCACATGGGACACGACGACGATGAACCTCGGCCCGGTTTCGACCATTGGGTCAGTTTCCGAGGACAGGGCACTTATTTCGATCCGACATTGAACATTAACGGAGAACGCGAAACGTTCAGCGGTTACACCGCGGATATCCTGACAGCCCAGGCCCTGCAATGGCTCAACGAAAAACGCAATCCCGACAAACCGTTTTTCCTCTATCTGTCATTCAAGGCCGTGCACTATCCGTTTCAACCCGCCCCGCGTCATCGCGGACTCTACGAGGACCAGCCGATCGAGTATCCCGAGACGATGGCCAACACCGAACGGAACTATCGGACCCAGCCCCGTTGGGTCCGGGACCGCCGATACAGTATCCATGGCATCGACCACATGGAAACCGGTCCGTTTGACCACGATCCGGTGCCCGACTTCGACGATCTCTATTACCAATATTGCGAGGCGGTCCACAGCCTGGACGAAAACGTGGGGCGAGTGTTGAACCACCTGGATGAGACCCAGTTGGCCGCCGACACGCTAGTACTCTACATGGGCGACAACGGCTTCGCGCTTGGAGAACATGGTTTTTACGACAAGCGGGACGCGTTCGAAGAGTCCATTCGGGTCCCGATGTTGGCCTACGCCCCCGGCTTCATCGAGCCGGAAACGCGAATAGAGCAGATGGTCCAGAATATCGATATCGCCCCCACGGTGCTGGAAACCTGTGGCGTCGACGTCCCGGCGGACGCCGACATGGATGGAAGATCGATGCTCGAGTTGCTGCGCGGCCAAAGCGTGCCCTGGCGGAAACACATCCTGTACGAATACCACTGGGAATGGAACTTCCCCGCCACGCCCAGCACGTTTGCCATACGAAATGAACGTTACAAGTACATCTTCTATCACGGGCATTGGGACCACAACGGACTCTACGATCTCGAGACGGATCCCCATGAGCGGCACAACTTGATCAATGTCCCCTACTTCCAGAACCTCGCTCAGTCCCTGCAAAAGCAATTGTTCGATGAACTGGAAGCCTCTGGCGGCTTGACCATTCCGGTGCGCCGCCCCGCTGGCGAACGGCTCGATCAACGGAAACTGCGGAGATAACGGGCAACGGCAAGCGAGTTCGACACGGGCGGAAAGTCATCAAGTTCAGGTTGTCATCCCCCGCCTCCAGATGCACCAATTCCCGCGGACCGATCCAACATACTCGGCACATGTGATGACACCGTTAAGCAGCGGACAAGAAATAATTGTCGCGTGACCCGGGCCGCGGCGGGCCGGTCGTCTTACCTTGACGGCGGTATCCGGATTGTGGCCCTTGACCCTGTATCTGGCGAATTGGTCCGCGAAAGGATTTGCCGGAGCGAACATGTTGGTGCTTTGTCTCCACCGGAAGAGGCCGAAAAGCTGAACAGAAAAAAAGACCAGAACTGGCTGGACTATAAGACGCAACTCGCTCCGGACCATAGTGATTCCTTTGGCATGCGAGGGGCGCGGCCCGCCATACTTGTCGGGCAGGACAACTCAATCTATATGCGGCACAAACAGTTCACAACCGAACTGGAAGAGGGGAAAAAGAGCCGTCCCCGTCTCTTTTCGACATCCTCTCTGCTGGACGCATGGGAGCACAATCGAATCTACCCTAACGTTGTAAACAGTAATTATGTAGGACGGGTCTCCAGGCCCGTCTTTTCAAGTACGAAATCGTACTTGATCTGGTGTCCGCAGATCTCACGAAATGTGAGATCTTCAAACAACCGC
>JBNJEM010000262.1:0-10081 GCA_051745935.1 Planctomycetota bacterium
AACGCGCGGCCGAGCGGACTCTGGCCTTGCGGTTAAACAGGGTACGTCATAAGGGATTTGTGATCACGAAGCCAGGATTCTACTTCAGACGGCCAAAGTGTTACAAGTTTCGCAATTATGCGGCAATGCTTACCGCGTTTTCCAAAGCGTCAAGTGCTTTTTTGCTACCCCGGCCTGACAGCCCCATTGCCAGAAATTCTTCGCGGATGCTGACCCGGCGGAGGGTGGTGAGCATGTCGCGGAAAGAGGCTCGCTGCTTGGTTCGGTACCAGGGGAAGGACTGCAGGCGGCTGATGGCCATCGTGAACAAACCATAAGACAATTAAGCTGTAGAGCAACATGGCTCTCGGTGCTGTACGCTCGACCGCTTTACGTGTCCAACCTTGTGGGTCCTCAAATCCCAGGTGCTGTTTAGCATCGTGAAACGTAACCTCCAGACTCCAACGCCAAGAGTACCACGTGAGAATCTGGCACGCAGTAGCGTTGTGGTTCGTCGAATAGAAAGCTTCTCGGCCGCGGCCACCGCGCAGCGATTCAACGGCGACCACGCGCACCGGACATTCTGGCACAGCAAACAGCGGCCAGGCAGACCCCCACGAGTTCATCTCGTGGGTGAATCAGGCTCGTCAGCTAAAGGCGGTGCGAGACGTAGTTCACACGGGCTTGTGGCGTATGGCGTTCATATTGTACGCCCCGAACGTGCCCGCGTAATAACAGGTCAAGCCCTTGAGGACCGGTTGCTTGGGTTCGTCAGGAAAATGGCTTTGTGATGGCCGGACGCACCAGGTATAGCTGAGCTGGTAGGCCGGCTGGCGAAGATTTTCTGGCGTATAGAGAGGTTCAGGAGGCATAGCCAGCTTAGCCCGTGAGTCTTTGGCTCCCACGAGACAAGCTCGTGGGGGGCCGTGGATGGGTGGGCTCTGGCCGTAGCTCGTGAGTCTTTGGCTCCCACGAGACAAGCTCGTGGGGGGCCGTGGATGGGTGGGCTCTGGCCGTAGCCCGTGAGTCTTTGGCTCCCACGAGACAAGCTCGTGGGGGGCCGTGGATGGGTGGGGTCCGGCAGTTGCGCCGGAAAGTGGCGCTGTCCAACTAAAAGGACGATCGCATTTGACAGCCCGCAACAAAACCGAGCTCTTGCTTCCAAAGCCCCTTCGATTACGGGAAATCGGCATGGTTGTGTTATGGGGTAAGCCCTCAACGTTGACGGACATTTTGGGAACCACGGAGAGCACGGAGGGAATATCGAATATCGAGCAAGGAATGTCGAATGATGAAGTTAGGCGGAACACGGATCAACACGGGTGAACCCTGTTCTCTCTCTCAAGCCCGTGTCCTCCGTGGTTGAAGCAGAACCCGCCGTTGCATGCCACACGGGCGGAACAGCCCGTTCAACGTTGCCCGTCGCAGAGCGTGTGACGCCATGAAATGCGACACTCGGGAGAATTGCATTCTCTGATTTATGTAATGCCGGGGATAACTTCCGATTTCGGCAACCTTTGGCTACGGCCCCGGTCGTCAGGCTGCATCGAGGTATAAGCAAATACGCCTGCTTCGCCTTCCTCCGCGGCCTTGTCCTCGGCACGCCCAAATCGGCAACTTATTCTGAAGCAGTCCCTTACGTCATAAGCGATTGATGAACGCCAAGCCAGCATACTACTTCGGATGGCTAAAGTGTTACGCTTTTTCTAATTTGCTTTCCTTTCCGCGACAAGGGCCCATCCCCCGTGTTGTCAGCCGTCAGCTGTTTCCCAGTATCTGGGGCGTCCGTTTGCGTTCTTCGTGACCCGAGGGCCGCTCACCGTCAAGGTTGGGCATGCTACCGACTTTGTCCCGGGCCGCGTTCACGGCCACGGAGCCGTTCTGCCAGTCGCTTTGGAGCACCACCCGGGGCGAGAACGGCGCGAGCCGACCGCCAAAAAGTTGTCCGGTGGTAATCGACGGAGTATCGACGCCGGCGCCGCTGAACTTTATACTGACGTTGCGTGGTGACGCTAGGCATTGTCCCGGCATCACGGGTCGCGCTTGGACATATACCGGTCGCGGATGACTTTCTCCGCCGCGAGTCCGACCAACGGGAGGACGGCTTGCGCCGGGCAGTTTTCCACCCGGAAAAATCCAACCGCCTGAAATATACCGGTCGCGGATGACTTTCTCCGCCGCGAGTCCGGCCAACGGGAGGACGGCTTGCGTCGGGCAGCTTTCCACCCGGAAAAATCCAACCGCCTGAAATATAACTCCGGCGATGTCAAGGTCGGGGGCGGGGAGGGAACGTGAGCCGATGAGAATATTGCCATTTAGGCGGACTGGGGCCACGAGGGTTCCTTGCGCCAGTTGCGAGGTTTTTCTTTCACGCGTGAGCCCCGGCTGCCGTGTTCCCTTTGGTCCTTGTGGTCCGTGAGCTTCTTGATTTGACACGGGCCCGGATGCAAGACGCAAGGAATCCACATGGTTTTTTGGTAACTTTTTAGCGAACTGAAGTACGGCTCTTCCAGGCAATGAGGGTTGGACAACGGCCCTGTGGAGCGAGCAGGCCGCCGTCCGCTGTCGCGGATCCTTGCCAGTTCAACGCGCGGCCGAGCGGACTCTGGCCTTGCGGCTAAACAGGGTACGTCATAAGGGATTTGTGATCACGAAGCCAGGATTCTACTTCAGACGGCTAAAGTGTTACGTTTTTGAGACGTTTTGGGACCCCGTGGAGACTAATTGACATGATTGAACTGATCAGAACCACCGTGTTGGCCGGTTTGGGCGCCGGTGTGATCACCAAGGAAAAAGCCGAGGAAATCACGAACCGGCTCGTGGAACAAGGTAAACTGACCGCTGACGAGGGTAGGCAACTTGTGAGTGACCTGTTGAAAAGTGGGGGGCGGCAATGGGAAGACGTTCAGACTGGGCTGAGAGACGCCGTGCGAAAATCGCTGAATGCGGCCAATCTCGCTCGTGATCAAGACCTGAAGGAGGTTGCCCAGCGGTTGGAGAGAATCGAGCAGCGGATGGCGATGCTCGAAGATGCCATCGAACGGATGCGCTCATCCGCCGGTGGGGTTTCTGATAGTGCCTAGGCGAGTGCTGCTCGCTTTTATTGGTTATGGTCGAAACGCTGGCAGGTGGAAACGCTGGCTGGAAGCATGCAACGAGTGAGACGCGAACAGTGGATCTGAGCACGATTAAGCACGTCGGTCATCTCAGGCACATCGTCTTCGTATTGTTGAAGTACGGCTTCGAGGATACGGTTGAACGGCTGGAGATTCCTGGAAAACTGCTGCTGAAACGGGTGATGCGAGTCGAAGAGGAGCTATCCACTCCGGCGCGTATCCGCCGGGTGTTGCAGGAACTAGGCCCCACGTTTGTCAAGTTTGGTCAGGTGGTCAGTCTTCGTCCGGATCTGTTGCCCACGGACATTGTCGTCGAACTTCGCAAACTGCACGATGAAGTCCCTCCCGCCCCATTTCCCATGATCCGGCGGCAGCTGGAACGTGACCTCGAGAACCCGCTGGAGAGGATATTCGTCCAATTCGACGAGACTCCCATGGCGGCGGCTTCACTTGCCCAGGTGCATCGGGCGGTCTTGCGCGACGGTCGCCAGCCGGTGGCCGTAAAGGTGCAGCGGCCGAACATAAAGGGCGACATTACCAGCGATCTTGCCATTATGGAAGCTCTCGCGACGGGGTTGCATCGACGCATAGAAGGGCTCGCGGTTTACAATCTTCCGAGCCTGGTCGCGGAATTCAAAAAGACCCTGTTTCGCGAACTCGACTATACCCGTGAAGCCCGCCACATGCGGATTTTTCTGGCCAATTTCGCCGATGATCCGGAAGTCCACGTGCCATCGCTGCATGAAGAGCTATGCACGTCGAAATTGCTGGTGATGGAATTGGTGGAGGGCGTGAAACTAAGCCACTCGGCGCCCGACGACCCCCGGCGGCGCCACCGGCTGGCGCGCCGCGGGCTGCGGATTGTCATCAAGCAAGTGCTGGAAGACGGATTCTTTCACGCCGACCCTCATCCGGGGAACATTGTGATTCGGCAGGACGACGTCCTCTGCTTGCTCGACTGCGGCATGGTCGGCCGCTTAACCGACGCGATGCGTCTCAAGCTTACCACCCTCATTCAAGCCACGGTCAACAAGGACAGCAGCCAGCTGCTCGAGGTTGTCTTGGATTTGACGCACGGTTATGACGGCACCGAGCGGGACGAGCTGCAGCGTGATTTGATGGACTTGCTCGACGGGTACCATAGCGTGCCGCTCGAACAACTCAATTTGGGTTGTTTTTTGTCCGAAATCGCCAGCATTTTAAGGGAACACAAGCTGAGCCTCCCCCAGAATCTCTCCGTGATGATTAAAGCCCTCATCACGGCCGAGGGCGTGGCTCGCGAACTCGACCCCGGACTGAACGTGGTCGCGGAAGTCCAGCCATTGGTCAAAAAGCTAATGGTCGAGCAGTGGAAGCCGGAAAACATCTGGCGCAGCATCCGCGACAACCTGACCCATATCATGGCGTTGCAGCGTCAACTGCCGAAGCGGCTCAACCACATCATCGACAAAATTGAACACGGCGAGTTGGCGGTGAAATTCCAACATGAGAACCTCGACCCGCTGGATCGCACATTGGAAGACACCGCGAGCCGACTCACCGTGGCCATTATTATCGCCGCCGTTGTAATCGGCTCGTCCCTTCTGGTCACGGCCGACGTGGGGCCAACGCTGTTTGGATTTCCGGCGTTGGGAGTCGTCGGTTACTTGATTTCAGCGGTACTGGGACTGTGGATCGTCGTCAACATCCTGCGATCAACAAAATGGTAGCTCCATGGCCCGGTGGGTCCGTGGAAGCGTGGAGAGGGGGGGAAGAGGCCGTGGCGGGGCATGGGGCGCGCTGTTAAAGGAGCCTTGCATGACAAAGTGGATTACGCGAACCTATCGGAGTTATGTAACCATGATGAGTGCATATTTATTTTCACTATCCCGGATTCTTGTTCTAACCGTGTTAACGGTGTTATTGACCCGTTGTCCTGCTTTGGCGGACGAGCGGGGTGATCTCGCGTACACCGTGCGGCCCCCTGGCGTGGTGATCGATCATATGCCGGCGAAAGATCGGCGGTACGTCGGATCGCCCAGCATCGCCATTCTGCCCAATGGCCGTTACGTCGCCTCGCACGACATCTTCGGCCCAGGCAGCACCTACAGCCGCAGCCGCGTCTTCGAGTCGACGGACCGCGGAAAGAGCTGGCATCGGATCGCCGAGATCGACGATGCCTTCTGGTCCACTCTGTTCGTGCACCGCGGCGACCTGTACCTGATCGGAACAACCAAACGTTACGGTAATGCCGTGATCCGCCGTTCCGAGGATGGAGGTCACACGTGGACGACGCCAACCGGTCCGGAAACAGGGTTGCTCCTGAGCGATGGCGGCTACCACTGCGCCCCGCAACCGGTTCTGAAGCACCAGGGACGAATCTGGCGGGCCATGGAGGACAACCGTGGAGGCCAGGGGTGGGGAAAACACTTCAGGGCGATCATGATGTCCGCTCCGCTGGATGCCGATCTGCTGGACAGGAACAATTGGACCCGATCCAACGCATTGGCGGGGAACGAGCAATGGTTGGACGGCCAGTTCAACGGCTGGCTCGAAGGCAACGCCGTGGCTGCTCCCGACGGGCACGTGGTCAATATCCTTCGCGTGGATGTGCCCACCGGCCGCGGGAGGGCCGCCATCACGAATATCTCGGAGGATGGCAAGACCGTTTCCTTCGATCCCGAGACCGGATTCATCGACATGCCGGGTGGAAGTACAAAATTCACGATCCGCTTCGATGAGAAGTCGGAGTATTACTGGAGTTTGGCGAACCATATTCCGGAGCGGCATGTGGGGGAGGGCCGCAAACCGGGCTCGATCCGAAACACGCTTGCACTGGTCCGAACGAAAGACTTGCGCGATTGGGAACTTCGCGCCATCGTGGCTTACCATCCCGATGTCAAGGACCACGGGTTTCAATATCCCGACTGGCAATTCGACGGGGATGACGTCGTCGCCGTCTCTCGAACCGCTTATGATGACGGCCTTGGCGGCGCCCACAATTACCATGACGCCAATTTCATGACGTTCCATCGCATCGACGACTTCCGGACCGCGCGAGGAACGAAATTGGCCCCGATTTCGCGGGTGGAGCGTGAGACTTCCCGGCGGGCGTCCAAATCGGATGACGCGGAACCGTCACGTCCCAACGTGCTGTTTATCTCCGTGGACGACCTTCGCGTCCAGCTGGGATGTTACGGCAACCCATCCGTCCAGTCGCCGAACATCGACCGGCTTGCCGAACAGGGAACGTTGTTCCGCCGCGCTTACTGCCAGCAGTCCGTCTGCAATCCCTCGCGCGCCTCCGTGCTGACGGGGCTGAGGCCGGACACGCTCGGCGTCTGGGATCTGCGCACTCATTTTCGCGAAACACGTCCCAACGTGGTTACTCTGCCCCAGTTATTCAAGCAAAACGGCTATCACGCTCAAAACATCGGCAAGATGTTTCACAACTATCGCCAGGACGAGTTCAAGGGGGACGCGCCGTCGTGGTCCGTGCCGGCCAAACTTCATTATGGCTCGCATTATGCCGACGACAAGGTCCAGGTCGACGGCGACCCGCCGCCGAACATGGCCACGCTCGACAAGACTGAGTGCCGCGACGTCCCCGACGACGCTTATCTCGACGGGCGCGTGGCGGCCGAGGCCGTGAAGGCGCTGCGGCGGGTCAAGGATCGTCCCTTCTTTCTGGCCGTCGGCTTTTGGAAACCTCACCTTCCATTCAACGCGCCCAAGAAATACTGGGACCTGTACGAGCGAGCAAACGTCAAACTGCCGCCCAACCCGGATCCGCCGGTCGGGGTTCCTTCCATTGCCCTCCAGAACTACCGGATCGACAGCAAAGAGAACTTGACTGACGATGACGTGCGCGAACTGCGTCATGGGCACCATGCCGCCATCAGCTACCTCGACGCGCAGGTCGGCAAGGTGCTGAACGAATTGGATCGTCTGGAATTGCGAGACGAGACGATCATCGTCCTCTGGTCCGACCATGGATTGCATCTTGGCGAACATGGGCTCTGGAGCAAGACGACGTGCTTTGAGCTGGATGCTGGCGTGCCGCTGATTATCTCCACGCCGGATCACCAGGGCGGCCAGCGAACCGACGCCCTGGTCGAACTCCTGGACCTTTACCCGACGCTCGCCGACCTCTGTGGATTGGCGGCCCCCGCGGATCTCGAGGGGGTCAGTCTGCGTCCGGTGCTGAAGGATCCCGGCGGGACGGTGAAATCGGCCGCCTTCAGCCAACACCCGCGCCCGCCCTACGGCCGAGGAAAAGATCCAGAAATCATGGGCTATTCGATCCGTTCCGACCGCTATCGCTATAACGAGTGGCTCGATTTCAAGACCGGCAGGCTGGTGGCTCGCGAGCTGTATGACCATGCCAATGACCCGCGGGAAACGATCAATCTCGCCAGCGGCGACGGAAACACCGCCGTCATCCGCCGGCTTGCCAATCAAATGGATCAATCCTTGGATCGGGTCACGTCGCCCCCTGGACGGTAACGTGAAAGAAAGTAACCGTTCACGGCCAAGAGACCAATATCCGCGGACGTTCGCACTTCCGTTGCACAGCTTGAAAAAGGGCTTTGCCGGGTGCAAATGCCACGGGCTTGTCCCGTGGTCCGTTACGTTCCACGCTACCGGCGGCCAGCAGTGGTGTGTCTGGACGGTTTGTAGCGGCGAGCGTGAACCACCACGGGACAAGCCCGTGGCATCCCTGCGGGCCTTGCGTGTCCAGGCCGTGTAACGGCACGACGGCCAGCAGTGGTGTGTCTGGACGGTTTGTAGCGGCGAGCGTGAACCACCACGGGACAAGCCCGTGGCATCCCTGCGGGCCTTGCGTGTCCAGGCCGTGTAACGGCACGACGGCCAGCAGTGGTGTGTCTGGACGGTTTGTAGCGGCGAGCGTGAACCACCACGGGACAAGCCCGTGGCATCCATGTGGGCCTTGCGTGTCCAGGCCGTGTAACGGCACCCGTGAACGGCTACAGAATCATAGAGGAACCGCCGATCGACGTACATTGTATCCCCTCCGGGACGCCGCCCAGTTGCTGTGGTTCTTTTGGTCCTTTCGGTCCCTTGCATCCCGTCATCCCTGCGCAACGCCCGCACCACGGCCCCCCGGGCCCGTCGACAGTAAGTACACCACCGTCGAACATGGGGCCCTGGTGTCGCTTCTCGATGCCAGGTGGTTTATACTCAACCTCATGGTTTCGGAGGACGTAACACGAATTTCAAAGCCGCGACGCAAAGCGGATCTCCGATCCGTCCCCCACGATGGGTCTCCGATCCGTCGCTGAAATACCTGGAGGCGCCAGGACCCGTTGAATGTCGTCCGGACGACCGTGAATGCGGCGAAACAAACTGGAGTATTCGTAACTGTTCAGCCATGTGAAGCAGAACAGAACCAGCGTGGCCGCACACAGGCCGTAACGGGCAGTTGTTTAAGCGCGAGGCCAGAGTCCGCTTGGCCGCGGGGTTGAGCTATCACGGATCGGTCCAGAGAACGGCGGCCTGCGCGCCGCACAGGGCTGGTATGAATGTTGGGTTTACGGTTTCCTGACTTCAGACGGCTGAAATGGTACGAATATTTTTTGACAGCCCGCGTCGGGCTAGAATTCGTGACGCACACCGATGGGCTAAACCGCTTTGTGTTGTTACATCTACTGAAGGAGGTTCCGCGATGCAGTTCCCTCGTTTCGTCAGCTTCTTGGCCGTTGTTCTGCTTTCTTTTCTGGTTTCCACGCTGCGAGCGGCGGACAAGCCTGAAGCGGAAAAGATCCAAGCGCTGGTGGTTACCGGCGGTCACGGTTACGAAAAGCCGGCCTTTGAAGGCATGTTCGACGCGTTTCCCGACGTGGCGGCAACTCACGTTACCTACCCCGCTGCCGCGGAGAAGTTGGCGCCCGAGCTGGCCGACGAGTTCGACGTCATTGTGTTTTACGATATGTGGGCCCAGGGAATCAGTCCCGACCAGCAGAAGGCTTTCCTCCAGCTGCTGAAACGAGGCATCGGCGTGGTCGCCTTGCACCATGCGATGGCCGCTCACCAGAACTGGCCGGAGTACAAGAAGATTATCGGCGGACGATATTATTTGCGGGAACGGAAGGAGGACGGAAAAGTGCTTCCCAAATCGGGATACGCTCATGGCCAGGACATACCCGTTCATATCGCCAAACCGGACCACCCGATCACGGAGGGCATGGAGGATTTCACGATACACGATGAGACGTACAACAACTACTACACGGATCCCGATGCCACCGTGCTGTTGACAACCGAGCATCCCAAGAGCGATCGGGAATTAGCGTGGACCAAGACGTATGAGAACAGCAAAGTGGTCTACATCGAATTGGGCCACGACCATTTTGCTTACGAGCATCCCAGTTACAAGAAGCTGTTGGCCCGGTCGATCCGGTACGTGGCCGGCCGGCCGGCGGACTCGGCAACGACCACTCGCAAACTGTTTAACGGCAAGGATCTTTCCGGTTGGACGGCCGAAGGCAATGCCATTTGGGAGGTCAAGGACGGACTGCTAATTGGTCGCCAGGGAAAAGACAATGCGCCGGGCGATCTCTTCACGGAAGAATCATTTGGTGATTTCGAGCTGACCGTGACCTATCGCGTGGTCTGGCCGGCCAACAGCGGCGTTTGGTACCGTTACCAAAGCGGCGCCAAGGCATTTCAGGCCGACATCCTCGAATACAAGAGTCCTTTCGCCCTCAGCGGTTCACTGTATCGGCCTGGCAAGGGTGGACCGTTCATTGCAATCAATACGGATAATAGTATCATTGACCGCGATGGCTGGAACACGTTAGTCATCCGAGCGGTGGGGGACCGGCACGTCGTTCGACTCAATGGCGAGAAAACGGCGGACGTCCGCGACGATCTTTCAAACAGGGGGAAAATTGGATTTCAAGTACACGCGGGAGAACAGTTCGGAAAGATGCGGATTATTATTCGCGAAGTGACGATCCGCCCCTTATGAGATGCCAGCGCGGCTG
>JBNJEM010000263.1:0-10073 GCA_051745935.1 Planctomycetota bacterium
ATCTAACGCATGAAACGCAAGCGACCCGGCTTGTACTCTCTCCGTCTTTCCTCATCCGTGGGTCCGTTCTGCCATCCGTGGGCCTATCATGATATCTAAAGCACCAGCGATCATCGTCGTGCCCTGGTCGCGAAATCTTCCACTCTTCAATCAAGCACGCGCGACAAACTCGGGACAACCCACTTGTTCTATTTTGTCCGATTTTCGGGTTTTTCATCAGCCCGGTGTCAGGCCGTAGGCCTTCGCGGCGCAGACAAAGGCCAGTGCGATCCCCGTGTCTCCGCTGGTCGCCTCGATGATCCGTGTCTGAGAGTCGAGAATGCCTTCGTTTTCCGCGGCCTCGATCATGGCCCGGCCGACGCGGTCCTTCATGCTGGAGAGCGGGTTGAAGAATTCGAGCTTGACCAGCACCGTGGCATGGGCGGAGGGCACGGTCCGGTTGAGTTTAACCAGTGGGGTATCGTAGGTGGTATGGACAATGTCTTGTCAGATTTTCGAGTGCAACATCTTCGTACCTTTGCGATTTTTTGGGTGAAGACTCGAGGCGACACGGGGGCGCGGAAAGGACAAGCGGGACGTTACAGCGTTCGCGGACATCCATGCCTCGGCCGACCTGCCGGTTGAAGCCATGCGTGCCGACGGTGAGCCGGGATTCTCGCTGGTGTCGAAAACATCTGACGCCCCAACTCCTCCGACGAATCCGCGACTCAATGGCAGGACGATCCACTGGAACAGGAGGAATTCGAATGGCTGGAGCTTGATGTCGATCCTTGTGTCGAAGCAGGACTACCCGCTCGCACGAGCTCCATTTCGCACACTGGACACGTTCCCGGCGACGACTCTCGCACGCCAGGGTGCATCGGGCACGTCCATGTCGGCTTCGGCCGCGCACCGTCGCGTTCCGCCGACGTGTCGTTCAGCTCGTACGTCGTGTTTCTCGCCATGCTCGTCGCGCTGTCGGCGGCGGTGTGCTGCTTCTTGGCTGCGCATCCGGATGCGAGTACCACCAGCATCGTTGCCACGGCCGCGGACCATCTATACCGGTCGCGGATGACTTTTTCCGCCGCGAGTCCGACCAACGGGAGGACGGATTGCGTCGGGCAGCTTTCCGCCCGGAAAAATCCAACCGCCTGAAAAACAGTTCGATCCATCATTCGATACCTCCTTGTTACACTTTGGATTCCTTACAGAAACTACCATCCGCCCATCAGCCGACCGCATCCAGGCAGATCCTGCCGTGACCGACAACGGCCCGACGCGACGAGGTATCGCCCGAAAGGCTTGCAAACACGGCATCCGACAACTGCTGGAGACTGTTGTAGGTGAGCAGTTCCTCCGCACCCAAGAACCTGGCTTTTGCCATATCCGAACCAGATGCCCTGGACTTGTAGAGCCAGACATGGGGACGGGGCTCGGTGATGCGCAGCTTCGCGGTCAGCAACCAGCCGCTCTGGTCCGGCAAGTCCACGTTGGCAACGACGAGATCCGGAGCGAACATGAAGTGCTGGACGATGCCTTCCGTTGCATAGCACGCACGTTTTACGTGAAATCCGGCGTGGTACAAATCTTCGGCAAGGCGTTGATAGACCGCGTCACGGTGTTCGATTATAAGCACCACGGGCATCTCCGGTTGGGGCCTCTGCATAATCATTGATACCTCCCATGCAATGCGCGCACGCGCGCAACTTGATACAAAAATGGATTAAGCGATTCCGTTCACTCCGAGACAGCGCTGCCAGAAGCGTCCAGTTCAAACGGGGCGGGCGGATGCGTCAGAATGCCCGTGCGCGTACTGGCGGCGCCAAGAGAGATGATCAGAGCGTGAACCGGCAAAGAATGGCGCAGCGCTCGTTGCCGACGGCCATATGAAGCAAGAACGCCGGGGAGATCCAGGCCTCCATGGAATCGGAGGAGGATTTCTGGACGGCCGATACCCATGGGCAAAGAGCCAATTGCTGGAGATCCAGCCCTCTCTGCAAAGTCGACATCGGCGAGGGTGCCGCAGGGGCTGCGTCGGCCCCACAACTGCAGCCGCAGCCGGCATCCGTTGACGAGTCAGACGGCCCGCCGCAACAGGGGCTGGTGGCCTGCTCGCGGGCAATTCCCATGTTTCGGCAGCAGCAATCTCCGGCAGCCGACGTTTGGGTGGGACTGGAAATACTCGACGGACAATGGCAAGACAGCGCCATCATCGGCTGCAGCGGAATCGCCACTGCCGCCAGGAACATCACGCATCTCGTTGCTGTTGTCAATCGAAACATCACTTGTGCCATCGTTCTTTTTTCCAGATCCAGCCCTCTTTATCGGCCGTCCGGGCAAGGGCCTTAAACCAAACCGGCCGCTTCAACAAATCGGCTGCGCAAGTCAAAGTCCAGAAACTGCGGCGCCAACACCGAATTCCACTTCAGACCGACTGCCTCCCATCCCCGACTCCACGGCGTCGACCGCCTTATCGCCCCTTCGACCAGCGACATCGTCTCGCCGAATCGGGACGTCCTTCGGGGCCCGGATGCCCAATCGAACTCGGTTTCCAGTGATTTTGAGGACGACAACCTCCGCGTCGTCTCCTATGCTTATCCGCTGACCCAGCTTACGTGTCAGTACCAGCATGATTCTTCTCCTTGAAGTAGGGCACCTGCGATTCGACGGGCAGCATGAACGGCACAGTTCGATGCCTAACGCGTCAAAGAAGCAATCTGGCGATTGGACAGGTGGCCTGTTGCGTGTCGGTGACAGCTTAACCCGTAGACGCATTCCGCGTACGAGCGGCAACAGGGGAGAGAATCAAAGCAGAAACCGGCACAAGAGAACACAGCAGTTTTGATCGCTGCCGGTCCGCAACGGCCCGTTCCCGAGCGAGTGGAGGACGCAGCCCGAATTCACGACAGCCGCGTATTCGCCAACAAAGGATGGGTTCGAGAACGCTTCAAGTTGAGTGTCCCACCGGCCCTCCAGCGCCCGTGGCTGGATCGCGGGATCTTCCGAATGTCCGCGCGCACAAGCCAGCGAACGGCAACACGCGGCCGTTACAGGCCCGCCATCGCATTCACAGCACTTCGACGCGGCTGGTTTCGCGTCAATGGGCTTGCCGTGACGGCAGCACCCACATCCGGCCAAGCTCTGAAATGAAATCAGTGCCGCCGTCAGCCAGATCGCGAGCGGATGGATGATTTGTCTCATTTGCCGCACGAGGGGGAACTCCCAGTCCCGAATTTCGCAAGCCGAATTTTAAGGGGCTGCTGCAGAATGAATTGCCGATTTGGACGCGCCGCGGACAAGGCTGCGGAGGAAGGCGAAGCAGGCGTATTTGCTTATACGTCGATGCAGCCTGGCGACTGCGGCCGTAGCCACAGGCCGCCGAAATCGGTAACTTATTTTGCAGTGATCCGCAATTATCGCTCTAGCCGGGGCCCGAGTCAATGGCACTTCGGCGGGTGCGTACAAGCGTACAAGCGTGGTACAAGCGTGATAGCGTCGGATCTCTGGTATTGTGTGGACACTATGTTTGTCGACTCTTGTACCTACCCAGCGAACGGCCGAACGTATGCCCGCCATCTCCCGCGGTAGTCGTACCGGGAAAACGGCAAAGTGCGGCACCGCACGCTGGCGGATCTCAGCCATTGTTCCGACGAAGAAATCCAGGCCATCAAATTGGCCCTCAAGCACAAGGCCGACTTCCAGCAATGCGGGAACCAGAAGAACGCGGCCATGAATCGCCGCGTTCCATGTCGGAATCATTGCTCGAACGAACATGCTTTCTTCACGTTCCGAAGCCACCCCGTAGCTCGGGAATCCCTTCCCGAGACGAACCATCGGACCGCTCGGCCAGTTCTCCCGCCCGTCAAAGAGGCAGCCGAACTGCACCGCGAAGCGTCAACGACCCCGGCGAACCCCGAACGAACCCGCCAAACCCTCAACGGCCCAACCAACCCGCCAAGGTCCGCCCAACGGGAACCCCACCGACCACCCGGCAGACATTCTGCCTTCACGTGCCTTCACGGCGGCAGAAGTTTGTCGTGACCACGAGGAGAATCGGTTTCGTTCGCCGTACGGGACATCGTGGTGGGACATTGGCTGGCAGGAGCGTGGTATATTTCAGGCGGTTGGATTCTTCCGGGTGGAAAGCTGCCCGACGCAAGCCGTCCTCCCGTTGGTCGGACTCGCGGCGGAGAAAGTCATCCGCGACCAGTATAGAATCGGCTTTTCGGACGAATGGGACCGTCTTCAGACGTCCGTCCGCATAGATCCCCGCGGAGATGATCCGCGGATATGGTGCAAGATGTGGCGATGGGTCAGAAGTTCCGAGAAGCCAGATATTGCGCTGGGAGACAGAAGGGAACGCGAACCAGCCAGTCCAGCGGACGGCTAATCGCCGCCGCTGACCAGCACGTTCACGAGCTCAGCAGACGAATCGGTGCAAGGCGGTCCATGTCGAGATGGTTAGCCTGTGGCAGGTTCCTGCGATTGCCGAGGATCCTCTCTCCGGCGATGCCTGTTTGCTATTGCGGTGCCGGCACTGCGGTTTCCGGCTTGTCCACGGCTCTGCGGAAAGGGGCCTCCGCTTGCCATTTTTGCCCGCTTCGTTCGCCATGTCGTCGCGACCGCATTCTAGGGACCGCCCGAAATGGTTCGTGCCTCTCGTGCCATCAGACAACCGTTCCGTACGATCTGTCCCCCCTTCAGGCTTCCGCCGGGACGTATTCAGTCTTGACCCAAAAAAGAAAGTACGCCCGGCAAGATTCGAACCTGCAACCTCCGGTTCCGTAGACCGGTGCTCTATCCAATTGAGCTACGGGCGCATCGAAATCAATATCTCAGGTGTCACGCTCCAACCCTCGAACCAGCTGAATTCACAGCGCTGGACCGGATCGCCTGTTTGCTCGGCGGATTCGACTCCATGCGTGGTAAGTCATTTCCGCGTTTGGAGTTAAGAAGCCATAACAAAACCAGTCAGGTTTTCTTTCCCCCAGGGAGTCTCGGCGCCAACCCCCACTTTGTGACGGGCTGCAAATGTTTCCGCTCGGTCGGGCCCCGTTCGACCAAGCCGCAGCATTTTCCGCGAACGGCAAACCCGCATCGTCGGAATCGCACCTCAATATTCCGTCGACCGGATGCGCGCTACAACGAGCATACACGATGCCACGACGACACACAAGATCCGCCCATGCCCCGTCCGCGAATTTCGTTGCGAACTAGCTCGTCAGGATTGGGCTGTGCCCCGCGTCGTGAGTGCCTAAAGAATTGGTCGCGACTCCGTTTCCGTTGAGGTCAGGCTATACTTCAGCCGGTCGAATTTGTCCGGGTGGAAAGCGGCCCGGCGCAAGCCGTCCTCCCGTTGCTCGGACTCGCGGCGCGCAAAATCATCCGCCCCCCGGTGTATTTGGCCCCGGATAACCTGCAGTCGAACACCCTTTCTTAACGGCCTCACTTGCCCCAATGGACCGCGGGTATTACCCCGAGTGCTCCGCCGCCGTGGAGTTCGCGGGGGGCAATCCGCGCAAGGTCCGCGCCCGCTGGTGACACGCAATCATGCGTTGTCGCACCACGTCGATCAGTTCGGCGTCGGACATCCGTTTAATGTCTTCAGCGGGGATGGGGGGGCCGAAGACGGTGCACACCGTGGTGAGTCGCGGGAGTTTTTTGTCTCGCGGCCAAGCGTCATAAGCCCCATCGACGGCCACTGGCAGGATCGGGACTTTGCCCCGGCGCGCCAAGGCCACGAAACCGGGTTTGAGCTCGCGGATGCTGCCGTCCTCCGTGCGCGTGCCTTCGGGGAACAGCACCACCATTTCGCCCCGCTTGAGGCGTTTTAGCGTTTCCTTGATCCCTCCCAGGCTCATGCCGTCGCGGTCGATGGGTATGGCATCGAGATAGCCAATGATTCTCCCGAAGAGAACGTGGGTGAACAGCGTCTTGCGGGCGAGGAAATTTGCCGGTTCGGAAAAGCAGATTCCGATCAGCACGGGGTCAAAGTAACTCTGATGGTTCCCGCAGACCAGGGCCCCGCCCTCGGCGGGAAAGAACGCTTTACCCTGCCAACGAAACCGAAAAAACACCACGGCGATGAGCCAGAAGATGACTTTGATTGTTTGGTAACCGGCTCGTTTCCAAAGGGGTCGTTTCATGGGACAATCCGATTGAGGCGAGACTATACTTGAGAGCCCGCACCAGAATTCAGTCGCCCTCCGAGGAACGTCTGGGGGCGAGCAAGCTGGAGCGGTTTTGTCATGGCGTCTTAAACCGTTCGCGTACGTGGTGGAGCAGCCTGTCGACGACCTGCTCCAAACCAAATTGATCGGTATCAACGACAACGGCGTCGCCGGCGGGGACGAGTCGCCCCACGGGGCGCGATTCGTCCTCTTGATCCCGGCGGTTCTGTTCGTCGAGGACTTGCTGGAGCGTCACGTGTTCGCCCTTGGACCATCGCTCCCGAGCTCGACGCTCGGCGCGCCGCCGAGGCGACGCGGTCAGGAAGAACTTGCAGTCGGCGTGAGGGAACGCGACGGTGCCTTGATCGCGACCTTCCGTAACGACGTCTTTTCCGTTTGCCAGTTGGCGCTGGAGTGAGACCAGTTGCCGCCGGGCTTGTTGGTTATCGGCCACGTGCCGCGTGCTCGTGGTCACCTCCGCGGAGCGGATCGCCCGCGTGACGTCTTCCTTTCCCAGCAGGACGCGATCATTGTCGAATGCCAGCGGCAGTTGACTCGCCAGTTGAGCGACGGCCGCGGTATTGGACCAATCAACGCCTTGGCGGATGACCGCCAGCGCGACGGCCCGGTACATGGCACCGGTGTCCAGAAACCAAAAGCCGAGTTCTTGGGCCAGTCGCCGCGCCACGCTGCTCTTGCCCGCTCCGGCCGGCCCGTCAATGGTAATGATCATGGTGCGTTTGCTCCCTCGCGCGCCGCGGCGGTCGCGCGTTCCGGCTCATGGCATCGTGTTACCGCGTGGCTGGGGACTCCCAGCGGGCTGACATCTCAACCCACTCGTTGGCTCCGATCCGCACGACGGCGGCGCCGTCTTCAACGCGGCAGGCGCCGGTGGTTTGGCCCTGAAAATCGGTTCGCTTGGCCGACTCGATGGCCCGGCAGGAGCGGATGCGGGCGTGAGCCGAACGGCCCGCTGTTTCCAGCAGGCGGACACGGAACCCTGTCACGGTATCATCTTCGACGATCGGAGCCCAGGCCGTGGCGATGAGATTCCGACTGTTGACATGAAAGAGCCAACTGGAGGTGGGGCCCGCCGGCGGGGGCGCCGTGGCGGCGAGGGTGGGCAGCGGGACGAACTGGTCGATGGCGTCTTGCAGCGGATAGGCCAGGTTGACGCCGATGCCCAGCTGAAAGGAACGGGCGCGTTCGCCCTGGACCCGCAACAGCGTATCGAGCTGTCTCAAGTGCGTGCGGCGGTGGAAGGGGTGACCGCCGGTCAAGAGCGTGACGTGATGCCCATTGTCGTCGATATCGATGTAGTTGGGGGCTTCCAAACGTTTGGCTTCGGCCCGTTCCCGCAGTTGATTGACCGCGCGGTGGAGCAAAGCGGCTTCGTTGGCCCAGGCCCAGCGGCAGCAGTAATAGGAATTCCACGGGTCTTCGGTCAGCTCCGCCCGCGGATCGAGTTGGATGTCAAGTTCCAGCACCCGGCTGCCTCGCCGCGCGCGAGCGCGTTGTTCGTATTCAGAGAGCGTCTCGCCTTTCCGATTCACCAGCCGCCCGGTGGTGGTGATTTCGCCTTGGACCGTGGAGGCGGCGGTCACGCGTACTTGATCCGCGACCATTGTCGAGTACGGATTCCCTCGTCGCCCCGTGGCCTGTTGCTGGCGGGAGTTCCGGACCGCCAGCTGTTGCGAGAGGCGGTTGCCCCGTTTTTCGTATTCATACAGGGACTCGATCCCGCCGGTCGACGGGTTTATATACACGTCGAAGTATTCGTTGAACAGCCGGTGTTCCTCGGCCAGCACGGGCGGCGGCCGGCGCGGTGGCTTGGCGGGCTTGTCACCGCTGGTGATCCACGCGAAGCCCATGGGAGGGACGTCGACGATCACGCCTTCGTCTTCTGAATCCGCCGCGTAAACCGGCGGCGTGGCCGGGGGGGGGAGCGGCGACAAGGTGGGGACACGCAGTGGAGTGCGGCGAACGTGGCTCGACGGATTCACCACCAGATAGCCGGTCTCTGGCGGCGCGGGCCGGCGCGGTATGAGCTCCGAGAGTCGCTCCACGGCCCCTTGGGTGGCCTGCTCAAGGCGTTCGTCAAACGCCTCGCCGGGGGGGTGGTCCGCGTGGGCATCAATCTCCTGGATCAGCGCGCTGGACCGGTCGGCGGGACGGCTGTTAATGGCGGCCATCATGGTCTCCACGGCTTCGATGGCGGAGGCCCGGCTCCGCTGCCGCCAATAGCGAACGCAGCGCGAGATCGGATCGGATTGTTCTCGTGCCACCGCTTGCTGCAAATAGGGGGAACGATATTGGTCCGCCTTGAACTGTTCGGTCTGGCCTGGGTAGTCGGTGTCCGAAAAATACTCATCGACCGTGACGAATTTTCCAGCCATGTCGGCGTAGCGGGCCGCGCGCCGCAAATCGTGGTACCAGGGAGACACGCGGCCTGGCCAATGCGCGAAACAAATCGTGGCCACCTGGTCCATGTCCATGGTTTCGCCCAACTTGCTGGCTAACGACAAAAACACGCCTGGCCGGGACGCATCCGCGGGCAGCTGGCCAATGGCGTCGATCGCCTGCTGATCCGGGCCTTCCCAACGAATCTTGAGCTGCGATCCCTCCGGGTAACGGCCCTCGGCCAACGTCGCGTGCAGGGCCCCGGTAAACCCCAGTCGCTGGAGTAGTTGGGGGTAGAGCCCCGACAACCCGTAGCGGCGGCGGCCATAGACCGTCGGACGCGTCTCGAGCAACTCGTCAAACGTGGCTAGTCCGGCGCGCAGCCGCTGCAACGCCGTTTCACAACCGTGCAAGGGGGTTCGCGCTTCAATCGGATCGCCGCCGAGGAGGCCGACGGAGCCGGATTGGAGGCCGCGTTTGAGGGCGGCGAACGAATCGGGAGCGTCGTGGGCCATTTGCCGGAGCAACTCGGCGGTTAGCAGCAGATTGACCGGAACATCTTGCCCCAGGAGCTCACGCAATTCGTCGCCCAGCGTGGTTGGCGCCACCAGCGTGATGTCCAGCACGTAGGCGTCGACGGCATAGTAGTGATCTCGTTCCTGGGCCAGGAGGTCGAAGCAGGCCGTCAGTTCGTCGCGGGCGGCTTCCACTTGGCCTTCCGCGGCGGCCCGCGCCCCGGCCACCGCCTGACCGTGGAGCTGCTGTTCATCCAGGTTCGTGGAATAACGCATTTGGCGCATGAGCAATTCAATCTGCAAATAGCAATACCCGAGCGCGAGAAAGTCGGCGCTCAGCTCGCCATCGATCCGGGCCGCCAATTCGCTGACCGGGGCCAGGCCCCGACCCAGAATTTCGTCCCGGGGCAGGTTGCCTTGGATGATCCGGGCGCCTTGCTCGCTCGCTCGCTCCACGAATCCTTCGGGGACCTCGCTTTCGCTGACGCCGGGAATCACGATCAGTAAATCGCTCAAATCGCTCGGCGGGCTCTCGGCTGGGTGCCAGGCAGGGGCGGAGCCGGTGGCCGCCAGGAGCGCGGGATGCCAAAGCGCGGTCCAGGCCGCCAGAAGCCCATCGGCCGCTTCCCCTTGGTAGTGCATGGGAAAGTCTTCGAGGCTATGGCACGGAAGCAAAATACAAGTTTCTCGATAGGTCATATGCGGTACACTATTGGAGAGATCAATGAAGTCAAGATCGCATGGATTCCGGGGCGGCGGTGCTTGGACGGCACGCTTCCCCCACGAACTTCCCACCATATCGACCGGGCGGGCCGATGTCGAGCAAGGTAACGGTCGATTCGATTATCCGGCGTCATGTAGCGACAAATCAAGCGAGCCGGGGCCAGGCTGGGCTGGTAAATAGTCGGGAAACTGGATGGGATAGCGAAAATGCGCAGTGCGAGCTTGTTGCGCAACTTGTTATTTCACTGGGTACGTCAAGAGCTTCAACACGATAGACACCTTCCGC
>JBNJEM010000264.1:0-10071 GCA_051745935.1 Planctomycetota bacterium
CGGCTGCCGCAGGACCTCCAGCGTGCGGCGATTGAATTCGGGCAACTCATCAAGAAAGAGAACGCCGTGATGGGCCAGGCTAATCTCGCCGGGAGCCGGGATGCTGCCGCCCCCCACCAAGCCGGCGTCGCTGATGGTATGGTGAGGGGACCGATAGGGACGCTGGGCGAGCAGTGGCTGGGTGGAGGGCAGCAGCCCCATGGCGCTGTAGATCCGCGTGGTTTCCACCGATTCCCCCGCCGTGAGATCGGGGAGTATCGTGGGAAGCCGTTTGGCCAGCATGGTTTTTCCCGAACCGCAGTACATGGTGGAACTGCGCAGAAAGAAGCTGCCACCATCGTTCACGTTCGCCTCGAAAACCCTTGCGGGAGCTTTCCGGCTTTGGTCCGCCGATCGCGAAGACGCTGATCCGGAGCCGCTGCTCAAGCTCAATGATCCAAATGTGCAACGCGCGTGTGGCGCCTCGTAACGGACAGAGTGGGGCTGGAAGGAGTCCGAGAGATGTTGCGGGGCGGGACGAGCCCTGCAAATCGGGCTCTTCACAAGAAAGGGGCCAAGGCCTCCCTACCAGTGGGGCGGCAAAAAAGCCTTAGGGGAACAGACAAATGAAACGCCTTCCATCAAGGATAAAAATCATGAGCCGCCGACTTCTGACCGCCGTTTTGATCACCGTCGCTCTGGCCAGTGCCTCCGCCGCCGTGCCCGGCCTGCTGGAGAACGTGGCTCGTGCTTGCGAGCCGGGAGTCAACTGCTAACCCAGCAGAGAGATGCCAGAAAGCCTGATAGCTCGCCGAGTCACGTTAGCGGGGCGGTTGCTCGGATCGATACGACGATGGACCGGCCATGAACTGGATACAACGATTTCCGTCACGTCGCCAGCTTACAGGATTTGCTCACTTGGCAGCACCTTGGTTGGTCTGCCTTGTTTGTCCGGTGTGGACGACCTCTGCGCCCCCTTCCTGTCGCTGACGCCGCTTGGTCGTAATCGCTGCGCAAAATATCGGCGAGCAATAGACCGCACTTGGCGTCCACCGAGCGATAGCTCGCAGTTGGTCGGCGAACATACCGCCCTGTACATCCCGCCGTGTTGCTGTTGAGAGCGGAAAAGATGAAAACAATACGTGACAATCGTTTACGTTGGCGGTTTATCGGGGATCAGCTTCTGAGTGAGCGAACTTCTGAGCACTAAACAAGATCAGTTTGTTATGACCGAGATCAATCACCAATCCCAGCAATCTGAGACTTCCGAGACGCCACGCGTTCGCATTATTGCGTCTCCCAAGAGCTGGATCGTGAGCGATGCCGAATCGCAACTGCGGCGCGCGGCGGAATTGCCGGGAGTCGTCTATGCCGTGGGAATGCCGGACCTGCATCCCGGCAAAGGTATCCCGATCGGTGCAGCTATCATGAGCGATGGGATGGTCTATCCGGAACTCGCCGGAAACGACATCGGCTGTGGGATGACGCTCTGGCAGACCGCACTGCCGGGCAAGAAGCTGAAGCTGAATCGGTGGGTGAAGAAACTCAGCGGGCTGGAGTCCCGGCCGGAAGGAGGCTCGGCTACTGCAGTGGCAGCTGCCGGCCTTACGCCTGGTCCCTACGATACATCGCTCGGCACGATCGGGGGCGGTAACCACTTTGCCGAACTACAGACCGTAGAAGAGATTCATGATGACGAGGTGTGTCACGCGATTAGCCTGGACGAGTCACAACTGATGCTACTGGTGCATAGCGGTTCACGGGGGCTGGGCGAATCGGTTCTCAGAGCGTATGTGAACCGCCACGGCTTCGCCGGTGTAGCCGAGCAAACAGAGGACGCTGCAGCGTACTTGAGAGCACACGATCACGCCGTCGCCTGGGCAGCGTTGAACCGGGCTTTGATTGCCGAGCGATTCCTCGACATGCTGGGAACCCACGGCCAGCCCGTGATTAATCTCTGCCACAACAGTATCTGTCCGGTGCAGTGGAACGGCAGTCGCCACTGGTTGCATCGCAAGGGAGCCGCACCGTCCGATGCGGGACCCATCATTTTGCCCGGTTCACGCGGAACATTAACTTACCTGATTCAACCAGTTGGCGACCAGGCGGACAACGCCTACTCTGTTGCCCATGGTGCCGGCCGCAAATGGGCTCGTAGTGACGCCCGCGCCAATCTGGAACGGCGTTACTCCCCGGAGTCCCTGCGACGCACTGACTTAGGCGGCCGCGTCATCTGTGACGACAAGGCCTTGCTCTACGAAGAATCTCCACAAGCTTACAAGAACGTGGACGCCGTCGTCCGGGATCTGATCGACGCCGGACTGGTTCGGATCATTGCCACGTTCCGACCACTGATAACGTACAAGACGAAGCACGAATGACCATGAGCCTGTGGCTACAAGTGACCTCGGGCCAAGGACCGGCCGAACTACCACCACGGGAGTTCAAACCATGATCCGCCGAGTTTTGACTGCCGTTTTGATCGCCATCGCCCTGGTGAGTGCTTCTGCCATCGTGCCGGAATTGTTGGAGAATGTGGCTCAGGCTCCGGTCCCACTCAGCAGATATCAAGATCCGGTGTGGCCAAACGGTAAGGTGCCGGCATGTTGAGCCGAGTATTGGAGGTTCGAATCCTCCCACCGGAGCTCAACCTCAGGACGCCTGTGTCGAGTCTTCACGGAATCTCCTGGC
The DNA here is from genome assembly GCA_051745935.1 of Planctomycetota bacterium. Classification (GTDB taxonomy): domain Bacteria; phylum Planctomycetota; class Planctomycetia; order Pirellulales; family Pirellulaceae; genus JBNJEM01. The sequence goes on from JBNJEM010000264.1 coordinate 2,671, forward strand.
AAGGGATTCCCTTCCTAAGGCCTCGTGCGTGCGGGCCAGGATATCTCGACGTGTTTCGTCAGTTTCCTGATGGTCTGATCGCACCCAGTGGGGTCGCGTCTTCCTCAGCACGCGAAGTGCCAAGGAGGGGGCAAGTTCAAGCAACATCTCAAGGACCGGATTGACTAATGTGGAGTCATAGCACTGGTATTCGTTCATTTTGAATGGCAAGACATGAGTTTGGATCACCTGCATTGCAAAACGCCGGTCACCCGCCTTCATGGCATGTTGAGCAATCTGGATAGACGTTTCGCGAGGCAAGAAGCGTGATTCGCTGACGATTTGTTTCAACGGCAAGACCAGCTCGGGGCGTTCTGTGAATTCTGGCAGCTGAACGATTAAAGGCAGCGTTACATCATTGACTTCCAAGGGAGCAAGTTCTCGCTCGAGCACAGGCAGCAGATTGCCGAGCGCAATCGTTGTGAGTTGGTTCCGCAGGCTTGAGCCTTTTCCGAAGCACGGCAATCGGTCGCAGATCGCTTGCGGGCCATCGTCGTACCAATCGTGTGCGACCAGGCAGTCGATGTCCCCTTTTCTTAACACCGTTGTATTCATCCCTTCTGCTAATTCAGCGACATAGTCGGAGGCAATCTTGGAAAACTCATCGTTAGCCAGATAACCATACGGATGAAATGCCAACAAGCCTCCATTGCGAGCCAGGGCAAGCAGACAACGACCAACAACTTCCCCCTTCGTGTTCCGTGCGAACAGGACCTGCTTATTCACATCGGCGGCTACGGATACCGCGGAAAAGAAATTGAACGAGTCCGGGCTGAGGCACGTGTCAAAGTAACCTCCCATATAGAATATCTCTAATGGGTCTTGTTCAAGCGCGAGTGAAAGCTGTTCACCCGACTTCGCCGTGACCGATTTCTCGAAGCTCGATAACCACGGCCTGGTATCGATTCCGAGCCTGGCCATGGATGCCAGGAACTGCCGGTTCTGCGGGTCGCCGTTGACGTCCCAAGGTGGTTCCGGACTTGACAAACGTAATCGGAGCAGTCTCACGGCCAGATCGCGAGCCCAACCGTCCACACGAATAATGCCTGCAAGGATGCGACGCGTCTTTTGGTGGAGTTGTCCGTCATGCAATTCGACCGGTATGACGGTGCTTCCAATGATATCGTTGACCCGTTGCTCAATCTTGTTCCACAAGGACTGGTGCCAGACGTCGCACACGCGATCACGAATCAGCCTGGTAAGGCGTTTCTTCAAAGCTTTGGTCCGTCGCTCCGCCAATGTCGTTGATTCTCGCAGTTGCTCGCGCTTATTTGCCAGACCCCGGGCGAGACGAGTATTCCCTGGATCTTTCGCAATCTTTTGACTGAGAATTGCGATCTGCTTACGAAGCGCTGATTCGTCGGGCCCGGCACGATCCCATTCCTTCCGGAACACAGTCTCAGCATCATCAACCAGAGAGTCCAGAATCGCGATCTCGCGACGCAGATCGTGGGGGTAGTCCAATGCCCAGTCGGGAATCGACGTGCCCTCGGGGCAGCGAGGAGGTGGTGATTCGCCATTGAGCGCGGAAAGCACCGTGTGCGCATCATCGAGCTCCACTAGCCGAGACTGTTTCCCATCCAACAGAAGCTCAGCAACAAGATAGGGCCAGCCGGCGTTTTTCAATTCGCCATGCACCCTGCCAGTGAGCCGCCGAATTGGATCCATGTCATCCTGCTCGTGTTGGAATCGTGTGACTAGTTGCAGGAACTGCCCTACGTTAGCGCCGTACTCCGCCATCCCCAACAACGCTCGATGCTCCCATTTGTTCTTTTGCAACGCGGGATGGTCCTTATAGGTTGCCAGCGTTTTCAGATACTCCTTCAATTCATCCTGCCGCTCCAGCACGCTTCCCAGAGTCAAAGGCCAGCCTAGATCACAATCTTGTTTCAAGTCCTCCGTCCAGACAGCCAGATTCTCGAAGGCCTGCGTCAGGCGACTGTCGTCGCGAAGCGAATTCTGGAGTTCCTCGATCACTAAATCATCCTCGAGGACGTTTGGCCAGTGCCTCGAGTTAACCCGGCTATGCATTAGAGCAGCGAACGCAGACACCCTAATTTTCAGCAAAGGTGCGCGAGCTTCGAGGAGCATGTGGAGAAGTCGAGGGCCAGGCGAATCGGATCCTGTTTAGGGTGTCTGGCCCTTCTTCCTTCTTCGAGAAAAAACGCCACGTCGAACTGGTCTGGAACGGAAAGACAAGAGACGTCTGCAACATCGTATTGCCATTTCAGAAGGCACATGAGGGTGCCTTCGAACTCTTCTTTCACGGTTACGCCGCTTGGTGAAGAGGAGAAAATTCGTCTTCAAGGAGTGCCTGGATGCCGTATTTTTCCAGTGCCGCGTTGACTTGTTGCAGCGTCACTTCACCCGGGGACGTCAATTCGACACCGATTGGACGCCCGTCCTCGGTCAGATCCACCACGAAGGATGTCTGCTTCCGCACTGCTCTAGAGGAGAACGGGGACGATGGCCAGTGAGCCGCAGGTTCCCGCAAGGATCGCGTTAACGACCCCACCTTCACAACTCGCGCACGCCCTGAGACAATCGAAAATGGCCCCACCCTATGTGCGGAAAGTGAGGTTAATGATATGCGCTCTTTTAAATGGTTTGTGTTGTGCGCTGTTTCTATCAGCGAGGTTTGTGCCGCCCATGCTTCGGCATTGACTCTTGTTAAAGATGGTCAGCCGAAAGCTGTCATCGTTACGGCAAACAAGGTCAGCAGTGACGTGCAGAAGGCTGCTGATGAGATCCAGTATTACATCAAGCGCATGTCCGGTGCCAAACTCGACATCATCAATGAAAGAGCACTGGGCGCCACCAGGAAGAATCTGATCCTGGTCGGTACGAGCAACCGTGTGAACGCTCTGAACGTGTTACCCGCCGAGCTGGAGCCAGAAATGGCTGTCCGCGTCGTCAAGGGTAATGCTCTTGTCATTATGGGTGAAAATCGCACGGGCAGCTCAGGCGTGCTTCACGCGGCCTACGGGTTCCTTCAGGACCAGCTTGGCTGCCGCTGGGTATGGCCCGGAAAATCAGGCGAAGTCATTCCCAAAACCACAACCGTCGAAGTGGCCGATGACCTCAACGTCGTGCAAACTCCCAAGCTCATTCGTCGTCATTATCGTCTTCCCTTCAGGCCCAGCATCCAGGCAGAACTCGATGACGAGTTCCCGAGGTTTATGAAGGCCCACGAGGACACATACGATCGCATGAGCGACGAAGCCAGTGAATGGTACGGCCATATGCGTCTGGGCTCTTCTGATAAGCCTCGGTACGGTCACGCCTTCACCCGGTGGTATGACCGATATTTCGATAAGTATCCCGAAATTTTCGCGCTGACCAAAAACGGTAACAGAGGTCTGGTGAGCGCGACGCATCGCAAGGATTTCGTCAAAATGTGCCCGTCCAGCGACCAGCTCGTTGATATGCTTATCGAACAGTTCATGGCCGTGCGGGCGAAAAACCCAAGATATCGCTGGCTGAACGCTTGCGAGAACGACGGCGGCCAGGGTTTCTGTACCTGCGAGAAGTGCCTCGCCTCCGACCTCCATCTCACCGATCAAGTGCTCGAAAAGATGGTTGCCAAAGGATGGGATCGTGAGTATATCAAAGAGATCTACGGCACGGACAGAGGCGGAATGCCCCGCTCGCTGAGCAACCGCTACTTCACTTTCTATAACAAACTCGCGCGTCGGCTCAGAGAGGTTGCTCCGGATGCCTACGTGGTTGTTTACGCTTATGCACGTTACAAATACGTTCCCGTCAATCTTAAACTCGAACCGAACATCCTAGTCGGTCTTGTCGGTTTCAATGGCTATCCCATGACCGAAGAACAGCATGCCTCGGAAGTTCGCAACTTCATGGCCTGGAAGAACAGTGGCATCGACAGGACGTTCTTCCGCCCGAACACTTTCTTCTTCTCCATTGGACATGGTGTGCCCTGGGATGCCACGCCCCAGATGGCCGGTGACTTCGAGATGCTGGTAAAAAATGGCATCATGGCCACCGACTACGACATCCTGAACGGCCACTGGTCCACTGCCGCGCCGACCTATTACAGCCTGGCTCGCCTGCAGTGGGATACGGACATGACCGCCGAGCAGGTGATGGACGAGTTCTATGGCGCGTTTGGCCCGGCCGCTGACAACGTCAAAGACTACTTTGCCTACTGGGCCGACAAGTATGAGAAGTTTGTCAATCGCCCGGATTATGAAGAATTCATCCGGAAAGCCCATCCGCATGGCCGGCAAATCGGCGCAAGACGCGCCGTGGGCCTTCTCTTTGGCGACAAAGAATTCGCAGAGGCGCGCGCGATTCTTGACGCAGGTCTTGCCAAGGCCGAGGCAATAGGTGACGAGGAACTATTGCAGCGTTTGCACGTGCTGGAACTGGGGCTGCGTCATGGCGAACTGACAGCGCAGTGCGCCAGGTTCGCCATCAATTACAACACCGCAAATCAGACCATGTTGGCCGACCACTGGCCGGTGATCGAAAGGCTTTTTAAAGTTCGCGAGGAACTCGCAGAGCTCGGCGCACACGATATCTTCTGGCTGAACTATTTTGAGACCCGTTATCACGATATGTACTTCACCCGTGCATACCACGACTTCTATCAGCAATCCTGGAAGCCTGTGCTTGTTACCGCGGAAGACGACTGGCGCTTCTGCCCCGATCCAACCAACAAGGGCGAGGCCGGAGGCTGGCAGAACAAGGATCTCAAAGAGCCGAAACGGGTCGGACGGATGGACCATAAGTATCATCACCTGTTCTTTGCTCCGTGGAACACCCCCAAGCAGGTCAAGGCCTGGAAACAAAAAGCCAAGGTCAAAAACCTCGAGCATGGTTGGTACTCCATTGATATGTCACTGCCGCAGGAAGTGATCTCGTCGCAAAGCGTGCTTTACTTCCCGTACTTCAAAGGCTCGGCCAAGATATGGATCAATGGCAAGCTCATCAAAAGCGTGTCTGCCCGGCAGGGCGCGGAAAAGGCCACCACCATCCCGGTGGAAAAGGTCGGAATCCAGGCTGGTCAACCTTTCAAGCTGACTGTCAAGGTGGACAAGCCGGGCGGTGCCGGCGGAATGATCGGTCCGGTATACGTGGCCGTGCCTGAAAACATGTAATGTAAATGTAATCCACGTGAGTTCTGCTTATAGACTGGCACCGATCGAAAAACTGATTTCAAATGAATCTGGGGTCAATGAATCTGGGGTCAGGTCTTGACATATAACTTATCGCGGCCTGTCTCATGTTCTCTTGCATTGCAAGCCTCCAGCCCGATGGCTCCTTCTTTGTTTCATTCCTCGCAAAGCAACCTGTTTCCATGCGGGACAGTCGAAGGTTCCAGCTTCGCGGTTGGCTGCAGCGGTTGTCCGCTCGACTGACGGTCTGCGAGATTGCCGCCTGACTCACCCCTCCATACTGCCGGGCCAGCTCCACCGCGGAAATGCTGGTGAGCTTGCGAATGAGGTATGCGAATTAGGTATACGGGGGCACTCCGCGCGTCATTGCCCTTGAGACGCTTGGTGATTAATGTGCTCCGAGGTACACCAAAATCCTGGGCGACGACCTCTTCGATCCGTTCTGGTGATGGTCGCCAATCAATCGGCCGATGTCCAGATCCGTTGGAATCCCCGTCATCACTCCCCAGAACCTTTTGCATCCTCTCGGTAAGCGCCCATTTTAACCGTGGTTGGCGGGCCGGCTATCTTGGGGGGGTGTTTTTTCGTTTCCCTTTCCAAGGAGATTTTGAATGGGTCGCAAGAAGAATGAATTGGCGGAGACCGTATGGCGTGATCGGTTGGCGCGGTTTGACAGGAGCGATTTGACCGTCAAGCAGTTTTGCCGACGGGAAGGTGTCTCGGATGCGGCTTTCTATCGGTGGCGTAGACGTGTCAAGAACAGTGGGCGTCGGACCAAAACAACTGGCAAGCTTGCTGACAAGCGCGTGAGCGGCACCGAGGCGTTTGTTCCGGTGAATGTTTCGGCCACGGCGTTCGCGGAGGTTGACTTTCCCAACGGGGTTCGCGTTCGCGTTCCGGCGACCAACGCCGACGCGTTGCAAGTGGTTCTCACGGCAGGCAACGCGGCGTGCCGGGAGGTGGAATGATGCTCAGCGTTCCCGCAAACGTGTCGATCTATTTGTGCACGAAGGCCACTGACATGCGGAAAGGATTCGATGGTCTACACTCGCTGGTTCGCCAAGTATTTGATCGCGATCCGGTCGACGGGCATTTGTTTTTGTTTGTGAATCGACGCCGCGATCGTGTGAAGATGTTGTGGTGGGATCGCGACGGCATGGCCCTTTTCTACAAGCGGCTGGAAGCAGGGACTTATCAGCTACCCGCCGTTAAGGACAATACCGAGGGCGTCGAGATCGATGCGACGGTTCTGTCCATGATGCTCAACGGCGTCGATGTCGAATCGGCAACACGTCGCAAACGATATTCACGCGTCGCTTGAACCGGTCAGTGACCATTGAGTGACATCAGGGCGATCACCCGCCTCATGGCGGTGGTCGCCTTTTTTATGCGCACGCGACTTTTTTCAGAAAAATTGGCTGTTGCGGGACCATCCCCTCTTGCGCGTTTCCCAACGTTCGTTATAACTATTCAACATGATGGAACGCCAAGACCTGCCCAATGATCTCGAAACATGCCAGCAGATGCTGCTCGATCTGTCAGCCGCTCATGAGCGACTGCGACAGATCCATGAAGAGCTTCTCGCCACCTGCACCAGCATGCAAGAACGTCATCAGACATTGGAACAGGAGAAGGAGGAGCTGGAGCAGACCATCAAGGGATTGATGAACCGATTGTACGGGCGCCGCAGCGAACGGCACGCATTCTCCCCGGACCAACTCAGTCTAAATTTTGGCGAAGAGGACCCGGTGGAAGTCACGCCGGAGGTGACGGACGACAAGGAGTTCGTGGCCGAACACGAGAGGAAGAAGCGGAATCGCAAGCGAAAGAACCAGGACGGGCGGTTTCCGGAGCATTTGGAACGATGCAGTGAACGCATTGAGCCCACGCTTCCCGAGGGCGTTCGATTGGAAGATTGCGAACAGATCGGTGTCGACGTGGTGGAGATTTTGGAATTCGACCGACCCCGACTCTGGGTCCGGCGGCTCGAGTATCCGAAGTACAAGATTCCCTCCGAGCCACAGCTCAACGTGGTGCAAGGGGAGCGGGAACCCAGCTTGATTCCGGGTGGATCCTTCGGGTTTGGGATTGGCGCCGAGGTGCTGTTCAATAAGTTCTGTCAACACGTTCCGTTGTATCGGCAACAAGATCCATTTTCCGGTCTGGGCTGGAGCCCGAATCGATCGTCGTTGTGCCAGATCGTGATCAACGCCGCGGAACT
>JBNJEM010000265.1:0-10050 GCA_051745935.1 Planctomycetota bacterium
CTCTTCGGGCCGCATGCTGACGCACGCCTTCTCCACCGCGTGCTCCGGGCCCCGCGGGTTACTCCTCGCCCACTTGCCGCGGGCCCGCAGCCTCCTTCCTTCTCTAGCCGTTTCCGTGGCCGGTCGCCGTCCCACCCCGGGCCGCGCGGCCGGCGGCGGGACGGCCTCTTTTTGCTCTCGGCGGTCTCTTTCGCTATAGTCAACGTCGAGTTCTTTGACATGTCAACAGCCCCTCGCGCGCCCGCGCGCGAATACACGATCCCGGCTTCAGACCGCCTCCGCCTCGGCGCAACCCGCTCACGGTCCAGCCCTTACGCGCACAGAAATCCGCAACCTCACCAGACGGTAGGATAGCGCCCGCTGGTACGACGCCGATAGCGGCCGGTGGTTGACGGAGGATCCGATCGGGTTCGAAGCCGGGGATGCGAATCTTTATCGGTATGTGGCAAACAGAAGCACATGGCAACGCGACGCTCGAGGCTTGAAGGTACAGGTGTTTGCGTTTGAGGGCTTAGGTGGTTTTAATTCCGAGCCGGAAGAGGGAGAACTCAACTCGGGGCGTCTTAGTTTATCTCAAGTGGCACATTTCTGGAAGCCTATGGTTGAAAGGCTTAAGGGAACCGAATGGCACTATTATCCTGGAATGAATTTGTCTTTGAATCCTCGGGAGGGCGTTCAGGCAATTACCACGCAGGCCAAAGAGATCAGAGATGTCGCCAAGACCGATGTGTCCGAGACAGGCGAAACCCAATGCTACGATAGAATCGTCCTACTGGGGTACAGCTACGGCGGCGATTCTGTGGTCTCGGTGACCAAGAAACTCAAAGATTACGGTATTCGTGTGGATCTCGTAATAACAGCTGACTCGTATAAAAAGTGGCATGGCCTCAGGATAAGGGGAAGAAGTTTTTCAAAGACGCCAAACGTTACGAAGTGGCACAACTACTACCAGAAAGCCGAATGGCCGCTGGTCAGGGCAAGCGTCTTCCCGGGACTCCCTATACGCGGTTATGGAGTGGACGGTGCGGAAACAAACGAAGAGCTTGATATGTCAGCGTTCACAGTGCAGAACTATTTTGTTGCTAAGGAAATTCTAAATCGTAAACCTGAAAACTGGCAGGGAAAGATGCGCCGAAAGCCACATGTATGGATTCCCGCGCATGACAAAGTTCTTCGTATGATAGCGGCTTCCATTGCACCTCTGGAGCCGACGAGAGCGGACTATAGTTATTCGGACGGTTCGGACGAGTAAGTGATCTGGTTACTTACTGCAGCATACTGTGATAAGGGTTTCCTTACATGATCTATTTTCAAGCCTCGAAAAAGCGAGTTGCTTCTAACACCGCCTACATAGTTATCGCGGCTGTTTTGCTTTGTCGTTGCAGCGCTTTTGCAGCGGATCACACCGCGCTGTTGAGCATAGGTGATTGCCCGTTTCATTCTGTTGTCCGATTGTTGCCCATGTGGTCCTCTGACGGTCACGTATTAGTGCTCATAAACGACAACCGCGAGCTGATTCTGATTACTGTCCGTTCGCCAGAAGGCCCTCGGATCCTTGATGTAATCTCAACTGAAAAACCGATCGATTCCTATTTCGTGTGTAACTCACGAAGGATATTCCTCACTAATGGCCAAGAACTGCTCCTCATGAAAAAGAATGACGGGAAGTGGGGAGTATCGGCTCGCCAAGAGGTCGCGTCAAAAGGTGCTTCGGTTCCAACGTATGTCTTTGGTGCCGCCACTGATGCATCCCGTGCATACGTATATCTTGGCACCCCAATTCACGGTGCATCCTACGAAATCTGGGACATCGAGAACAACTCGCTAAAGCTTCTCAAGTCCATGCCGTCAGGTGGTAGCTGTCCGCTTTTGGATACGAAGGGACGACTGTGGATCCCTACCTCCGATGGGACATCTTGTTTCGATATCGAATCAGAAGAGCTCTCTCTACAATTCACATTTCCGGGCAAATCAGTCTTGGTCTATTCTCACGAACTTGAGAATTCACAAGTTGTAGCGACTTTCGGCATTCCGAAAATTACTATTGGTATATTCCAAAACCGAGCGAGGACGATTAGATTTTGGGAAGTTGACAATCAGAAGTCTCTTTCCGAGTTAGTGGGAGGGTATCACTTCCATCAATTCATACCGGGGCACCGCGCAGCAGTGCTGTCCCATGACTACGCCGGCTATTACGTCTTTTTTTACGATCCCAACGATCAGGCGATTGTGCCATTTCCTGACAAATCCACCGTGGGGGGTGACTTCGTAACGTTTTCTCCGTGTGGAACATATTGCGTTCTGAAAGCATCTCCCACCACCATACGAATCATACCTTCTGAAGACATAATGAAGCATGTTCAGCACCGAAAACTCGATCCTCCCGTGCACCCTGATTGGCCTTTGGAGAATTAGACCGGTCGGAATAATTCATTGGTAAACGTTGACTCGGAATCGCCCGAGGTTGTGCCAGACGTTCCGCACCAGACACGCTGATTTCGGACTCAGACCTGAACCCATCTCTCGGTGCGGGAATTGCGGAATGCGGAAAATCAGACTGTCTGGTTGTCGCTTTTCCACTCGGACAAATCCGACCGCCTGAAGTATACTTGGACGCATCAAGAGTGCGTCATGCATTATGGGGTGAACAATGGCCAACGTACCCGTGCTCGCGGAAAGTCATTCACCGTCGGATGCTGCCAAGCCAGGGCGATATTCCGTTCTCGTCTTGCCAAGTCGCGTCGGGCGGACTGTTGTCTTCGCCTTTGTCATCGTCATTTCACTCCTCACTTTCCCCAGCAGTATTCCCTGGATGATCGCCTTCTGGCTGGTCTGGCATACGGTGGCGATGTCGCGAGGCCAACCAGCCTGGGTCCCGTTGCTGGCCTGTGTCGCTATCCTGCTGGCGAAACGCATCTATTGGCCGCCAACGCTTGTTGTTTTTTCTGGACTGGCGGTGGCTGTTGCCGCGGGACGTGCTATGGGGACCAGATCGACAGCGTCGCGCCGGTACTTCTCGTGGTCGATTCCGTTTGTTCTGTGGTGTGCTTGGGCAGCGGTGTTGATCGAGTGGCGGGCCATTGCCACCTGTAGTCGGCCCCTTGTTCTCGATTCGTCCAGATCGGTGGTCTGCATCGGTGACAGTCTGACTTCGGGACTGTTGCCGGATCGAGGCTACCCGGATCGGCTGGCGAAGTTGATCCGACCGCCGGTAATCAATCTGGGGCAATCGGGCATGTGCACGGAGGGAGGTGTCAAGCGGTTGTCACGAGTGTCGCGGGCCAGTGCCTCACCGCTGGTTGTGGTGATTGAATTGGGCGGACATGATTTTCTGAAAGGCCGCTCGCGGGCCGCCACCAAGGAGAATCTGACGCGGCTGATCGACGCATGCCGGGAAATGGGCGCTGACGTGGCGTTGATGGAAATCCCTCGGGGCTTCATGACCGACCCGTTCCGGGGGCTGGAGCGGGAGATTGCTCACGAAGAAGACGTCGAGTTGGTGTCGGACTCCGCGATTCGGCAACTTGTCCTCTGGAGTCCTGTTTCGCCGCCCGGCATGTGGTTGCCTCGATCGCGGCTGAGTGATGACGGGATCCACGCAAACGCGCGAGGCAGCGCCTACCTGGCCCGGCACGTGGCTCGCACCCTGGCACGCATGTACGGACGGGAGATCCGTGACCAGTCGTTTGCGTGCCGCGGCCAATTCAACATAACACCTCATTACGGGATCGGAGGATAGCGGCCCGCTTCGCGTCCGTCCCGCGTCCCAGGGAGCGCGGCTGTTGCTTGACACGCGATAGGTGGTTCGGTACGGTGGGAACGACGCGTGAAAGGTGGGCGGGACTCATGACCAGAGGGAGTGGGACGCGAGCGTGGAGGCGCATCCACGGCGGAGTATTTGGAGGACCTTCTGAGAACGCCCCTCGACGACGCGAAGTCGCATGCGGAGTCGCATGTCGTGCCAAATAGCGTCTCGCGCGCGTCGCACGTGAAATGGTGTGTTGCGATTGTTCAAAGCCGACGATTGATATGGGGCTCGACTTCAAGGCACCCCGCAAAACGGGTGCCGAGGCGTGAAGGATCGTCGAGATTCTCGCGAGGAACGGATTCCCGTTTCACGGCTACCGGATGGCACGGCTTGCCAAATCGCTTTCAGATTTCAGGGAAAACCAATGAGCAAAGAGAAGAACCACTGCGGTCACAAACTAGAGATTGACGGACGAGCTGTTGAGCCATCCTCGCTCCGGTATCCGTCTCGACGTGTAGCGCTCGGCAAATGTCTTGGCAATTGTGCCGCACTCGGGCTGATGCTCGTCATCTTGTCAGGCGACCAAGTGGTTGCCGGCGAAGCCACAAGCGAATCGGGGGTTTGTGAATCATCGCTTTCGAGGCACAGGAACCATGTCGTCGAGGCCATGAAGAAGGCATTCGGGGACAACGAAGGGCAGATCGCTCATGCCATGCGCGTGCTGGACTGCGCCGAGCGGCTTCTCGATGTATCCAAACTGGAGGCGGATCGGCTGACGGTGATCGTAGCGGCGATTCTTCACGACATCGGACGCTGCAAGAAAGGGACCACCGATCACGAAAAGGACGGGGCCGTCGTGAGTCGGGAAATCCTGGCCAATCTGGGCTTTACCGAAGAGTTCACGGACCACGTGTCCCGTATCGTTGGGTCCCATCACAGCGCCAAAGGCATTGATACCCCCGCATTCCGCATTGTCTGGATCGCCGACCGACTGGTGAACCGGAAACGGGATCAGCGGAACAGCGAGGCGATCAACCAGGAATTCGCCAAGGAGTCGAAAGTCCTGGACCAGAAAATCAAATCGAACAAATCGGAGGCACGCCGGCGTGCTTGTCTTTCACCCGTCGAGTCTCCGTAGCGACTGGCCGACCCATCCGAATCCCTCCTTGCCCCCTCCACTGTTAGGGTTACAATCTGACTAAGAAGCCATAACAAAACCGTGCAGGTCTGGTGTTATCCAGGGGTTCTTGGAAGCGCAAGCCAGGTTTTGTTACGGGCTGTAAGAAAAGGATGGAACGATGGCGAATGAGGGCGGAACGTGCGCGGGCGGCTGGGGTTTGCTGACCGATTTGTACGAACTGACGATGGCGTGTGGCTATTGGCGGCACGGGATCGCGGAGCGTGAGGCGGTGTTTTGTCTCAGTTTTCGGGAGCACCCATTTGGTGGCAGCTACACGATCGCGGCTGGCCTGGCTCATCTTTGCGAGATGCTGCGGGAGTATCGGTTTTCGACGACGGATATCGAGTACTTGGCGTCCCTTCGGGGCGCGGATGGCGACGCTCTGTTTGCGAGCGAATTCCTGGAGTATTTGTCTCGGCTGCGTTTTTCGTGCGACATTGACGCGGTTGAGGAGGGGACGCTGGTGTTCCCCCACCAGCCGCTGGCTCGTGTTCGCGGCCCCTTGCTCCAAGCCCAGATTATCGAATCGTTGCTGCTGAATGTCATCAACTTTCAGACTCTGGTGGCGACCAAAGCGGCCCGTGTCTGCCGCGCGGCCGCTCCTGGCGCGGTCCTGGAGTTCGGATTGCGGCGGGCCCAGGGCGAGAGTGGGGCGATGGTGGCGAGTCGCGCGGCGTATATTGGCGGTTGCACTTCGACATCCAACGTATTGGCTGGAAAACAGTATGGCATTCCGGTACGGGGCACTCACGCGCACAGTTGGGTTTTGTCTTTCGAGACCGAGTTGGAGGCGTTTCGCAAATACGCCGAAGCGATGCCGGGCAATTGTATTTTGCTGGTCGATACGTTCGACACGCATCGAGGGGTGGCTCATGCGATTCAGGTGGCCGAGGAGATGCGGGCTCGCGGGCAAAAACTGATTGGTATCCGGCTTGATTCCGGCGACCTAACCACGTTGAGTCGCGACGCTCGAAAAATGCTCGACGACGCGGCGCTGCACGATGTGCTGATCGTGGCCAGCAACGATTTGGACGAGTATGGGATCGCGGCGTTGAAGGAACAGGGCGCCCAGATCGACCTGTGGGGCGTGGGCACGCGTTTGGCGACGGCCTACGATCAACCGGCACTGGGAGGCGTTTACAAGTTGTCGGCCTTGCGTGACCTTGACGGCCAGTGGGAGTACAAGTTCAAGATTTCTGAAAAGTCGGTCAAGCGTTCCATGCCGGGGATGCTTCAGATTCGCCGTTATTGGTGGGATGGATGTGGCGTGGCGGATGTGATTTATGACGAGTTGCTCGGGATTGAGCCACGACCACGCGCTGTTTTGAACGATACGCATCATTTTGACATCCCGCAGCAGTCCACGTCGGAGGATTTGTTGGTACCTGTGTTTCGCGGCGGTGAATTGGTTTATGAGGGACCGTCGATTCAAGAGATCCGTCGGCGGGCGGGTGAGCAGTTGGATAGCTTTTCCGCGTTCGTGGAAAGAGGGGGGCGCGAGACACCGTATCGAGTCGGTGTGGAGAGTCGATTGCATGAACGGAGACAACGTCTGATGGAGGCGTGGGAAGCGAGTGGAAGATGAAACTTCTCAAAGTGGCCGCGGGGGTGCTGAATCAAACGCCTTTGGACTGGGAAACAAACACCGCGAACATTCTATCCGCCATAGCGGACGCCCGCGAGCAAAACACGCGCATCCTTTGTCTTCCGGAGCTTTGCATCACGGGCTATGGCTGTGAAGATGCGTTTCACGCGCCCGGCGTGCAGCGGACGGCGCGCGAGGTGTTGCGGGAAATCATCGGCCACACCGAGGATATAATCGTCTCCGTGGGACTTCCCCTTCCCTATGCCGGGGGACTGTTCGATACAGCTTGCTTGATCGCGGACCGGCGAATCATTGGCTTCGTGGCCAAGCGGAATTTGGCGGGCGACGGCATTCATTACGAGCCGCGTTGGTTCAAGCCGTGGCCAGCCAACAGCCGGGTCCAGTTCGCGCTGGACGGCGCGGCGTACCCGCTGGGCGATATCGTTTTCGACTGTGACGGCGTGGTCATCGGCTTTGAAATCTGCGAGGACGCTTGGGCCGCCGGACGGCCCGGCACGGAGCTCGCCACGCTTGGCGTTGACGTTATTCTCAATCCCAGCGCCAGCCACTTCGCGTTTGGAAAGCACGCGGTGCGCCAGCGATTCGTGCTCGAAGGGTCGCGAGCCTTCAACGTGAGCTACATTTACGCCAATCTGCTGGGCAATGAAGCGGGGCGATCAATATACGATGGTGATGCCATGATCGCTTGTGGTGGTGAATTGCTGGCAACCGGCCCTCGCTTTTCGTTTTCTGATTACCACCTCACCACGGCACTCGTCGATCTTGACCGGACCCGCATGCAACGGGCGCGAAGCGGCCACTATTACCTGGATGTCAAGCAACGATCGAGCCATTCCATTTGCTTTGACTTTTCTTTTCCGGACATGGAGTGGGAACCTCCGGATACCTCGATCCTGGAGTGGGAAAGGAGCGAGCATCTGAAGGAGGAGGAGTTCGCGCGGGCCGTGGCCTTGGGGCTGCTCGATTATCTGCGGAAGAGCCGGTCTCGGGGATTCGTCGTTTCGCTCAGCGGCGGTGCCGATTCCTCGGCGGTGGCGTGCCTCGTGGCGCTCATGGTCCGCTTCGGCATGGCCGAGCTCGGGTTGGAACGCTTCGTGGACAAGCTGTCGCACATTGAAGCCCTGCGCGACGTGACCGAGCAACGGGTTGTGATCGAGAAACTGCTGACCTGCGTCTACCAGGCCACCAAAAACAGCTCGGAGGCGACGCGCAATGCCGCTAGCAGCGTGGCCGAAGCGTTGGAGGCGAGCTTTCTCGTGTTCGATGTCGAGAAGGTGGTGCAACAGTATACGGACATCGTTTCCGACGCCATCGGCCGGCCCCTTACGTGGGAGCATGACGACCTGGCGCTGCAGAATATCCAGGCTCGCGCGCGTGCCCCTGGCATCTGGATGCTGGCCAACCTCAACGGGGCGATCTTGTTGGCGACGAGCAATCGCTCCGAAGCAGCCGCCGGGTATGCCACCATGGACGGTGACACGGCGGGGGGACTGTCCCCGATTGCCGGGATTGACAAGGCATTTCTGAGACGTTGGCTGCGCTGGTTGGAAGTTCGAGGACCGATGGAACTCGAGCCCGTCGCCGCCTTGCGGGCGGTGAATGAGCAACAACCCACCGCCGAGTTGCGTCCACTCGCGGCGGCACAGACGGACGAGGACGACCTGATGCCGTACGAGGTGTTGGATGTCATCGAACGGGCGGCCATTCGGGATAAACTGATGCCCATCGAGGCCTTCCAGCGGCTGGAAGTCCTGTACGAGAATACGTTCGATCGGGAACAGTTGGCCAAGTGGGTGGAACGGTTTTTCGTGTTGTGGTCGCGCAACCAATGGAAACGGGAGCGATATGCCCCGTCGTTTCACCTTGACGACGAAAACCTCGACCCCAAGACATGGTGCCGATTTCCAATCCTTTCCGGAGCCTTTGCTCGCGAACTGGAACAGCTGCGAGCGTTCGTTGGTCGGAACGGTTAAAGCAGTGACGCGTTGGCGGATTGAAGACGCTTGCGGTTCGGAGCTCATGAGGGCCGGTGGCGCGCGTGTTTGACGAACAGCGCTTGGCAAGACGAGCCGCCAGCGGATTAGCACATGAGACGGTTATGGGTGAAATATATTTCAGGCGGTTGGATTGTTCCGGGTGGAAAGCTGCCCGACGCAAGCCGTCCTCCCGTTGGTCGGACTCGCGGCGGAAAAAGTCATCCGTGCCCGGTATATAACGAGTTTGATTGCCACCAATACCAGAAACGCCGCAAATAGGAAGTTCACGTTGAAATCTCAAACGTCGCCGAGTGAATGTGCGCGATATCATGACGCCTTGATCCTGGTCGACCTGCAAAACGACTTCTTGCCAGGGGGCGCGATGGCGGTTCCACATGGCGATGACGTCATCCCCGTGGCAAACCGTCTCCAGCCGCTTTTCGATCTGGTCGTGACCACCCGCGATTGGCATCCGCCGGAGCATGGAAGCTTCGTCACCTCCCATCCCGGCTCGCAACCGGGGGAGGTAGTCCAGCTTGCCGGGGTATCACAGATCGTCTGGCCTGTTCACTGCGTGCGGGGCACGCCCGGGGCGGAACTTCCTTGCAGCCTTCAACCGCATTGCGGCCGCCAGGAAGTGCTCAAGGGCCAAGAGCTTGAGATTGACAGTTATAGCGGATTCATTGACACGCACGGGCGCCACACGGCGTTGGATGGATTGCTCCGCCGTTACGGCGTCCAACGCGTCTTCATCATGGGGTTAGCTACCGACTATTGCGTGAAATGCACGGTTTTGGACGCGGTGGCCTTGGGATACGAAACGGTCTTGATCGAGGACGGTTGTCGGGGTGTCAATCTGCATGAGGGAGACGTGGACCGCGCGATTCAAGCCATGCGCGAGGCGGGCGCTACCGTCATCCAAAGCAGCGACGTGGAGCACATGCGGGAAAGCGGGGACGAGCGCGACGGCGGGGCATCGAGCGCCCCATCGGTGGACGTACTGGCCGAAACCCCGCATCTGCGACTTCTGCGGCGTGGTCACTGGGATTATGTCGCCAGAAGCAATGGCTCCGGAATCGTGGCAATCATGGCCCTGACGCCCGAAAACGAACTGTTGCTGGTTGAGCAATTTCGTCCGCCCTTGGCACGTTCGGTGATCGAGTTGCCCGCCGGCATTGTCGGCGATGTCGAAACCGCCAAGGAAGAATCCTTTGAACAGGCCGCCGTCCGCGAACTGCTTGAGGAAACCGGCTATCAAGCCGGCAACGTGCGATGCGTGCTCACCTCACCCTCCTCCGCCGGGCTGACCGACGAGCAGATCACATTCGTCCAGGCTGCCCGGCTGCGCCACGTTGACCAGGGGGGCGGTGACGCCAGCGAGTCGATTACCGTTCACCGCGTACCGTTTACCGGCCTCGACGACTGGCTGCGCCGACAGGCCAACGCGGGACGTCTGATCAGTGCCCGCGTTTTCACCGGGATCTACTTGTTGGAAGCGAAGTGGTAGTGATTGGTGCTTAGTGCTTAGTGCTTAGTGCTT
>JBNJEM010000266.1:0-10027 GCA_051745935.1 Planctomycetota bacterium
TAGGTGAAAAGGAACCCGCCCGGTTTTGCCATGGCTTCTTCTTGGGTTTAGCGGTGGGAGGGGACGGCGGGAATGGGACGGGAGGAACAGGGATTCAGTGTCCGCGGGAAAATGGCAGCCCTTGGCTTGAGCTGATAAGAATTGGTTGCTGGGCGGTGACTGTATTTTATCCCCTTTTGTTCCACTAGCAGCACGATTGAAAATGAGCCGCCCACGGCCTGGAACCGATTGGTCCGGGGCTTCTCCTGCGACTACTCAAGCAACCTCTCGAGCTTTGACCTGCTGGCAGGGGCGTTTGTAGAGCAGTGAGGCGGGCTATTGCAATCTGGTGCCACCGTATTCTCCGTGAGGCGCTCGTTCGCGAGCGAGCGGCCCGCCGGAATCTCAGCTCCGAGGAACAAAAACAGAATTAAGAACCCATAACAAAACCACGCGGATGTCCCGAAATCCAAGGGGTTTTCTAAGCGAGAGCTCGGTTTTGTCACGGGCCGTAAAAGGCCTCCACGCCAGTCATCGATGTTTTTATCGCGCCACCCTCGGCTCCCCCCCCGATCCTTCCTGGCCCCCTCCCCCGCCACTGCGGACCGGCCCACGACGCGCCGCTTCTTTTCCGGGCTGATCAGGGCGATCCCTCGTCCCCGAATCTTCGGATTCGCCGGAAGGAAGAACAACTCATACCTGCTCGGATTCGGGCAATTGATGGGCGAACAGGGCGTGCACGAAGCGGTCCACGTCAAACGGTGCCAAATCCTCGACGGTTTCACCGAGTCCAATGTACTTCACGGGCAACTCGAATTGCTGACGGATCGGGATCACGACGCCGCCTTTGGCCGTCCCGTCCAGTTTCGCCAGCAGGATACCGGTGCAGCACGCCGCGTCGGAAAACCCTTTGGCTTGGCTAATCCCGTTTTGCCCCGCCGTGGCATCGAGCACGAGAAGCACTTCGTGCGGCGCCTCGGGGATCAACTTGCCGGTCACTCGGCGCATTTTCTCCAGTTGCTGCATCAGGTTCTTTTGCGTCTGCAACCGGCCGGCGGTGTCGATGATGCAGATCCCCGCGTCCGTTTCAATCGCTCGCGTCACCGCCCGATGCGCCACGCTCGCGGGATCACTCCGCGGTTGCCCCGTGACGATTTCGGCTCCAATTCGCTCCGCCCAAACCGTGAGCTGCTCAACCGCCGCCGCGCGGAAGGTATCGCCCGCCCCCAGGATGACACGATGCCCTTGAGTCTGGAACATGTGCGCCAGTTTGGCGATCGAGGTTGTTTTGCCCGACCCGTTGACGCCCACGACCATGATCACGGTGGGTCCCTGCGGCGCCAACGAGATGGGCACCGTGGCCTGGGCCATCAAGTCCCGGAGCGTGGCCTGAACGGACGATAACACGTCTTCCATTTGCACGACGCGGCCCCGGTTTTCGGACCGCACGCGCTCACGAATCTCGTTGGCCGGGCCGGCTCCCATATCCGTTTTGACCAGAATGGCAAAGAGTTCGTCCAGGAACGCTTCATCAACCAACCGGCCTTCTCGTTTGAACAGATCGCGAATATCCGTGTTGAGCAGATCCGACGTTTTTTGGAGGCCGCGGCGAACGCGAGAAAACAAGCTTTTCCCAGACGCGTCCTCCTGCCCTCCCGCCGCGCCCCGCTGCTCGGTCCCTGAATCCTCGGAGGGGGAGGTGTCCGTCTTCTTGAATCGATTAAAAATCGCCATGGTCTGATCGTGTCTTAAAGATTGAAGTTACCAAAATCTGTTTTCCGCTTCCAACGCGTCCTCGGCGAGCGGAGAGCTCAATGGTCTTGTCATGGCAGCTTACTCCGTATCCTGAGCCTTTTTCAAGAAGCAATCCAGGACCCCGTTCACGAAGTGAGCTGACTGGTGGGTACCAAAACGGCGTGCCAAGTCAACCGCTTCATCAATGACCACCCGCTCCGGGGTCTCCGTGAACAGGATTTCGAAAGCTCCGATTCGCAATACGTTGCGGTCGGTGACCGCCATTCGTTTCAGGCTCCAGTTTTCCGTCCGTCGCTGCAGTTCTTCGTCCAAGTATCGCCGGTTGAGGCGGACCCCGGCCACCAGCGAATTGGCGAAGTCAACCAAATTCGCCTCGCGATTCAGCCGTCGCCGCACGAAATCATTGGATGCGACCATGCTGTGCCTTGGATTCATATCGTCTTCATACAGCACCTGAAGCGCCACTTCTCGAGCTCGGCTACGTCGCCACATGATGCGTGCACCGCCACTGGTTAAAGTCTGAATGCCTGGATATCTTATCCGGATATCTTATACCGGTCGCGGATGACTTTGTCCGCCGCGAGTCCGACCAACGGGAGGACGGCTTGCGTCGGGCGGCTTTCCACCCGGAAAAACCCAACCGCGTGAAATATATACGGCTCGAAACACAACCCCGTCCCGTCCTACGCGTCCATGACTTTTCCCAGACTGACCATTTCCAAAGCGGCGGCGGCCGATTCGCTCCCTTTGTTGCCCACGTTACCGCCCGCTCGGTGAATCGCCTGCTCCATCGTGTTACAGGTCAGCACGCCGAACAAAACGGGTAGGTCATGTTGAAGCGCGATCCGTCCCAGCGTCATGCTCACCTGGCGGTTGATGTGTTGGTCATGGGTTGTTTCACCTCGGATGACCGCCCCCAAACAGATTACGGCGGCATGCCGTCCGCTGTTGGCGAACCGTTGGGCGATCACCGGGATTTCCCAGGCGCCCGGAACATGAGCGACATCGATGTTTCCGTCCTCCACGCCATGGGCAGTGAGTGTTTCCAGGGCGCCGGCGAGCAACTTATCCGTGATGGTACGATTGTAGCGCGCGACGACAATCGCGAACCGAGTACCGGGGGGAACCGACAATGAACCTTGAAAGGAATTCGGCATAAAAAAACCTTCTATTGGCATTCGTGCAGCCCGGCTGGAACGGAGTAGCCCCCCCCCTGCTCTGGAAGACGATTTCAGCCATTCATGTTCATGCTCATCAGAAACTCGGCGTTGGATCGCGTTTTCTGGAGACGGGTCACCAGCAATTCCATGGCTTCCGGCGAGTTCATCTCGCTGAGCACGCGACGCATGACGCACACCCGTCGATGCTCTTCTGGATCCATCAGGATTTCTTCTCGGCGCGTGCCAGTGCGATTGATATCAATCGCCGGCCACACGCGGCGGTCCACCAGCTTACGATCCAGCAGGATTTCCGAATTGCCCGTTCCCTTGAACTCCTCGAAAATCACCTCATCCATCCTGCTTCCCGTTTCCACCAACGCCGTGGCCATGATGGTCAGCGATCCACCCTCTTCCACTTTGCGAGCCGAGCCGAAAAACCGTTTGGGATTCTGGAGGGCGTTGGCGTCCAAGCCGCCGGAGAGAATCTTACCCGATTGGGCACATTCGGTGTTCCAGGCCCGCGCCAGCCGCGTGATGGAATCGAGGAAAATGACGACATCCGTGCCATATTCGACCATCCGTTTGGCCTTCTCGATCACCATCTCGGAAACTTGCACATGGCGAGAAGCCGGTTCATCGAACGTCGAGCTGATGACCTCGCAGTTCGTCCCCTTCACTTCCCGCTCCATGTCCGTCACCTCTTCCGGCCGTTCATCGATCAAGAGCATGATCACGTAGGCATCGGGAAAGTTCGCCAGTACCGCGCGGGCCATTTTTTGGAGCAAGATGGTTTTGCCCGCTCGCGGTGGACTGACAATTAAACCACGTTGCCCAAATCCGATGGGGGCCACCAAATCAACAACTCGAGTTGAAATCTCCTCCGGCGTCGTTTCCATCACCACGCGATTGACCGGATGCAGCGGCGTCAGATCATCGAACTGGACCTTATCCGCCATCAAGTTTGGGTCTTGATAATTGATCGCCTCGACACGCAACAGCGCGAAGTAACGTTCATTCTCCTTCGGCGGGCGGATCTGCCCGGAGACCGTCGAGCCGGTTTGCAATCCAAAACGGCGAATCTGGCTGGGCGACACGTAAATATCGTCGGGACAAGACAAATAATGATAGTCGGGACTGCGCAAAAACCCGAAGCCGTCGGGCAGAATCTCCAGCGTTCCCTCTCCATACATCAGGCCGTTCATCTTGACCCGCTCTTTCAAAATGCGAAAGATCAGGTCCTGCTTTTTCATGCCCGCGACGTCCGTCACGTTCTCATTGCGAGCCTGCTCGATCAGTTCCGACATGTTGAGCTTCTGCAGCTCCGCGATGTGGATTTCGCCCTGCTTGATCTTCTCGTACTTATCGTCGCTATCGTCGCTCTTCTGCTCGGTGGGATCACGCCGACCGCGATCCGCCTCGTCCGCCAATTCCTCGGCCAGGGACAGCGGAGTCCCGCCCTCCTCGTAGGACGAGTCGTCGTACGCATAGTCACCCACCACCGGCTTGTGGTGAGTCGACTGAGCCTTGTTTTGGCGGCGCGACGTATTCCTGCGACGCTCGCCGCGAGAATCGGAACCGTGGGAATTCGAACTAGTCATGAAAGGGTAGCTCCAGACGAGCGGTGAGCTTGGCACGCGGACGGTGTCAAGCGGTGGGTCAGGATCCTTGCGCGAAGGTCTGGCTGGCACGACCAACGCCGTGTTTCGCGGTCCAAAGACTCGCGACTCCCCAGCCAAAATCATAGAAGGGCTGGATCAGAAACATCCATTGCCCTCCATTATCAGGTTTCCCGCTGGCACGTGAAGAGCGGTTCACTCAAAAAATCCCGTGTCAGCGACTTTTCTTGCCTTCGGAACACAGTGTATTCCAAAATTCGTCGATCTGCTCGAGCGTGAAAGCCCACGCCCCCCCATTGTCAATCACCCAGTCCGCGACTTGCCGCTGCCAGGCCATGCTCGGCTGCATCCGCTCTCGGGCCAACAACTGGACCCGAGACCAGCCCCGCCGAGCGGCCCGCGACACCCTCACATCAAGGGGTGCGCCGACGTGCAATATCCGGTCGCAATGGGCCGTCCACCCCGCCTTGTGCAAGACCGGTGCATCCAGCACCGCCACCGGCACCCTGCCCTCGGCCCGCCAGCGATCCAGCAACGTCACGACCCGAGCCTCAATCTCCGGGTGGACCAACGCCTCCAAATAGGCCAATTCGCGGGGGCCTTCCGGCGGAGGAGCAAATACCCGCTGGGCAATCGCCGCCCGGTCCAGACGCCCACGCCCCTCTTCTCCCCTCGCGAAAACCTCGTGCCCCCACCTCGCCCGCAACGCGGCCTGAATGTCCTCGCGTTCTAGGACCGAATGCCCGATACGATCCGCGTCCACGACCTCCGCCCCCCGACGTCCCAATTCTTGGGCCACCATTGACTTGCCACTGGCAACCCCCCCGGTGATTCCAATCACCCACATAACGGCCCCCAGATATTGGCATGAAGGCGTTCCCGGGCCGATTAGGCTGCTGACCGCCCCCAAAGGCTCCGCCCGGCACGGCGGCCTTCTGGCCGCCCCCATGACTTTCTTCAATGGTGTTTTTCGCGTGAGTGATCTTTGACGAGGTGGTTTACGGGGAAATGCCAACATGCGGGAAACGGTCGACGCCCCAAACCAGCCGCTGGGTCACTCGACGCCGACCACGGACGAGACCGCTGAAAACAGCCCTCCCACGCGTCGACCTCCCCCCGGCTCGCCCGCTGGCCTGCACGACCCGCTACACGACCCGTCCCGCTGAAAGCCCAAAAACCACTGATTTGTTCGATGCGTTGTTGTAAGGTTGTAACAGGAACGTAATAGGATTTGATCCCTGCGTACTCTCCGTGGAGCGGGTTCCGGACCGTCGCGCGTCCAAAGTGGGGCCGTCATCCGATCCCGGCAACAGGCTCTGAAAACGTTCCACGTTCATTATACGGATACGGAGGCAAGCATGACACGGTAGGCGACCACGCCGCCCCCTCGGTTTCTCCCCTGCCTTTCCCCAAAGCCTCCGTCGGTTTGCCCTGTTTCCGCACGTTTGGGAGCGGGCAAGAAATCGCCGCCCCTCTTTCCGGACCTCCACGGTCCGCGGCCTCCGCCCCATCAGTGGCTCATCGGCTCGCACTCCGCCCAGTTTCTTCCCACTTTCACATCGACCTTGAGGGGCACCGCCAAGTGTCCCACGGCCGACATTTCCTCCACCACCCAATCAGCCAGAGCCGCTTGTTGTTCCGCCAGCACCTCGAATATAAGCTCGTCATGGATCTGAAGCAGGAGCTGGGCCTGCGTCCGCTCAGCCTGCAACCGCCGGTGGACTCGAAGCATCGCTTGTTTGATGAGATCGGCGGCGGTGCCTTGAATCACCGTGTTGATGGCAATCCGTTCAGGAAGGTTTCGTTGGCGAGTTCCGTGGCGGAGGGACGAATCGCGAACACCTTGGATCGGCCGCCGTCGTCCCAACGCGGTGGCAACATATCCATTTTTCCGACATGCTTCGAGTATTTCCCCCAGGAATTGGTCCACGGCCGGGTAGCGTTCGAAATACGCCTCGATGAAAGCCGCCGCCTCGCTTTTGTCGATTGACAACGCTTTGGCCAAGCCGAATGGACTTTGCCCATATATGATACCGAAATTCACGGCCTTGGCGGCTCGTCGCATCTCCCCGGTCACCTGGCCCAACGGCACCCCGTGGATTTCGCTGGCGACTTGAGCGTGAATGTCACGGTTCTTCTCAAAGGCCTCCCGAAGTGTTTTGTCGCCCGAGAAATGGGCCAACACTCGCAATTCAATCTGGGAGTAGTCAGCGCAGAGAAGCTGCCAGCCCGAGAATCCGGGCACGAAGGCGGCCCGAATCTCCCGTCCGTCGCGCGTCCGAACAGGAATGTTTTGCAAGTTCGGATCCGTGGAACTGAGTCGCCCGGTAGCAGCCACATCCTGTTTGAACGACGTGTGCACGCGTCCGGTTTTGGGATGGACCAGCGCGGGCAAGGCATCCACGTAGGTGTTCTTGAGCTTTGCTTGCTGCCGGTACTCGATGATTTTAGCCGGCAGCGGATGAATCGCGCCCAATTGGTTCAATACGTCGGCATCCGTGCTCGGTCCCGTCTTGGTTTTCTTGACCACCGGCAGGCCCAGCTGACCAAACAGAACCCGGGACAACTGTTTGGGGGAATCGATGTTAAAGGGGCCACCCGCCATCGCGTGAATCTCGGCTTCCAATTCAGCCAGGCGACGCCCATAGCGCTCGCTGAGCCGTTGGAGCAACGGTACATCCACCTTGATCCCATTGAACTCCAACTCGGCCAAGACGTCAATTAATGGCATTTCCAGCTCATGAAACAACGTCTCAAATGCTTCCTCACGCAATCGGGACGCCAACTGCCCGGCGAGCCGCAACGGCAGGTCCGCGTCCTCGGCCGCATAGGGGGTCACCAAATGGACAGGCACCTGGTCCATCCGTTTCTGTTGCTTCCCCCGTCCAATTAATTCACTGATCTTGATGGTCTGGTGGTTCAAGTACCGGTTGGCCAAATCGTCAAGACCATGGTTGCGCTGCCCCGGCTCCAACAAATAATCAGCAACCATGGTATCAAACGCGACATTTCGCATCCGTACGCCCGCCGCGCGCAACACAACCAGATCATACTTCAAGTTTTGCCCCACCTTCTCGATCCGTTCGTTCTCGAAAACCGGGCGCAACGCCTCGATGGTACGTCTTGGATCGAGCGCTGGATCGCCCGCCGGGGCTCGCACGGGCACATACACCCCATGTGCCGGCTTCCAGGAGAACGAAAAACCGACAATGTCCGCCCACCGCGCTTGAGTCGAGGTGGTTTCGGTGTCCACCCCGATACGGGTTTGCTGGCTCAACCGATCAACCAGCTCGTTCAACCTCTCTTCGGTATCCACGGTCTCGTAGGCGGCTTGAACATTGACCGGAGCCGCCGCCCCACTTAACGCTCTCACCTGATCCCGCAGTCCCCGAAATCCAAATTCATCACACAAGGCCAGCATTTGGTCGCCGTCGATCCGGCCCACCCGTGCCGAGTTCCACGAGATATCGAGAGGCACGTCGCGGACCAGACGGACGAGTTCCCGACTCATCAAGGCCGCCTCTTCGCCCGCACGGATGTTCTCGCGACGTTTCGCACCCGAAATCTCTTCCACATGCTGGAACACGCCTTCCAATGTTTCGTAGCGAGCCAATAACCGCGAGGCCGTCTTCCAGCCGACGCCCGCAATCCCCGGTATGTTATCCGTCGCGTCTCCCCACAGCGCTTGGAGGTCCACCACCTGCTCGGGACGAATGCCCCACTGACGGACCACCGCCGCCCGGTCGATGATTTCCGCCTTGCGAATGTTGTACATCCGTACTCGATCCGTGATCAGCTGGCAGCAGTCCTTGTCGCCCGTGACCAGGAAACAATGCCCCCCCAATCGCTCGACCTGCCAGGCCACCGTGGCGAGCACATCGTCCGCTTCATATCCCGGCACTGAAAACACCGGGATCCCCAGGGCGAGCAAGAACCGCTCGATGTTGGGGATCTGTGAGCGCAGATCGAGCGGCATCGGCTCGCGGTTCATCTTGTACTGATCATAGATGTCGTGCCGAAATGTCTTGCCAGGCGGGTCAAACGCCGAGAGCAGATAGTCCGGCTTGCACTCGGTTAGAATCCGAATAATGTCCGCCAAGAACCCGTGGATCGCGCCCACCGCCTGACCATGCGGCCCACTCATGTCCCCCCGCGCATGGAACAGTTGATAGATGAGCGAGTGGGCGTCCACCACGTAGACGTGTTTTCCCTCCAACCGCTCGGGATCCGACCCCTCGTCCCGATTTTGATCAGCCGTCCCCTCTCGCCCCGTGACGTTGTTTTCCACGGACTCGTCCTCAAAGAGCTGACGTTGGCGCGGTCTGTCGTTCATCCGTCCGTTCCTAACCCCCACCCCGTTCCGGTGGTTCAAAACACACTACAAAACCCAGGGCGGCCGGACCGCCGACCCAATCCGAGCCCCCGCTCGAATCGGGTTAGCCCGCTCCCGTTGGTTGCTGGAATTGCGTGAACAAATGCAAGCTTCTCGCCGCTCTACCGGTCGCGCATGAGTTTCCGCCGCGAGCCCGACCAACGGGAGGACGGCTTGCGTCGGGCAGCTTTCCACCCGGACACCTGCAACCGCCTGACGTATAAAGCCTCCACTGGTCATCGAATTCTTATCGCGCCAGGTCCGTCTTGCCACCGGTGGGCCTATTGTGGCACCAGGAACGCCGCTGGTAATGGTCACCGCGCGGGTGGGAAGGTCTTCGCCGTCTTCGCCTTCCGGCGCGGGACGCACGAGAACTGCTGAAAACCTCGCAGCTCCAGTTTACCCAGTTTTCGGGGTTTTCATCAGCCCACTCCCCGGGCCAGGTAAGCATGGGGTTTGTCAGGGCTTTTGCCCCCCATAATAGCCTTCTGACGCGGGGGGCGACCGGTATGACTCCACCCAAACGACACTTTTCCTGTCTTTTCAAGTCTTCCCAGCTTGTAGATTTTATTGACAGTCCGTGGAGGCCTGTTTACACTCGATCTAGGTTCTTACCTTACAATGATTTAGCCAGGGTGGTTTCGATAGGGCCCGCCGCGCGTGATCCGAGGCGAACGGTTTAATCCGGGGCGGGGTCACATCGAATGCCTAATTCTCTCTTCGATATTCTAGGTGGTCGATCACGAACCCCCGGGGTTGGCGATTCGCTTTTGGCGCGGAAAACCGCAATACACAGGGAGTCTTCAGTATGGCGTCGCGAGAGAACCAGGGTCTGCACATGGCACTGATCCTGTTGGTCATGCTCACGGTCGGATTATGCGTGACCTCGTTTGTCTTTTTCAGCAAATCACAGCGGTTAACCGGTGAGGCCGAGGACGCGAGGGAGCGCATGCAGGCGGCCCAAAACGACTATGAGAGGGCCAACTTCAAGGTGCAAACATTGAGCTATATGATCACCGGTCAAGGCAAGTCGTGGGATGAGATTTCGGAGGATCTAGCCAACATTCCGGGAAGTGACGACGAGGAGCTGGCTTCGATTCGCCGGAAGTATCGAGACAACATGATGTTGTTCGGACCGGCCGACC
>JBNJEM010000267.1:0-9977 GCA_051745935.1 Planctomycetota bacterium
CCAAGTCCGAACACCCACATTCGTGGTCTGCTTCATTCGCGCGGCGCGACGATGGTCGGTTTTGGGGCCCGCGCGAATTCAGTTGACCGCGAATACGGGGGGAAGTGTACGCAGGCGTCCAGTAAGCTGCCCAAGTCCGAACACCCACATTCGTGGTCTGCTTCATTCGCGCGGCGCGACGATGGTCGGTTTTGGGGCCCGCGCGAATTCAGTTG
Organism: Planctomycetota bacterium; assembly: GCA_051745935.1. Classification (GTDB taxonomy): domain Bacteria; phylum Planctomycetota; class Planctomycetia; order Pirellulales; family Pirellulaceae; genus JBNJEM01. The sequence continues at coordinate 216 of JBNJEM010000267.1, forward strand.
ACCGCGAATACGGGAGATACCGCGCCTTACACGGCCCATCCGACACAGGTTTGACTCGGACACGGCGATCGCGAACCCACGGTGACCGGCAAACGCGAACTTCCGCGTGACGTGAAAGAAAGGCTTGGCAAGTAACCTCGCGAGCCGGCGGGGCCAACCCGGCCTCGGACCTTTTGATTTCGGGGTCCTAGGTTTTACGTCGCTCGTCGCGCCGCGCTGATTCACAAGTGGGGCGGCATCCGCCGGGGCCCCTGTTGGTCTTTTCGGTCCCTTGGATCCTGGGGCTCGTGGTTCAACCCTGGCCGGATGCGGATCGCCAGGAAATGATTTTCACGGACTTCTCTGATATTCATCCCCCCCGACCACCAAACTATTCCGCCGTGTCGATATCGGGTACGCCGGCTTCGTCGGTGGTAAGCGGCGGTAAACCTTGCCGGAGTTGCCGACCTGGAACGTGCACATTGTCGAATTCGATCTGGTCGGTATCCCGGCGAACGAGCAGATAGACAACGCCGGCCGCGGCGAAGAGAAAACCATATGGGAATGCCGTGCCGACGGTCAGAACCAACTGATTCAGCCGCTCGATGATCGCCTCGCCCACGACCGCCGCACTGCCTGTCGCCGCGCGGCCATCCGTCGCGGCCTCCCACAGGCCCCAGCGGCTAAAGTAGACCACGAGGTGCGCGAAGACGTTGACCACCCAAGCGCTCACCGAACCTACCACCACGGCGACTAGACCATAAAACGCGTAATGGAGGGGCCGTCCGTAGAGGTAGGCGAAGGTGCGCTGAGCGCCCTCGAAAACGTCTCCCATTTCCTCCGTACTCAAGGCTCCCCAAATCAGAGGCCAGCCAATCGCGATTCCCACGACGAGAATCGCGACGATCAGGCCGCCGAAGAGTACCAGAAACCAGACCAAGGATGCTAACAGCCGTCCCACGTTCCACTGTGAAATCCATCCCACGCCACTGGACAAAACCAAGACCAGGACAACCGCCGAGAGCACGAACAGGGGTGTTTGGACGAGCACCGACAGCCGAGGCGACACGAACCGATAGGCGGAACCAAGCCCCTCACGTTGATTTCGCCCATAACGCATGACAGCCATGCGAGTAATCACGCCGCCGAAGAGTCCCCAAACCAACAAATTCCAGATGCTTCCCAAAGCCCAATACGCCAATTCCGGCCAACTGGTCGCGGGACGCAGCATCTGCAAAAGCGGGTTGACCAGCGTGTGGGCGGCCGAAAGCATGGGGCCATGCAGATCGGCCCACTGGAATACGAACACGGAACGGATATCCTCCGCGCTGGGAATGGAATGGGCAACATCATGCCACCGCGGCCCGACCGGCAAGTGCTCGATGGCTTCCACGGTCTCCTGTTGATCGCTGGGGAGCAGCAACCCGATCCCCCACCATCCCAGGGGCATCAATAGGACGCCTATCGTGGCCAGAAAAAGCACCGGCACGGTGGCTGCAAAGGGTGCGGCCCGGGGAAGCATCAACCAGGGAAATATCTCGCCCCAAGCGATTTTGCGGATCGTCCCCGATTCGTGTAGCATTGTGCCTACCTCGCTGCAGTATATTTCAGGCGGTTGGATTCTTCCGGGTGGAAAGCTGCCCGACGCAAGCCGTTCGCCCGTTGGTCGGACTCGCGGCCGGGAAAATCATCCGCGACCGGTATAAAAAAGCCTCGATGGGGTGCCCGGCTCCAAACCGCACGACTGGAATAAAGGAATGGCGGGAGAATGGGCCCGGTACGTGATGCGTCACCGCCGCGCCCGCGGCTCATGTCCCGATTGCACGTTTATGGAGCCAGTATTTTACCTCAGCGCGGCGGAATTGCTGTACCGGAAACCGAAAAAAACGCGGAAAACCTGGAAGCTGAGCGGCAGAGATTCACCGCCCGGAGGGAGACGCCAGCCCCGTACCCGGTATCCAAAGAGAAATGCCGCCAAACTTCACACCCAGTGGTCCATCGCTAGGCTCCTTTCGGATGTCCCTCCGCGGCGACTCGGGGGGGCGACGAGCCCCCGCAACCCGCGTACGTTCCTGGGGCAAGGGCTGGATTGACCCGGGAAGCGGGCGCCACCAATGGCCCGGAGATCCAAGCGGCGAGGCCGGGCGGTGGCCCCTTGGGAGAACTCTCGTGTACAACAACGAGGCGTCCAAGCTGGGACGATGTTTCTCGCTTCTGCTTTTCTCAGACGCGGACCCAGCCCAAGCCCCGGAGGTAGCGGCTGGCACCTCACATCCCCTGGTCTACCGGTCGTCTTCCGGGAATTCGTCGGATTCCTCTCCGGGGTCCGAATCGACCGGCATCCCATGTTCCTCGCTCAGCCATCGCCCCAGATCGATCAATCGACAACGCTCCGAACAAAAAGGCATGGCAGGGGTTTGAGCGCTGTCGAATTCTCGGCCACAGGTGGGGCACACAAGTATGGCCATGGCGATTCACCCCCGGGCACGAACCGATTATTCTCCACCCTTGCTAGCGGCCGAGCTGCCGCTGGACGTTTCGTTGGAGGTAGCTTTCCCTTTTGATTCCGTCTTGGGCTGATCCGCTTTGCCGTCCGACTTCGACTCTCCCTTCGACTCTCCCTTCGACTCCTTCGAGGGCGAGGCGGCTTCTTTTTCCTCGGCCGCGCGCTTTTTATACGATTCGCTCCGATAATCCGTCTCATAGAAACCGGAGCCTTTGAACATGATAGCCGCCCCTGGGCCAATCAAACGTTTTAGTTTGAGCTGGCCACACGCCGGACACTTTCGTTTTACCGGAGAATTGATCGACTGAAAATACTCAAACTCATGGTCGCAGGCGTTGCAGCAGTAATCATAGGTAGGCATCGACAACTCCAAATTCACAGGCCCCCCGATACCCAGCTGTTTCTGGAGCCCACGGGGAACGAACCGGCGTCACTTGCGTGACGAGACAGCCATAAACATCCATTACACCTCAATCATAATGGACCAATAACGATTCCTCCACGGCAGCCGAGAACCATTCGACCAGATTATTCCTGTTGTTCGCCCGGTTCCGGGGCCGCCACGATAACCTGCGCCGGACGGATCACTCGATTGTGCAACCGGTAGCCCGTCTGTGTCACCTGGGTAACCTGTCCCGGCTCATGTTCCGGACTCGGGAATTGGGCGATTGCCTCGTGCACGTTTGGATCAAATTGGGTCCCTTCGGCGGCAATTTCCTCACAGTGGTGTTTTTTGAGAACATCGGTCAGCTGTCCAGCCACCATTTTGACCCCCTCCAGGACGCCTCCCGACGCTGACCCCTCTTGGGTGGCCCCAACAGATTCGTGCGCGGCGTCAATGGCTCGCTGAAGATTGTCGACCACCCCGAGCAGGTCTCTCATTAACGGGAGGCTTGCATATTGCCGTTCCTCTTGCAGAGTGCGTTGAACCCGTTTGCGGTAATTCTCCAATTCCGCCTGCAATCGCACTACTCGTTTTCTGGATTCCGCCAGTTCGGCCCGGAGCGACTCCGCATCCATCTTCTCCTCTTCCGCCAGCTCGGTCTCTTTTTCCGCCGTGGCGTCCAGACCACTCCGCGCGGCGTCGAGGTGAGCATTGGATTCGTCGGCGCCCGTCACGGGGTCAGCGTCGGCCTCGGTTTCGACCGGGTCCTCGTCCCCGCCCAACGGCCGCGACGAGGCCGCCCGCGCCTCCGGCCTTTCCAGGTCCCGGTCCGGCGTCGCGTGTTGCTCGTCCGAAAACGACGAATGATCTTCTGGCTGTTTTGACATCACTTCGTATCCTCAATGCTCTCTTCTTCGTTCGACGTGAAATAGTCGCGCAGTTTTTCCAGGAACGACCGACGATGTGGTGTCACTTCGGCATGTTCCACCTCAGCCAGCTGACGCAGTAAATCCTTTTGGCGCGCGTTCAGTTTCTTTGGTACTTCCACGTAGGTTTGGATTAACAGGTCCCCTTGCCGTCCGCCGTGCGGGTCGGGCATGCCTCGACGTCGCACCCGAAACACTTCGCGGGACTGCGTGCCGGGCGGGATGGTCAAGGTATCGGCGCCGTTGAGGGTGGGCACTTCGATGGTCGCGCCAAGGACCGCCTGGGTGTAGGTGATGGGGAACTCGAGGATCAGATGCTTGTCATCGCGGTGAAACAGAGGGTGTTCCCGAACCGAGACGAAGCAATAGCAGTCGCCGGGCGGTCCCCCATCCGGGCTCGGCTCGCCTTCCCCCGGCAATCGCACGCGCATTTCATGGTCGATACCAGCCGGAAGGCGCACCTCTTTTTTGACCGTGGCCGCTTCGTAACCCGACCCCTTGCACGCGTTACAGGGGCGGGAAATCACCGACCCGCTGCCCCCGCACGAGGGGCATGTGGTTTGGACTCGCAAGATGCCAGCGGCCTGCACCACCTGGCCGTGCCCGCCACAGCGACGGCACCGCTCCCTTGACGAGCCGGGCATGGCTCCGCTCCCGTCGCACTTTCGACAGGGCGTACTTCGCTGAAACTCAACGGTTTTCGTCACGCCGCGCGCGGCCTCTTCCAGGTCCAACGTGACGTGACAGCGAACGTCGCGGCCGCGATGCACGCGGCGCCCCCGTCTGCCGCCGCCAAAAAAGTCGTCAAAGATGCCTCCCCCGAACATTTCTCCGAAGACATCGAGGATATCATCGACGCTTTGAAATTGACTGGCGCCGGCCTCGAAACCCGCGTGCCCATACCGATCGTACTGGGCGCGCTTGGTCTGATCGGAGAGCACCTCGTAGGCTTCCGCCGCCTCCTTGAACTTGCGCGTCGCATCCTCGTCCCCCGGGTTACTGTCGGGATGGTATTTGATCGCCAGTTTCCGGTAGGCGTCCGCGATCTCCTTTTCGGATGCGCTGCGCGACACGCCTAGCACTTCGTAGTAACACCTTTTGTCCGACATAGTTGCCATGGCACGCACACACGCGTTCGTGTCGATACGCTTTGGTTAGTGGTTTGTGGTCGCTTCTGATCGCTTGAAGGACCCTTTGAAGCATGATTTGCACGCCCAGGGGCCGACGTCGCACGCCACGTGGTTCCAATAAAGCTGCCCCGAATGAAGCTGCCCCGATGGACAAGAGGGCCACTTCACAGCGAAGTGACCCTACTGAATCATTCCTCGATACAGCCGTTGCTGTCAAGACAAAACCGACATCGACCGCGATCTTCACCCGCCTCGCAAGACTCAATCCCCTCCGAAGCGGGAACTGACTGCGGAAGCCCCCTTTCGTGACCGCCGCCCAACCTGTCGATCCGCCTAGACACCCAGCCGCGCGACGGCTTACGCCACGCTCCCCTCGACTCGCACTTTCTGCTTGTCTTCCTCGTCGTACGTGGTGACCAACGTCTCGGTGGTCAACATCAAGGCGGCGATGCTCGCCGCATTGCTCAACGCGGTTCGCACCACCTTGGCCGGGTCGATGATGCCAGCCTTCAGCATATCCAAGTACTCGCCGGTGTTGGCGTCAAAGCCGATGTTGGTCGACCGTTGCGAGATTTCGTCAGCCACCACCGAACCGTTAATCCCGCCATTGTTGGCGATCTGGCGGATGGGACCGGGGAGTGCATGCAGAACGATATCGACTCCGATTTTTTCGTCGCCCCGAGCCGAACCGCGAACTTCAGTCACCGCATCGACACACCGCACCAGCGCGACGCCGCCGCCAGGCAGGATCCCCTCCTCCACCGCGGCTCGCGTCGCGTGCAAGGCATCCTCGACGCGAGCTTTCTTCTGCTTCATCTCGGTTTCGGTCTCGGCGCCCACGGAGACGACCGCCACGCCGCCGGCCAACTTAGCCAGCCGCTCTTGGTACTTCTCGCGATCGTAGTCGCTGTCCGTTTCCTCGATCTGCGTCTTGAGCTGCTCCACTCGCTTCTCGATCTCTTTCCGGTCCCCCTTCCCCTCGACAATCGTCGTGCTTGACTTGTCGATGGTAATTTTCTTGGCGGACCCAAGATGATCCAGCGTCAGGTTCTCCAGGTCAATCCCCAGATCCTCGCTGATAAGCGTGCCGCCGGTGAGGGTGGCAATGTCGCCCAACATCGCCTTGCGACGATCGCCGAACCCGGGCGCCTTGACGGCGGCCACGTTCAGCGTGCCTCTCAGCTTGTTCACCACCAACAGCGTCAACGCTTCCGACTCCACGTCCTCGGCAATGATCAGCAACGGCCTTCCACTGGATCCCGCCTTCTCGAGGATCGGAATCAAGTCACGGATATTGTTGATCTTCTTCTCATGAATCAGGATGTACGCGTCCTCTAGCGAACACTCCATCGTCGACGCATCATTGATGAAGTAGGGCGAGATGTACCCTTTGTCAAATTGCATCCCGTCGACGTATTCCACCGTCGTCTCGCGAGTCTTCCCTTCTTCAACCGTGATGACGCCATCCTTCCCGATCCGCTCCAACGCGTCGGCCAGCAACTCGCCAATGGCCGGATCGTTGTTCGCGCTGATTGTACCGACGTCCGCCACCTGCGACTTTTCGGAGACGGGCTTGGCCATCTTGAGCAATTGTTCCTCGGCCGCGTCCACCGCCCGCTCAATGCCGCGACGGATGGCCGCGGGGTTGGCCCCGGCCACAATGTTGCGCAGCCCCTCCTTGAACATGTCCCGCGCCAACACGGTCGCCGTCGTGGTCCCATCCCCGGCCAAATCGGAGGTCTTTTGAGCGACTTCGACCACGAGCTTCGAGCCCATGTTTTCGAAGCGGTCTTCCAGCTCTATCTCCTTGGCCACCGTGACCCCATCTTTGGTGACCGTTGGTTCGCCAAACGACTTGTCAATAATCACATTACGGCCGGTCGGGCCCATCGTTATGGCCACGGCGTCGGCCAGCTTATCGACGCCCCGCATCATCTTCTGCCGGGCGTGTTCCTCAAAAAGCAGTTGTTTTGCCACGCTTGAAATCCCTAGTGGATGGTTCGTTAATTTATCCCTGCCGGAGCATGAAATGTCCGGTCACCACGAAACCCGAAGCCTAATTGATCACTTTGGCCAAGATGTCGCTCTCCCGCAGAATCTTGACCTCGTCGCCGTTGATCTCGATGTCCGAGCCACCATACTTGCCGTAGATCACCTCGTCGCCTTCGGCCACCGAGACTTCACCCCGTTCGCCATTATCCAGCAAACGCCCCGGCCCCACGGCCACCACGATGCCCCGTTGAGGCTTCTCTCTCGCCGTATCGGGCAACACAATTCCACCCGCCGTCGTTTCCTCGGCCTCAATCGGCTCTACCACTACACGGTCATCCAAAGGCCGGATCTTGATCTTCGCCATAATGTGATTCCTTTTTTCGCTCTATTGCCAGGTTGGTTGTGGATTACTTGTCTCGGGACACTTCAGGCACCAGGGGGGCCCGGACTACATCATGCCCGGCATGCCGCCCATGCCACCCATGCCGCCCATGCCGCCCATGCCGCCCATGCCGCCCATGCCGCCCATGCCGCCACCGGGCTCGGCTGGCTCCTCGTCGGCTGCTTTCGGAATGTCCGTCACCAACGACGAGGTGGTGAGCAGCAGGGCCGCCACACTCGCTGCGTTCTGCAACGCGGTACGGACCACTTTAGCGGGGTCCACGATGCCTGCTTCGACGAGATTACAATAAGAGGCTTTTTCGACGTTGTATCCGTCCTGTTTGCCCTTCATGCCCCGCACCCGATTAACCACGACCGCGCCGTCGCAACCGGCGTTTTGTGCAATCGTGCGCAACGGATACTCGAGCACTTTCAGGATGATTTTGGCGCCCAGGGCTTCATCCCCGGCGACCTCCAACTTCTCGACCGCTTTTTCAGCATGGAGCAGGGCGATCCCCCCGCCGGCGACAATCCCTTCCTCCAGCGCCGCTTGAGTGGCGGACTTCGCGTCCTCGAGCAGCGCTTTGCGCTCTTTCATTTCCGTTTCGGTGGCGGCTCCACAATTGATCTGCGCCACGCCCCCGGCCAGCTTCGCCAGCCGCTCTTGCAACTTCTCTCGGTCGTAATCGCTGTCGGTCTGCTCGATTTCGCGACGAATTTGATTCGCCCGGACGTTGATATCCTCTTTACCACCAGCCCCGCCCACGATCGTCGTATCATCCGACGAAATCCGGACCTTCTTCGCGCGCCCCAGATCACTGACCTTCACACTTTCCAGATCGATCCCCAAATCCTTGAAGATCGGATTCGCCTTGGTCAACACGGCGATGTCACCGAGCATGGCTTTCCGGCGATCCCCGTAGCCCGGGGCCTTGACGGCGGCCACGTTGAGGATTCCTCGCAGCTTATTGACCACCAGCGTGGCCAACGCCTCGCCTTCAATGTCCTCCGCGATAATCAACAACGGCTTATTGGACTTGCTGACCTCTTCCAGCAGAGGGATGAGCTTCTTGTTGCTGGAGATTTTCTCCTCGTGGATCAAGACATAGGCATTTTCCAACTCCACCGTCATCTTGTCTTGGTCCGTGACGAAGTGAGGCGAGAGAAAGCCGCGATCAAACTGCATCCCCTCGACCACGTCCACCGTCGTTTCGGCGCTTTTGCCCTCCTCGACGGTGATCACGCCATCTTTCCCGACTTTCAGAATCGCGTCGGCCAGCACATTCCCGATCGTCGGATCATTGTTCCCGGCGATCGTGGCCACTTGTTGAATGTCCTTCTTGGACTTCTCATTCAGCGGGGTTGCCTGCTTGAGCACCTCCTGACTTGCCGCCTCGGTGGCCTTGGCGATCCCGCGAGCCAACGCCATCGGGTCGGCGCCGGCGGCGATCATTTTCAGCCCCTCGCAGTAGATCGCCTCGGCCAATATCGTGGCCGTTGTCGTCCCGTCACCAGCGACGTCATTGGTCTTGCTCGCCGCCTCCTTGAGCAACTGAGCGGCGAGGTTCTCGTTGGGATCGTCCAACTCGATATCCTCGGCGACCGTCACGCCGTCTTTGGTGATTTTTGGCGACCCCCACCCTTTGTCCAGCACCGCGTTCCGCCCGCGGGGACCGAGAGTGCTTCGTACCGCTCGTGCCAGCTTTTGCGCCCCAGACTTGAGCATTTGCCTGGCGTCATCGTCATAGGCCATGTGTTTCGCCACGTCGGATTTCCTCCTGTTGCTCGCGATATCTCTTGCCCGCCGCCACTACCTGGGGACCACGCCCGTGCCCCCCTACAACGGCTGGGCTCATTCTTCACGCTGGGCCCGCAACCTTCGCGTCACCGACCCCCACCTCGATTGTGAGAACGCTTCGAAGCTTCGCATATGACAGCCCCAATTCTCGCCCTACGCTCCGCTGCAAGATATGTGCCAATCGTCAGGGAATCTGGCATAAGTGCATTTTTGGCCGGCACTTACACGCAGCGGGCTTGCACGGGATTCACGCCGTCGACGAGAGCGCATGCCATTTTGGCAGCCATCGCCCCCGGAAACCACCTCGCCACGGACGTGCCACGACCAACGGCTGGCAGGACCGCGTCAGGACCAAGCAATGCCGTCCCCGCTCGCAATATGGATAACAACGCACTATGGAAATGTGGCAACATCGTGCCGCGGGAGGCTCCTGCCACGCGTCTCGGCACCTGAGTGGGGGGGCCGCCTTTTCCGTGCGTCCGGGGGCGGGTACGATAGGACTTCAATAAGCTATACTTTTTGGCGTGATCGCAATACACCATGAAGCGGGGGCAAACGATGCCGCGAGGCACGAGGGGGGGCAATGGAGACGTGCCGCCGTTCATCCCCCCCGTTTGGTCGTCCGGTGTGATGGCTCGCGGAGACTGGCCAATGAGCGGCGCGGG